>NZ_CP195119.1:2551969-2870966 GCF_052056915.1 Methanosarcina sediminis | reverse complement strand
CAGTTCCCACAGCTTGTACAGAGGTTCTTGTTCACGTGCGGAAAGCCGTCTTCTCCCATGGACAGGGCATCGAACTGGCAGGCACGGACACAGGTCCCGAGCCCTAGACAGCCGTAGGAACAACCCTTTCTGGAGTCACAGAGCATCAGAGCAGCCTTACAACCGTCCACCCCTTCGTAATCAAAGAGGGTAACACAGCTCTTTCCGCCGTTACAGCGGACAAAGGGGTACTCGGGTTCGGACTCCGCAACTTCCTGTCCCATGAGAGCGCCGATTTCCTTTGCAGTCTCAAAACCGCCCACCGGACAGCTATTTATGGGAGCTCCGCTTTCGACGATCGCCTCTGCGCAGGCAGCACATCCTGCATACCCACAGCCACCACAGTTTGCTCCGGGCAGGAGTTCCGCAACCTCATCGATAAGGGGGTTGGAATCGATTTTAAAGATCCTGGAAGCAGCGACCAGCATTGCGCCGACCGCAAACCCGAGGCCCGCCAGAACTGCTACGGAGTTTATAAGTACATCACTCAAGCGGAATCACCCCGAAGAAGTTCACGAAGGACATGGACATGATCGTTGCGACGAAGAAAGCGTATGTAACGCCTCTTCCCACAGCCTTCGGCACGTTTACGATGTTACTCCGCTCGCGGATTCCAGCCATCATGAGCATGGCAACGGTGTACCCGAGCCCTGCTGCAACTCCGAAAGTAACGCTCTGGATGAAGTTGTAGTCATTCATGACGTTAAGGAGCACCGCACCGAGCACCGCACAGTTGGTGGTGATCAGGGGCAGGTAGATACCAAGTGAACGGTAGAGTGCAGGCACGTGCTTTCTTACGATGAACTCCACAAGCTGCACGAGCGCTGCGATAACCACAATGAAGGCGATGGTCCGCAGGAACTCCAGCTTAAGGGGAACTAACACGTAATTAAACAGCGCAAAGGATACGGTTGCAGCCATCGCCATGACGAAGACCACAGCTCCTGACATCCCTGTAGCGCTTTTAACATCCTTGGTCACACCCACGAAGGAACATAGACCCAGGAACTGGATGAGAAGGAAGTTCTTGACAAACACTCCTTCAAGCAGGATTGTAAATAAGGCCTTTTCCACCATTTTAACCACCCTTTGCAGCTTTCTGCTGCTTGCGATAGTTCACCATCGTCATCAGTACTGAGATTGTAAGGAAGGCACCCGGAGACAGGATCATGAACATTGCAGGGTTCATGAATGCACTCGCATTGATCACTGTGATCCCGAATGGGTCGATGATACCGGTCCCGAGGAATTCACGGATCCCGCCGATAAGCATCAGCACGAGCAGGAAACCGGTGCCCTCACCAAAGGCATCAATGGTTGAGTAAAAGACCCCGTTCTTCAGGGCATAGGCTTCAGCCCTTCCGATAACAATACAGTTGACCACGATAAGGGGAATGAACACACCTAGCGATTCATACAAAGCCGGCGTAAACGCTTCCATCACCATGTCAACGATCGTAACGAAGGTTGCAATGACAATGATTTCAATGGGAAGACGGACTGCCCCGGGGATATGATTCCTGATTGCAGAGACCATCACGTTTGAGCCGACCAGCACAAACAGAGTCCCCATAGCCATTCCGATCCCATTTTCCACAGATGTCGTGACCGCAAGGGTCGGACAGAGCCCAAGCACGAGCCCGAAGGTCGGGTTGTCCTTGGTAATTCCACGTATAAATTCACTTAACGGATTCATGTTCAACCCTCCTGTGCGGCTACGTAATCCGTTGCCCCGTGCAGGGCATCCACCACGGCCTGTGAAGAGATCGTGGCTCCGGTAAGGGCATCGATCTGTCCACCATTACTCTTCAGGCTCACGTCGGACAACGGCTTGTCCGAGAACTGTCCCTGGAATTCAGGAGTTACAATCAGGGCTCCGAGACCAGGAGTTTCGGAATGTTTCAACACCTGCACTCCCGTTATTGTGTTGAAATCCGACGAAACTCCGGCAAGCAGCTGGATAGTACCCTGGGCGCCTACCTGATTCCTTTTGACCGCATATCCTACAACATTGCCAGAAGAATCAACTCCACGGTAGTAGAGAACTACCGGATTTCCTTCGTCGTCTAACTGGTCCCCGGTTACAGGCTCAAAATCCGCAGCTGCCGGAAGGATAGCTTTCATTGCTTCTTTCTGCTGCTCTTCCTGTAAGAGTTTTAATGCTTCCTGAGTGGGGGTATAGGTCGCTGCAAGAGCCGCAGCCGCAACAGCAGAAATCAGGACCATTGCTACAATAACTTGCACTACTTCCTTGTTATCACTCATGCGCCACACCTCCCACGGGCTTGGGAAGGGTATTGACTTCAATATACGGGGCTACTGCATTTGCGAGAAGGAGTGCGTACAGGGTACCCCACACATAGTTGCCTGAGAAGTACCCGTAAAGCACTGTCAGGACTCCGCAAAGGATTCCGTAGATGATCCTTCCGTTCTTGGTAACCGGAGACGTCACGGTGTCGGTAGCAATGAAAAGCACTCCAAGGAGGAAAGTTCCGGTCATCACATAGGAGACCGGGTCCCCAAGAAGCACGGCCAGGATGACCGTTGTCAGGAAATAAGTGGCCGGGATCCTCCACTCAATGAATTTCATGGCTATGAGTGCAACTCCGGTGAGGAGCACCAGAATTGGGGAAACTTCTCCCAGGAATCCAGCTCCGGTTTCAAAAATCATGTCCGAAAAGCTGCTGGTAATCGGGGTAGACCCGGGGAGCATGTCCTGAGCCCAGGAAAGACTCAGGAAAACCCAGGCTGCAAGCGCCGGATGGAAAACGTAGGACCCGATTCCTCCAAAAGCATGCTTACAGATTCCTACCGCAAACATAGCCGCTAAGAAGATCATCCAGGCAGGCAGTGTCGGCGGACAAATAAGAGCCAGTACAAGCCCGATGTAAACAGCGTTTCCGTCCAATATCGTTAACTCGTATTTAAACGCTTTTTCAATAGCTAACTCGATAATTACTGCACCTAAAATGGAAGCAGCGATGTTCCCGAGTGCAGCGAATCCGAAGAAATAAATCGCCGCCAGACTTATTGGAACAAGGGCAGCGACCCTGCCCCACATGAGAGTCTTGATAGAGATTTTCGATCTCCTGTGGGGAGGAGGAGATACTGTAAAAGTTGTCATTCTGTCACCTCCGCGGGTTCAGCTTCCGCACACATTTTCAGAAGCTGGAGCTTAGAGAAGCGGATGAGCTGGACAAGGTGCTTCTTTGCCGGACAGACTGCTGCACAGTCCCCACACTCAATGCAGCTCAATGCATAGTATTCTCCGCATTTCTCGTACATCCCCTGGTCCGCCATGACTGCAATCCTTCCGGGGAGCAGGTTCATGGGACAGACGTCCACACAGCGGGCACAGTGAATGCAGGCAGACGACACGTCCCTGAGAACCTCGTCTTTTGTCTGGACAACAATTCCCGTGGTATTCTTGGCAACCGGGGAATCGTCAGTGTAAAGAGCTACTCCGACCCTTGACCCGTTGACAATGACCTTTCCGGGTTCACCCTTGTAACCGCCGCAGGCCTCGATCACATCTTTGACCGGGGTCCCGAACTTAACGAGTACGCTTCCGGGACGATTAACCGCTCCTGTGACCGTGATCACATTCTCAAGGTAAGGCTTGCCTTCATACACGGCATCGTATACCGCTTTGGCTGACTTTACTCCGCAGACTGCCACATGCACATCCGCAGGTTCGTAACCCAGAGGGATCTTTCGGCCCATTACATTGCCAGAAAGCAGGTTCATCATAGTGGGGGTATAGGTGATCTTGCCTCCGGCCAACACTATGATTTCGTCATCCGAATCTTCGAAGTAGTAGTCAGCGTGCCTCTTTCCAATGAGCGGGGCAACAGTCAGAGGTTTTCCCCCGACCTTCGCGTTCTTGAAAGCCTTGATGGACTCCTTGTCATCTGCCCGGATTACGATTGCACCCCTCGAGATCCCGCCTGCTTCAAGCATAAGCCTGAACCCTTCGAGCACTTTGTCGAGGGAATCCAGGTAAGCGTTAGTGATCAGGGGGAAAGTTGCATTCATTATCAGGGTGTCAATCCTCTTTCCCGGTTTCAGGGCAAGGTACGTGGGCTTTTGATAGTATTCGACAATGCCCGCTTCCTTGATAATTTCCAGTAACCTTGAAGGGGTTGCATCCTTTTCAGGTATGAAATCAACGGAGTCAGCGCACTCCGAAGGATTGATTATTACGCTTAAGACCCGTTTCCCGGAGGGATTGGGCATCTCCGCAACGGAGTCCACAGCCCCGCAGTAAGGGGAATGAATGTATGCGAGGTCGCTCCCCTCGCAGTCCCCGATTTTCTGGCCAATGATAACTTCTTCGCCTTTCTTGACCAGAGGGGCACATGCAATCCCGTCATGCTGCTTCAAGGGTAAAATTACCTTTTCAGGCAATTTATCAAGTTTGATTACACTCAACGTTTGCCACCTCCTTACAATGCAGGTTCCCCTTCAACTTCTTCGGGTCTTGGCTTGGCATAGGTTACGCCAATGCTCTTGACTGCTGAAGAATCTCCTCCGGGGTCCTCCACATAACCAATGGACTCCCAGTCGATTACGGCTTCGCTTCCGTGGCAGTCCTTACAGGTCATCGGGTCGCCCATTTCGCTTCCCCTGCTGACAATGTTGTGGGAAACCTGATAGTAGAGTTCTACAGTCCTCAAAACGGCGTTCGGGTAATCCAGCTGGCCGTCTCCGTCGGCATCATAAGCCTGCATTTCTTCAACTGTGACCTCACCGTCACCGTCGGCATCCGCAGCTTTCACATACTGCACCGGGATCGGGTCTCCAGTGGAGAGACTTGTATCCGGGTTTGCGAGCACTTCAGGATCTGTGCCTGCATCCCACCAGGTTCCGTTAATCTTGTTGAAGGGTGTAAGCTTCACGTCACTGTCATTCCTGGTGTCAACGGAAGGCAGGACATCTCCGGAAATCCCGTTGTACCAGGCAAGAACAGGCTGGAAGTCCTCTTCCCAGTAAACGTCTTCCCGTTCTCCGTTCTGCCAGCTAAAGGCCTTAAGGGGCGTTCCACCCGGCAGGTCTCCTCCCGGAAGCATGGGAATATGGCAGGACGTACAGTCAAGGAACTCCATGTGCGAGTCCGCAAAGGGCCCGTGGGAGATTCCGGCATGACATCCTTCAGCGTCACAGCTCCTCATGGTATCATCATAGCTCTCTCCGATATCGGGGGTATCAGAGACATTTCCACGCCCGATCTGGTGATCGGAGGTTATGATGTAAGCTTCCGTGTGGTGGCATTCGACACATTCAACACCTGCTTCTGCGTGAACATCGAGTTCTTCGTAAAACTCTTCAGAACCCCATGAAACAGCCCGCGCTTCCACTTCTCTGCTGTGGCAGTACTGGGCACAGGAGGTATCTTTAGGAGCTCCATTCACACCGTCATGGAACACGATCAGCAGGGGATAGGGGGTAAGAATATTGCCACTGTATACAAAAAGATGCATTGCGTCAGTCTGGGCAGTGCGGCTTGAGACTTCCATTGCAGCCTTGTTTGCATTGGCATAATCTCCACTTTCGATTTTTTCCGCCCGAGCTTCAAAGTCATAGAGCCCGTACTTTTCGTGACACATCATACAGTTGACATCAACACCGTATTCGGCAAGTGGTCCCCCACCCGGGTGATACTTTCCGAACTCGGCAACCCAGGCGTCCTCTCCGGACGTTTCAAGATCAAAGTTCGTGAGGGGAGACCACCGGTCCATGTCTACCTGTACATGATAAGAATTATTGACGTTTTCATAGACGCCGTAGTGACAGCCTCCGCAGACCGAATCTTCCCATTCTCCTTTGGTCATGTAGTGGGATGCAATAGCATCATTCCCGGAATAACCAAGAGAAGAATAGGCGCCAGCGGCCACAAGAAGTAGCACAGCGACTCCCGACACCATCAGATTTAACCTATTCATAACGACCACATTCTTTCTTTTTTTGTTCACATTGTTATATTCATGCTTGGCGAGTAAACAAAGTTTAAATTTTGAATAAATTCAATACATTATACAGTTTATGATAAGTTTTATAAGATCGGGGGCGCCCAAAGCTGGATTCGTATACGGCTAAAGGGGCATACACCACCGTTCCCTCCAATCTTCAAATAGATATAAATCACGGAATTAACAGGAATTCAATTAAACGGAAACCTAAACTCGGAGAAGGAACTGTCATGGACAGCCATAAAGGTTCTATTCAGTATTGTTTGGCTTTCCTGAAGATTTTTTACGATCACCGGCGTCTCCATTTTTTACTGATATAGTCCATTTTATTCCTGAAAAACAAAGCTAAATTCGACTTCAATTGGAAATGTTTACCCGAGGTAATACTTATTTCTTTCGAAATAAGTTTGAGGGAATGGAAGAGACTTGTATAAAGTAATAAAAATATATACTTTATATATAACACGCCGTGTATATTATGAAATAATATAAAATATACACGATATAATTAAAATTTACACAATATTAATATATATACCTTTCTAAAGAAAATAACATGATTATACATTAAGGATGAAAAAAGGATAGATTCAACATCAGTAAAGCAAAAAGGAGATTAGAAAAAATCCCCGAAAAAGGGAAAAATATCCTCATAAAGGGGTTTTACATAAAAAATATATAAAAAATCAAATAAATAAATATTAAAATAAACAGTCTGAGAAAAAACCAACGAACCTGAAAAGAAAAAAGTAGAGAAAACCCCAAAAGAAGCCCGAAAAAAGAAAGGTAAAGGAAAAAAATACCGGAATCAGATCTGAACAAAAAAATCTGATGTCAAAAAGAAAAAACCGGATTCAAAGAGAAAAACTATGATTCAAAAACAGGAAAAAAGGATCTAAATGAAACTAAGATGAAGCAAACCGTGAAGAAAAATTAATGAAAATAAAGCAAAATAAAAGAAAAAAAGTGAAATCATACCAAAAACTTAGATAAAAAATATGAAGATGAGAAGTAGAAAAGAAATTAAGCAAAAGTGATGAAAAAAATGTGTAGAAAAGAAAGAAAAAGAAATTAAGCCTGAAGCTAAAATAAAAAGTTACAAATAGCAGAAGCAAAAACGGAGTGAAAAATAGAATCCGAGATCAAGTCCCAGATCAAGTCTCAAGAGTACCGGTTAAGCCTGAGTAAATCGGAAATCAAAAACACGATAAAAACAAATAATCGAAGCTGATAGAGCATGAATTCAAGGTACACAGCATTTTTTGCATTGATAATCATAACGTTAAGCCTTGCATCAGGCTGCATAAATCCGGCCCCCGAAGAAGGAGAAGAAATTCAACTTTTTCAACAGACCCGGAGCATCATGGACACCACTGTAACAATTGCAGTATATGCCTCAGAGGAAAATGAAGCCAATGAGGCCATAGACAATGCTTTCGGAGAGATTGAAAAAGTAGATTCCCTGATGAGCCCTTCGAAGGAAGAAAGCCAGCTGAACCTGCTGAATAAAGAGGCAGAACTTCAGGGGGCTGACCCGGCTTTTATCTATGTGCTGGAACGTTCCGTATATTATTCCGAAATAAGCGGCGGGGCCTTTGATATAACCATACAGCCGGTACTTGACCTATGGAAAAGCAAGTTCAGCCCCGGAGGAACCTATGAGCCCCCGGCCCCCGAGGAACTTAACGAAACCCTTAAATTGGTAAACTATTCCGAGATCAGGATCGAAGAAGGAAACGTCACCCTCCAGCCAGAAATGAAAGTGGCTGTAGGAGGAATTGCGAAAGGATATGCAGTTGACATGGCGATAGAATCCCTTGAAGCCAACGGGATCAAAAACGCCTTCGTAAACGCAGGAGGAGACGGGAAGTACATAGGCAGGAAACCCGACGGCACAGCCTGGATAGTAGGACTCCAGAACCCCGATAAAAACGAAGAATATGTTACGGCTATCAGAGCAGAGGATGTGGCAGTTGCAACAAGTGGGAATTATGAACGTTATTTTAACGAATCCGCAAAGATGTCCCACATCTCGGACCCTAGAACCGGTTACCCTTCCACAAGCCTTATAAGCAGCACAGCGATCGCAAAAGACGCGATTGATGCAGATGCCTTTGCAACAGCTGTGTTTGTGCTGGGGGAAAAAGAAGGACTCGAAATGATCGAAACTGTGGAAGGCGTTGAGTGTATGATAATAACAGAAGACCGCAGGCTCGTGTATTCCAGCGGTTTCAAGGAATACGAGGCCTGAGGCTATTTACCTTTTTTTCATTTTTACCCCTGGCAAACCAATTTTCCAGGGCCTTTTCCGGGATTTTGTTATTGTTGTATAATATGTTATTGTATTTTGTTTTCATGAACCAACTTTAGTTTTACACCCCAAGTTTGACAGTTTAAGCTTTCATTGGTGAAAAAACGTTGAAATTTGAAAAATATCCCGAAATTAATTTGACAGATTACAAAAATTGAGGCTAATTTTGGCGCAATTTTACTGGAAAATTGTCATAGCGTGCCTAAAACATGAAATATATACTAATTAATATGAGATATAATGATTTAAATGCTTAACAAATTATAACAAATGGTCCATAAATAACAAGTGTCAAATTAAAATTTGCCAAAAAATTGATCTGTCAAATTTAGGTTACACTTCATGAACCAACTTTAGTTTTACACTTCATGAACCAACTTTAGTTTTACACTTCATGAACCAACTTTAGTTTTACACTTCATGAACCAACTTTAGTTTTACACTTCATGAACCAACTTTAGTTTTACACTTCATGAACCAACTTTAGAATTATTATTCCATGATCGGTTTTCAGATTCTTATTTCAGTCAAGGTAAACTGTATGCATGGTCTCGTAGATAGGGCCCTCCGGAGTAAGAGTACTCTTTTTGAGCATTATCCTGTTCACCCGCATGCTCCCTAACTTCAGGTCCTTCAAATCCTTAAGGATAGCCGAAAAGGCTTTTTTCTGGTCCTTGTTGAGAAACTTCACCCTGGCAAGGGTTGCATGGGCGGTAAATTCCCTGTTATCCTTCTCAAACTTAAAAGGCTCAAGCAAAGCCTCCACCTCATCATGGAGAGCCTTAAAATTCCCAACTCCCCCCAGCCAGAGTACCTTCGGGTTCGAAGGTTTGGGAAAAACTCCGACCCCCTCAATCCCGGCTTCGAAAGGCTCACACATCATGGAATCAAGCGCGTCAGCCAGGGAAGGTATTTTTGATGCTTCCACATCCCCCAGAAACTTCAAAGTGATATGAACGATTTTGGGGTCCACTAACTTCAGAGGAAAATCCGCAAATCTGGCCTGAATCTCCCGAATCTGTTCCCTGAAATTCGGGTCAAGTTCAACTGCTATGAAAGTCCTGATCAAAGCATCTCACCAATGTAGATTAGAAAAACAGACAAGAAAAAAGTTTCCATGCAAAAGCTCTGGAAACTCCGGAGAAAAATCTCTTACTGCCGCATTGTAAACCTTCCACCCCCAGTGAAGCTTAAGGGACAGGCAGGAAGAAAAGAGACAGAAAGAGGGAAATAATTAAAAAAGACAGAAAGTAAAAAATGTGGACACCACATAACAATTATAATGTAGTAGATATAACGTTATAATGGAAAGAGATAGATTTAAGTAGAGGGTTCGACACCGCATAATGTCAACCTCAAGACGGGGTTAGGAACTAAAAAAATCGTGTGAGTGGAAAAACAAAAAAAGCAGAGGATCGAATGGACAGAGCACGCGTAATCGTAGAGGCGGCAACCCGGATGGCTAGGGAACTCGATGCCGCTGCAATAATGGTTTCCGGCGAACTGAGCTTTGAAGGGATTGAGACCGACATCCCGATATACTATACCTCCATGCGCCCGAAAAGCATAATCGACCACCTGGTCGCCACCGGAAAAGAGGGAAAAGGCGCTGCAAGAGAGCTCATTGACCAGTTAAGTAGGGAATCTGCCGGTAACATCGAACACCTGCAAAACGCCGTTGCCATCGAATACGTGCTCGATGAACTGAAAAAAGGAATTGTTATAGGGATAATCGAGACCCGGGACTCCAGTTCCATTATAGTGCACAACCTGGACGAAAACCCCCTTATAAAAGCCATGAAGGAATGCGAGGAAAGGGTCAAACCCGAAGTAATCAGTGCTGTCCTGAAAATTGCATTTGACATCGCAGTTACGGGAAGGGAAGGAAAAAAAATAGGTACTGCCTTTGTCATAGGTGACTCCGAAGAAGTGCTGAAACGCTCCCACCAGATGATCCTGAACCCCTATGCAGGCCAGGAAGAAAGTGACCGAAACGTTCTGGACAAGAAAAACGGGGAATCAATAAAGGAATTTGCCCAGCTCGACGGGATCTTCGTGGTGGACGAAAGCGGCCTGATCCACGCAGCAGGACGTTACCTGGACGTCGACGGAAAAAATATAGACATTGAAAAAGGCCTGGGAGGAAGGCACGTTTCCGCAGCGGCCATAAGCAGAGATACCGTAGCAGTCGCAATCACCATTTCTGAGTCAGGGGGAGTAATCAGGATCTACAAAGACGGAAAAGAGAGTATCTGCATCGAATCCGTACAGCCTGCGACCAGATACCTCTGATTCCTCCGGAAAAACCCAAATATCCATTAACAACCCGCATCATAATAACTGGCACACATCATAATAACTGGCACACTTCATAATAACTGATGCCATATATTCCCACAATCAACAAAAAGAAGGGAAATCCATGAGGAGAATGTTTTATATCCCGTTCAGCCTTAAGTTCCTGGTCCTTCTGATTATCATCTTAATGTTCGGGTTTGGCACCCTCTTTCTCGGGGTATTCATATCTACGTTCATGAAAATTGGTTTTTCCGCGGAAGATGCCCTTCTGATCCTCCTTTTATCATTACTGGGAAGCGGGGTTAACGTGCCCGTTGCAACCCTCAAGTCCGACGTTCCGGTTGTCAGGGAAAATTATGTCCGGGGCTTTGGAGTTACCTACAGGATTCCGGTACGCAAATTCGTTAGGAACGAAACGCTGCTCGCCGTAAATGTCGGAGGGGCAGTAATCCCGGTCCTGATCTCCGCATATCTCCTCATAAAATTTCCCTCTTCCCTGCTCCTTGCAGGAACAGGAATTGCAATCGTAGCGGCTGTAACATATTCCGTTGCAAAGCCAATCCGGGGAGTGGGGATTGCAACCCCTGCCCTGCTCCCCCCCCTTACGGCCGCTTTTGCAGCATTTATCCTGACTTCAATATTCCAGATGCCGGAATGCCTGGCTGACCAGTGCCGCTTTATAACTGCCTACACGGGAGGTGTGCTGGGAACCCTGATCGGAGCCGACCTCCTGAACCTGGGAAAAATAAAGAACCTCGGCGCCCCTGTTGCAAGTATAGGGGGAGCGGGGACCTTTGACGGGATATTCCTGAGCGGATTTATTGCCCTGCTCCTGATATAAAAGCAGAAAAAACAGAAAAAGCATAAAAGGCAGAAAAATAGATAGGGAAAACCTCAAATTCAAAAACGAGAGAATATCCAGCCTTTACTGGTCCGTGCCCTGATGGAACATGCCGTGTACAGAATCCGGAAAAGGCTCCACATGAATGGAAAAATGCCCGTTATTGCCGCAGGCTTCCCTTAACCTTTTTTCCACCCGGGTCGAAATATCATGAGCTTCAACGATGTTCAGCTTGCAGTCTACCTCAATATGGACATCTGCAGCCACGGCATTTCCTATTTTTCGGGTTTTTAATTTATGACAGTCCACAACCCCATCAGTAGACCTTATGAGCCCTTCGATCTTGCAGCAGGTCTCCGGGTCCAGGGAAGCTTCCAGCAGTTCGTTTACGTTTTTGTAAAATATCTCGCCTGCAACCTTGAATATGAAAAAACTCAGGACAACAGCAGCAAGCGGATCGAGCACTGTCCAGCTGCCCCCGAGCAGTATAGCCCCCCCGGTACCAAGGGCAGTCCCGACTGAGGAAAAAGCATCCGAGCGCTGGTGCCAGGCATTTGCAGCCAGCGCATCACTCCCGAGGTCCCGGGCACACTTAATTGTGTAACGGTACATGCCCTCTTTTGAGAAAATAGAGATTACCGCTGCAGCAAAGGCTATCCAGCCCGGAGCAGAGAGTTCGGCACCCCCCGCAACAGAGAGCACCTTCTGCAGCCCGGACCAGAAGATTTCAAACCCGACTGCAAAAAGCATCAGCCCCACAAACACCGCAGCCAGGGTCTCGATTTTACCGTGCCCGTAATTGTGAGTGCTGTCCTCAGGCTTTTCAGCCGCCCGAAAGCCCAGGATTACCGCAAAGTCGGTCAGCAAATCCGAAAGGGAATGGATCGCATCGGCAAGCATCGCAGCACTGCCGCCAAGCACTCCTGCCGCAAACTTGAAAATAGTAAGGGAAACATTTACAAAAACCGCCAGCTTCGTTACCCGAACAGCCCGGGAAAGCCGGCCATTATTACCTGTCTCAGACAAATCATTCAAAACAATTTCATCCCGAATACCGCAGCTCATAATTTCTCAGAACAATTTTGTTTTTTTCAATTATACAATCAATAGGAAGAGATCAGAAATGGGGTTCAACCCATATAGGTTTTACCTGCGGAAGCGGGGTGTATTATATAAAAAGGAACCGGAACTCAAACCAAAAAATGACGAATCAAAAAAGGAAAAAGAAGGAAAGATTATGAATAAACAATTATTTCCTCCTAACAAAAACTGCACAAAGTCCCAGAATACAGGTCAGCAACCCGAATCCCGGGGATTGTTCCGAACTTTCATCATCGGATTCGGAAGAAGCAGAATTGGATTCCCGGACTTCAGGAGCAGGGCTGGCTTTTGATCCGGATGAATCTGCTGTCGAATTCGTTTCATCGGGAGAGATCTCTACTTCTGCGAGCTCATTTTCTGCAGATTCGGGAGCTGGTTCAGCCTCAATCGTGACATCCGTCACAGGATAGATGATGTATCCTCCGTTCGTACCTTTTCCTTCATCCGAGGTCTGGAAATACCAGGAATCAGTGAAGTAAGTCCCATCATCCATTTCAAGGGTGATAGAATCCGTGTTTTTGAGGACAAGCCCGGTTTCGGAAGCTTCCTTTACCTCAAGGCCCTGATACTCGTCCCCGCTCTTGATGACCATTACATTGTCCTTATCCACGAGCCAGGTGTACTTGAAAACGGCAAGGGAATCAACACTGCCCATGAAGACGGAATCAACATAGGTAACAAAGTAAAGCTGGTCATTATCATCCCCGAAGTCGGCTGTTGCGGTAAAAGCCTGGCTTTCGACAGTGCCGTCAGCCTCAATAATAGCCGATTCGAGTTCCTCGCCATCCTTCTCGAGAGAGAACCAGACTTTGTTCCCGTCAATATCAACCTGGTGCACGGTAAGCGTGTAACCCTTCCCAAGGTCCCAGGTCTCTCCGGATCTCAGGGTTTTCTTGTCACTTCCACCCTGCATGCAGACAATACTTGAAAGCTGGGTGGCATCATTCTCAATGGCAATATATGGTTTTGCAAAGAAGGGAAGTTTCCAGTAGAAGGCGGAACCCATATCTTCAGGAATATTGTCACCACTCAGGCCAAGTTCGGAAACAAGCTTATACTTGCAACAGAACTGTTTGGTGGAATAGACAAGTTCCTCTTCATCAAGCACGTGGTTTGAAGGATCGAAAGTACCGAAAGCTCCGTGAGTGGGGTCAGTGTTCTCAATCCGGAGGCGTTCACCCCAGGCGATACTGTCATTAACAAAACTCTGATGCTTGTTTACCGGGTAGCAAAAAGCTCCGAAAGTAGTTGCATCCCAGCCAAAACTGCTCGCATCGTTTATCCCGGTGTCAAGGGTAAGCCCTCTAATTTTGTAGGTCCCGGGATTGTTGAGATCCATAGCCGGATAGAGGATATAGCCGACACCTCCCGTTCCTTTCCCATCGTCAGAGGTCTGGAAGTACCAGGAATCCGTAAAGTAGGTCTTTTTGTCGGAATCGACATCTATAGTGATAGTATCCGGGTTTTTGAGGACCAGTCCGGTTTCGGAAGCCTCCTTTACCTCAAGGCCCTGATACTCATCTCCATTTTCGATCACCAGCACATTATCCTTGTCTACAAGCCAGGTGTATTTGAAAACGGCAAGAGAATCAACGCTGCCCATAAAGACGGAATCAACATAGGTAACGAAGTAAAGCTGGTCGTTACCGTCCCCGAAGTCGGCTGTTGCGGTAAAGGCCTGGCTTTCGACAGTTCCGTCTGCCTCGATAATAGCAGACTCAATTTCCTCACCATCTTTTTCGAGAGAGAACCAGACCTTGTTCCCGTCGGTATCGACCTGGTGCACTGTAAGCGTGTAGCCCTTTCCAAGGTCCCAGGTCTCCCCGGTTCTCAAGGTTTTTTTGTCACTTCCGCCCTGCATGCAGACAATACTTGAAAGCTGGCTGGCATCATTCTCAATGGCAATATAGGGTTTTGCAAAGAAAGGAAGTTTCCAGTAGAAGGCGGAACCCATGTCTGCAGGAATGCTATCCCCGCTAAGGCCAAGTTCGGAAACAAGCTTGTATTTGCAACAGAACGGTTTGGTGGAATAGACAAGTTCCTCTTTGTCAAGCACGTGGTTTGAAGGGCCGGAAGTACCGAAGGCTCCGTTAGTGCTATCAGTGTTCTCAATCCGGAGGCGTTCACCCCAGGCGATGCTGTCATTAACAAAGTTCTGATGCTTATTTACGGGATAACAGAAAGCGCCGAAAGTAGTTGCATCCCAGCCAAATTCCTCAGCTGAGGCTTCATTCGTATCAACAGTGAGGCCCCGTATGGAAGCCCCCATCCCTGCCGGGGCAAGGAGTAAAAAAACCGTGAAAGCGGCCAGAATTAAATATAGGGTTTTTGGCAGACAATTCATGAAACAACACCATCACATTCATCGAATTCCATACACATGATAATAACAACATAGATATTATGAACACATGATAATATTAACTTGGATGAAAGTAGCAATAAATAATTTGCAATAATTTATAAGTTTTACTAATTTGAACGAAAAATCAAGAAAATAACATCTGAAAAAAGCAAACCGGGCGTAAACATGTGTTAACAGAATGAAAAATATAGGAGAGGAAAAGAGGGAAGAAGAAAAGAAGGAAAATGAAGAAAGAAAATGAAAAAGAAAAGAAATAAAGATAAAATCATGGGAAAGAAAAAAATCCGGGTGAAGAAAAGAAAGTGAAATAGCAAAATAAAAAGAATGAAAAAATATACCGGCCTGATTGAAACCAGTTCAAAGAAGCCGGGTCGAACTATAAAATCACGGAGGGAAACAACTAAAAAATTAAGAAGAAGGAAATTTCAGTATCCTTCTCCCGAATATATCCTTCTTACGGATTCGTTCTTCTTACGGATTCGTTCTTCTTACGGATTCGTTCTTCTTACGGATTCGTTCTTCTTACGGATTCGTTCTTCTTACGGATTCGTTCTTCTTACGGATTCGTCCTTCTTACATTCTTTTAACTTACTTCTTCCTCACAAGGAAGCAAACAGCAGAGATTCCGAAGATCGCTGTGAGGAGGCCAAAGCCAGGAGATTTCTCTTCACTGGCAGGTTCTGAAGCTTCGGATTCGTCCTCTTCTTCGGACTCGGCTTTAACCTGCTCGTCTCCAGTCTCATCTTCGGCAGATTCGTCTTCTGCAGGTTCGATAACCTCGGTTTCGTCAGATTCGACTACTTCTTCGGATTCGGCTTCATCTTCCGGAGCTTCGACTGTTATGTCGCAGGCAGGATAGAGGATGTAACCATTTTCCCCGGTCCCTTTGTCCTCGTCAGAGGGCTGGAAATACCAGGAGTCGGTGAAGTAGGTCTTCTGGTCGTCTTCAACATCGATTGTGATGGAATCGTCGTTTGAGAGCTCAAGCCCGTCTTCAGCGGCAACATCAACGTTGAAGCCCTGGTAGACATCGTCGCTGGAGATGAGAAGCACATCTTCAGTGTCGATAAGCCAGGTGTACCTGAAAACAGCAAGGGAATCGACGCTGCCCTGGAAGACCTGCTCAACGTAAGTCATAAAGTAAAGCTGGTCGGAATCGTCACCGAAATCAGCACGGGCTACGAAGGTCTGGCTCTCGACAGTGCCGTCAACATCAATGATGCCGTCCTCAAGTTCTTCCCCGTCCTTGCAAAGGGAGAACCAGACTTTGTTACCATCAACATCGACTTGCTTTACCTCGAGGCTGTACCCAGAGCCAAGGTCCCAGCTCTCTCCGGCCCTAACATTCTTTTTGTCACTTCCGCCCTGCTTGTACACGAGCCTGGCAAGCTGGGTGGCATCGCCTTCAACGGCAACGTAAGGCACACCGAACCACGGGGTTTCGTAGTAGCAGGTACCTACTACATCGGCAGGAACCTCATCGGCATCAAGTCCAAGTTCAGAAACAAGCTTGTAGGTGCTGGTGTAAGGTGTGATTGCGTAGATAAGTTCTCCCTCATCGATGATATTGTTGTCAGGGTCATCACCATTTCCGAGAGGCCCGTTGTCACTGTCGGCATCCTCCTGGAAGTAGAGCCTTTCACCCCAGCCGTCATCGAGGTAATTGACGTTTTTGTTCACAGAGTAGTAGAAACCCCTGAAAGTAGCCGGGTTCCAGTCCAGGGAAGAGGTAAGGCCCGTGTCAACAGGAATGCCCCTCACGGCGTAGGTCCCGGGCTGGCCCTTATCCACTGCGGGATAGAGGATGTAACCGTTTCCACCGGCCCCTTTGTCCTCGTCGGAGGGCTGGAAGTACCAGGAGTCGGTGAAGTAGGTCTTCTGGTCGTCTTCAACATCGATTGTGATGGAATCGTCGTTTGAGAGCTCAAGCCCGTCTTCAGCGGCAACATCAACGTTGAAGCCCTGGTAGACATCGTCGCTGGAGATGAGAAGCACATCTTCAGTGTCGATAAGCCAGGTGTACCTGAAGACAGCAAGGGAGTCGACGCTGCCCTGGAAGACCTGCTCAACGTAGGTCATAAAGTAAAGCTGGTCGGAATCGTCACCGAAATCAGCACGGGCTACGAAGGTCTGGCTCTCGACAGTGCCGTCAACATTAATGATGCCGTCCTCAAGTTCTTCCCCGTCCTTGCAAAGGGAGAACCAGACTTTGTTACCATCAACATCGACTTGCTTTACCTCGAGGCTGTACCCAGAGCCAAGGTCCCAGCTCTCTCCGGCCCTAACATTCTTTTTGTCACTTCCGCCCTGCTTGTACACGAGCCTGGCAAGCTGGGTGGCATCGCCTTCAACGGCAACGTAAGGCACGCCGAACCACGGGGTTTCGTAGTAGCAGGTACCGCCTACATCGGCAGGAACCTCATCGACAGTAAGCCCGAGTTCGGATACGAGCTTGTAGGTGCTGGTGTAAGGTGTGATTGCGTAGATAAGTTCTCCTTCATCGATGATATTGTTGTCAGGGTCTTCATCATCCCCGAGAGGCCCGTTGTCACTGTCGGCGTCCTCCTGGAAGTAGAGCCTTTCACCCCAGCCGTCGTTGAGGTAATTGACGTTCTTGTTCACAGAATAGTAGAAACCTTCAAAAGTGGTCGCATCCCATACAAGTCCACTTGAAGAGGTTTCGCTGGTATCGTAAGAAATGGTTCTGGTTATAGAAACCGCGAAAGCTGACGGGCTTAAAAGAGTTAGTAACATAAGCCCGGCTACAGCTACCGCTATCATTTTTGAAAACTTGAATTCCATGTCGCAACTCCACGTTGTTCTATTTTGTTAGGGGTTTTTGTCTTTAAAAACAAATTTTATACACTTTGTACTGTATCCTCACAATTGGACGCCAGTCTCACCACAAGCTAACGAATTGACAACAGCGAGGAATATTATTGGTAGGGGTTTTGTTTTTAAAAACGACAATTATACATTTTTATATACAGTTCCATCATTTTATGCAATTCTCACCATTGTACGCCAATCTCACCACTGGCGAACAGATTAATAATAGTGAGAAATATATTTGCAGAAATATATGGGGGATGAATAACAGATAAGGATTATCACATTAGTACAAACCAAAAAATACAAATAGTCAATAAAGAAGGCCTGAAAAAAAAGACGGTATGAAGCGCTTAATTAAAGAAAAAAAGGATTAAATGAACTGTTTAAAAAAGCATAAACTGAAAAAATATTTAAATAACGAGCTGAAAAAAATTAAATTTTTAAAGTAACTATTCAGATAGCCTTGTAAAGGCTACACAATTTTTCCTCGTTCCGAGGAAAAATTGAATATAACATGATTCCTTTTTGCGATTATGAAACGTGAGGAGATTCTTGCACTCTGTGCTTCAAACCCTGAAGTTATTGTAGCTTACATTGAGAGTCTTGAATCTCAAATAAAAGAGCTTAGTGAAAGGTTGCAAGCTCTGGAAGCTCGCTTAAATCAAAACAGTCGAAATAGCAGTAAACCTCCTTCTACTGACGTTTTTTTGCATGAAAAACCTAATCCCAGGAGTCGACGCAAAAAGAGCGGAAAGAAACCTGGAGGTCAAGAAGGTCACCAGGGAACTACTCTTGAAATGGTTAATGATCCTGACTAGATCATAGAACATTCTGTAAACTGCTGTGGAGAATGCGGAAATACTCTTGAGGATGTTGGTATTGAAGCTTATGAAAAAAGACAGATTTTTGATATTCCTCCCGTAAATCTCATTGTTACGGAACATCGAAGTCAAATTAAGACCTGTCCTCACTGCGGAAATACAAGTAAAGCTACTTTTCCTGAATCAGTGAAATATCCTGTCCAGTATGGTCCTAATATTTTAGCTTCAGCGGTTTACTGTAAAAACTACCAGTTTATCCCATATGAAAGGCTTTCAGAGTTTTTTGAAGACATCATGGGGATAAAAATCTGTCCCGCTACCATAATAAGAGCAGAAAACGAATGTTTCCGGAATTTAGAACAGTTCGAAAATGACATTAAGGAGAAGATAATCACTTCTCCTGTAGTCCATTGTGATGAAACTGGAATGAGAATCAAAGGAAAAAGACAGTGGCTTCACGTAGCTTCAACTGACAAATATACCTGTTATCTTCCTCACCCAAAAAGAGGAGCCGAAGCAATGGATTACATGGGAATTCTTCCGGAATTTAATGGGGTAGCAGTTCATGACGGCTGGAAACCGTACAACAGTTATGAATGTGAACATGCACTTTGCAATGCTCATCTCCAGAGAGAACTCACTGGAATTGAAGAGAATTATAAACAGCAATGGGCCAAAGAGATGAATGAACTCTTCAATGAGATGAAAAGGTATACTGATGAGTGCAAAGAGCAAGTTAGACAGTTAGACTTTGAGCAAGTCAAAGCGTTTGAAGAAAGGTTCGATGCTATCGTCATGAAAGGGATTGAAGAAAATCCACCTTCTCTAAACCCTGAAAAACAAGGAACACGAGGTAAGAATCCTAAAACCAAAGCAAGGAATCTTCTTGATAGGTTCATAAAATACAAAGAACAGATACTGAGATTCCTTAAAGACCTTAGAGTTCCATTTGAGAATAATCTGGCAGAAAGAGATGTCAGGATGATGAAGTTACAGCAGAAAATATCAGGAACTTTCAGAAGCGTACAAGGAGCGCTAGCTTTCTGCAGAATTAGAGCTTATATTTCTACTATCAGGAAGAACAATCTGTCAGTTATAGAGGCTATTCTAGCGGTGCTCAGCGGAGCACCGCTAACTATACCCTGAATAGTTACTTTTTAAATAGTAGTCAGCTCCGGTTCAGCCCTGCACCTTGAAGCGGAGTAGAGCTGCGATACCGCCCAGTTTATTAAGTTTCTCCCCGGGCTCAAAAGCCGTACTGAATACAACCACCTTCCCCTGTGCCTGTTCGACTTCCAGGAGCAAACGGTCGATGTTTCCTTTTTCCCGTTCTTCCCTGAGGGTTTCGTCAGCTATCAAAAGGGTCTCAACTGCCCCGAAATCAAGCGCGTTCCTGACATCTGCAAATCCGTAGGCAGCTTTCCCGCTCATGGCAATTTCCTTGATCAGCTCTTCCATGAGAGCCGATTCCCGGGCGATCCGCGACTCCTGCATAATCCTGTCCACAGCTCCCCTGCGCAGCACTTCCTGAAACCCGGACATCCCGATCATTGAAGTGTCCTCAGTTATGGCCTTTGAAGCCAGGTCCTTTTGGGCTTCCCGGAAGTATTTCATGAAATCGTCCTTGGTAAACCCTGGTCCTGCTACCACGATGGAAGCGTCTTCAGGGACCGCATGCCTGAGCTGTTCCACAATTTCCCTGAAAAACTCGTCCCTCAGGCCTGTTTCCCGCTTCCCCGACGACTGACTGATATGGGAGTAGACCTCGATTCCGTAGTGGCGCACAAAGCCGATATCCGCATCTCCCTCTTCTATTGCCACGATAACGACCTTCGGGCGTTTTCCTGCCTCTTCGGCATCCTTTATGCGCTGGAGCTGGTCGTTCTTCCAGTGCTCCTTGAAAATGGAAAGGTTAGTCCCGAGTTCGAGATTCAGGGTGTGGTAAGAGCCCGCATCCATTCCGTGCTCTATCGGCCCATGGACCCGCAGCCTGTTCGCAAACTTGTGAAACTCCAGTTCCTCCACCCTTATCCCGAGACGGACTTTTACCTTCTCAACCTTTTCCGGGCGGATTTTGTCACTTGCAGCATCAGCCTTCCTTTTTGTCAGAGCAAAGACCATGTCCCCTTTTTCAATGATGTACTTCAGGTGCCAGAGGTCATCCAGGGTCTCGGCAGTGACAGCAATTTCCCCTTCCCTGCCTTTAAGGAAACGCTTCGTAACTCTCATACTTAAGCCTCTCTGGAATTATTTCCTGCTTCAGTTTCAACCTCAGTCTCGCCTTCATTCTCAGATTCGCCCCCACATTCAGTTTCTACTTCAGCTTCAACTCCAAATTCAGCTTCAGTTTCTACTTCAGATTCTACTTCAGTATTTCCTTCAGCTTCAGTCTCAACTTCAACGTCAGTTTCAGTCTCAGCTTCAACGTCAGAGCCAGTTTCATTTACAGGCCCGGCTTTTTCAGCCTTCTTCTCGGGCTTCTGGCTCTTCAGGTCCGATTCTCCGGCAGGCACCATCATAGCGACCAGGTCAGGGGACGCGATCTGCTTGACAAACCGGGGGTCATTTAGCTCATCCGCATAGATCCTGTAGATCTTTTTCGAGATATCGTTCTGGTTGAACTTTCCAGGAACAGCTTCCAGAATATAGTCCCCGTGCTTCCGGACAGCCGAGACAGGTCCACCTATAACCCGGGTTTCGCCCTTCAACTCAAGCCCGACTGCAATTCCCAGAGGCACATCCTTGAAGTAGTTCCTCTCTCCACGGATGACAAAAGCCCCTTTTTTCAGGTACTCCCCGGACTCCGGGGTCTTGGTAACCTGCTCAGACTTGATCCAGTAGCAATCCCCACTGAAATGCCCGGCTTTCCAGAGGCTGGAATAGGAAACCGCAAACTGAGCTGTCTCCTGTAAGGTAGTTTCCGGAACTTCCTTGCCCCCGGTCTTGATGACAGTTAGAGGAGCGCCGGGCGTCTGGGTGTGGAAGACGATGTCCCGCTTTTCCATATACTTCTTGAAGATATCTTCGTTCGTATCGGCATCCCTGCCGCCGACCACCAGGAAACCGTCCGAGGACACAAACCACCTGAACCGGTCGTACCAGTGCTTTTTCCGGCGGGCCAGAACTCTCCGGCCAGCTTTTGCAGCCTTTGCCGGCTTTTTCTCCATCGCCTTTTTCGTATCCTCGATAGCCCGGATAGCCCCGTCCTTTTTCTTGCTGAGCTTCTTGACCTTCTCATAATACTCCTGGGCATTCTGGGGCACGGTCTTCCTTATATCCAGGTTCACCTTCATTCCGTCAAGGTCCGCCTGTACAGTACCGGTCTTCGCGTCGATGTTCACAATCTTCTGGGCGGAAGGCAAGGTCTTTTTAGCCTGCTTCAGGATGGAGCGGATCTCGTCCCAGGAATAACCTTTCGCCCTTGCCCCGTTCAGAACAGAAAAGAGCTCTTCGATTATCTGATAATTTGCATAGATGATTTCGGCGAGAGCGGTATTTTTCACGATGTCCTTTTCAAACTTTGCAATTGCCCCTTCCTGCTGTAACAGCCTGCGTTCATAGACATTGAGGGTCTTTTCCTTCTTTACGGCCTGCTTTTCTTCCTCAACCTGCTCCAAAGCTTTTTTCCCGAAGAACTCATCAAGTGCCGTGTTAAAGGAATCAAAGTATTCCTTTTCGTAATCGGAATAGCGGATCAGATCAAAAGGTACGACATCGAAAGCTTCAACTTTGCCGTTGATTTCCTTTTTTACGTGGTGAGGTTTCAGTCCAGGGGCTTCGGCTCCGACGTCAGCTCCTGCTACAGGTCCAGCCCCAGCTTCGACTTCGGCTTCTACTTCAGTTTCGGCTACAGCTTCAACTCCAGTTTCAGTATCCTCCTCAGCTCTGCTCACGAGCAGCGGAGCAAAAACGGCATGCATGGCATCTCTAACCAGAGCCGCATCCTCTTCTGAGGCCTCCTTCGCAGGTTTCGCCTTATCGACGCCTGCCCGGAAGCAGACCTCTTCTGCCAGCACTCCGCCGAGGTTGAAGCGGGTAGCGATGGTCCGCACGATATCTGCCGTGGACTTTGAAAACGCCCCCATAAGGTCGGAAACCTCAGCATCCACCGGGCTCATCTGCGCCTCGGGAAGCTCATAGGTCTCCCCGCTCCTGAGTCTCCTTGCCTTCAAGGTCACGGGGTTCATGGGCAGGATGATCCTGTTTTCGGAGTCCACCAGCACAATGTTCCCCCGGGCAAACAGCTCCACGATCAGAGTAGTCTCGACCTCCGCCCTGATAAACCCAATCTTCACGATCCTGTCAAAGTCATGCTGCTTAACAGAAGTAATCCTCCCCCCCATGAGGTGCTTTCTGAGCAGCATCGGGAATCCCTGGGGAAGCTGGGGACTTGGTCGAAGGTGCTTGCTCAGGTGGATCCGTTTCCCGACCTCGATCACAAGGTTATCCTTCCCCTTATTGAAAACATAAAGGTTGATCCTGATCTCCTCACCGCTAGGCTGGTAGATCTTCCCGATCTTCGCATCGATGATGGACTTAGGACCGGCTGCAAGCTCGGAGACTAACGCAGCCACGTCGGCACTTGACATGTCCTGTTTCATGAGGGGAGTATAATATACGACACCTGTATAAGGTTTCCTGTGCAGGCCGAACTGCCCGAGCATAGCTGCCCGAGCATAGCTGCCCGAGCATAGCTGCCCGAGCATAGCTGCGCCAGCCGAGTTGCGACTCGGCAGTGCGCGGTCCTTTTCGCTCGCTGCACTCACTCAAGCGGACTTAAGGTTGGATATTGCTCAGGAGGCTTTGAAGTGGATGAATGGGAAAAGGATGAAAGAGGATCGAAACCGGGGCAACCTTGAATATTGTCTTCCGTCTGTATTGTCCCGCACCTCCGGTGCGGCTTTTCCCCAACATAAAATGTAATAGAGAAGCAAGAAAGAAAAAAATCATCCCATAAATGGACTCAATTTTGTTTAAAACCACTGGTTTTATTTGAGAAATACAAATTTAGCCCTACAAAAACAGTGACTTGAACCCTTTTTCCACCAAATGCAAACCAAGAGCACCTATATGGTTACTGCCCGAAAACGAATGCTATTTGAGAAAATCTTTAATAACACACACAACCTCTTTTCACATATGGAAGAGACCTACAAGTTTTCAGTCATCATTCATAAAGAAGGAAAATGGTACGTTTCCTGGTGCCCGGAACTTGATGTAGCAAGTCAGGGGGAAACCGTTGAAGAAGCCATTGAAAACCTTAAAGAGGCTGTAGAACTCTACCTCGAAGATGAGGATGTCCAGATCCCTGCCGGAGGCTCTATCCTTACCACAACAATTGAGGTTTCCCATGCCAAAACTTCCCGTCCTGTCAGCACGTGAAGTAGTAAAAGGCCTCAGCAACCAGGGATTTCAAGTAGTTTCACAAAAGGGCAGCCACATAAAAATGAAAAAGAAAACCTCGAAAGAAACACGTATAGTCATTATCCCGGATCATGATGAAATCCCGGTTGGGACTTTGAAGTCAATAATCAGGCAGTCTGGCCTAACACCTGAAGAGTTTATTAGATTGTTTTAGTTGGCCTGCGGGGCATGGGGTTACGATGGCGATAGTGAGAAATTTATTGACAGCCTGAGAAATTCTTCACCGCCCGAATTGCGCATCGGGAGCACGCGGCCTTTTCGCTCACTCCGTTCGCTCAAGAGGACATATTAAAAACCATAATGGATTCCATTTGTAAAAAACCGCTACCGCCTTCGAAACCTCAGCACTTATCAGCATCTGGCCCTACCAGAGGCAGCGGTTCCAGATTATCTTTGTCCGGTAAACACCTGCACGGGACTTGCGGTCTGGTCACCATCGGCGCACGGGCGCAGCATCCGTAAACACTGCGGCTTCTGGCATGATGGCGAACTCAGCAAGCGAAAATCATGATTTTTGTGGAAACCGGGATTTAAATAGGGAATTCCATTTAGATTAAAGCCTGGAAACAGGAAAAAGCCGCACCGCAGGTGCGGAACAGGACAGACAAAATACACCATTTCCGGCACTCATGAAACCAAAAGCCTTCGACAATTCCCATCTACACGGGCTCTTAGAAAACAGTAATATAATACTCCCATAATACTCTCTCTTTTCAAAAACATAATTATAGGCCAAAAACACCCCAACAATTTTCGGAAACTCTCAGATAAACAAAAATAAAATATGAGTTTATACTATCATAAAGAATCCCATAGAAACCAAACAAACCCCAAAAACTTACCAAACCCGGAAAACCATGGACAAACGAACAATCCACTTTTTAAAATCCCGCTTCCAGCAGTACTATAAAACCGCCGAGATTTCACTCCCGGACCACCTCCCCAACCGGGAATGGGCTTTCATCCTCTTTGACGATATGGAGGAGAAGATAATGCGCAGGCACAAGTCTTTCGGCTTGCCGGGTGAGGCTCTGGACTACCTGTACGGGATGGCTCCTGCCCACGTATATAATTCTACGGCGTACTATGAGTACCCGAACGCTAAGAAGATGAACGATAAGAACTGGCTCGGGGCAGAGCTGATTTTTGACCTTGATGCAGACCACCTGCCAAATGCGCCGCGGAATTATGCGGAGATGCTGGAGAACGTGAAGAAAGAGACGTTCAAGCTAATGGACTTTATTCTTGATGATTTCGGATTTACGGAAGATGAGGTTGAGCTTGTGTTTTCCGGAGGTAGGGGATACCACTTCCACATCACAAGCCCGAAAGTGATGACTCTTGGGAGTTCCGAACGGCGGGAAATCGTGAACTACGTGAGCGGCAGAGATGTCGATTTCAAGTACTTTTTCAAGGACGTTGCCATGGATGGGGAGTATGGGACAGGGTCAAAGGCTTTCAAGGGGGTAAAAAACGTCCCCACAAAGTGCATGCTGGTGGGGCACGATTCAGGGTGGGGAAAGCGGATTGCACGTTACCTTGCGGATTACCTGAAGTCGGAGAGTGGGAGGAAGTATAAGAAAGACATGTTCCCGGAGCTTCGCAGACACGAAAAAGTGGGTCCCACGGCGATTAAGAAGCTGCTGAGGATTGTAAATAGCGAAAACGGGTTAAACGATATCGTAGAACATGGAAGGCTGGACTTCGATGTAAGGAATTTTAAGGAAATAGCCTCATACTTTATGCAGGAAACAGCGGAGAATTTCCTGCAGCGTTTCGGGGCAAGCGTTGACGAACCTGTTACCGCGGATATCAAGCGCCTGATCCGGGTGCCTGGGTCTTTGCATGGCGGGTCGGGGATGCAGGTTAAGAAGCTTGCTTTTTCCGAGCTTGAAGATTTTAAGCCCCTGGAAGATGCCGTTGTGTTCGGAGAGAAGCCGGTAAAGGTAAATGTATCCAAACCTTTTACCGTGCAGTTGAAGGGCAAGGATTTAAGAGTAGAAGAAGGCATACAGGAAGTTCCGGAGTATGCAGCCGTATATCTAATGTGTAGAGGTGTAGCGGAGTATGGCGGAAGATGAAAAAATAGAAAAAATTAGAGAAATTTATTACAAAGAAAAAAATTCAACATTATTAGAAGCTATCCCACAAGACCTCTTTACAGATGCTGAAAAGTACATTTCAGAAATCGAACAGGAAATAAATGAAATTGGAAACTTACGTTCTCTAGAAGCAAGGCTACTTGAAAATGAACTTACTAGAGTACTTTCATTCCTAGAAGCAATTTTTATGAAAAGGGTCGACAAAGTAATCGACACAGCAAAATATCAATCACAAGCACTTCCCAAGAAGAAAATATCAAAAGATACTGAGAGGATGTTGCCCGCTGAAAAAAGACTATATGAACTTGTTCTTTCAGGAATCGAGACTGCAAAATCTGAACTTCTTGGACCACTACAGAATTCCGACGCGGCAGAACAGCCTGCTTCCTGGCCACAACCGAGGGGGGGAATAGGGAAAATACCAGGCCCACAACCCGGGGATGTGAAGCAGGAAGGGGAAGCCGGAACCGGAAGCCTGGGGCAAGCGAGGAAGAAAACAAAAGCAACCGGTGCATCCAGGGCAAAAAACAGTATAAATGAAGGATACGTTGTCGTCCAGATATTGAAGGACCTGCCTACATTCACAGGTGCAGACGGCAGGAATTACACTGTCAGCGCCGAAGATGTCGTCATGCTGCCGCAACTGAACGCGACCGGATTGATAAAGCGAAAAGCGGCAAAAATGATTTCAGAGCAGACCGCAGGACAGGCATCCGGACAAAAGGGTTGAATTCAGCTGGCAACAAGCCTATTTCAGGCAGAAACATTCATTAAGGGGCAGGGAATCAAGTACAGGGCTTTCAAAGGCCAAAAAACACAGAAACTTTCCAAACTCCTCCGACTCTCCAAACTCCTCCGAAACACTCGAAAAGTTCCGGATAAGGCCTGAAAGAGGGTAAACTTTTAGTCGCCGTTTTTTAGTTGAGAGTGAGTTGGGAGTATCAGCCGATAGTATCAGTTATATATGTGTAGCTATATTTGTGTAGCTTAACCTTGTTAGCATGACCGGTCCTCGCCGGATATCCGGACCGCCAATCCGAAAGATTCCGGGAAAAAGAGGTACCATCACCATATTCAGATTTATCAATTAAAGCTTCCCAAAAGATCTTCCCAGGATCCGAAAGCCACATACGTAATTTAAATATAACACGTAATTGAGATCAAATTTAAATCAAATACGTGAGTTAAAACCGAACTTCCGGCTGCAGGACACAGCCGCAACTAATTCGCCTGACCGTGAAAGACCGGGGCTGGCATATAAAAAATATACCGATAATCAAAAAAGGTGTAGAGAATGAAGATTCCAAAGAAATTCAGGACTTACTGCCCGTTCTGTAAGACCCACACCGAGCACGTCGTGGAAAGGGTCAAGAAGGGCAAGGCTTCATCCATGACTCGCATTGCGAGACAGAAGAAAAGACAGACAGGTATCGGAAACAGCGGAAAGTTCTCCAAGGTGCCCGGTGGCGACAAGCCCACAAAGCGCATCTGGCTCAGATACCGCTGCACTACATGCAAGAAAGCCCACCAGAGGCCCTGCTTCAGGGCAAAGAAGTTCGAGTTCAAGGAGTAATAAAAATGACAGACTACACTCAGAGACCGAAGAGCAGGTTCCTGCGCGTAAAGTGCAACGACTGCGAAAACGAACAGATCATCTTCGGCAGCGCAAGCCGCAAGATTACTTGCCTGGTCTGCGGAAGGACCCTTGCCGAACCGACCGGTGGAAAATCTACAATTACAACCCACATCCTGGAAGTGCTTGAATAATCGCGAAAGCGAAATCTGAAAAAGCATTTCACAGGATATGTGTAAGAAAAGAAGCAGAACTCAGGAGAAGTGGTGCAAATGGGAAACGATAACTGGCCCGAAATCGGAGAGTTCGTCGTCAGTACGGTAAAGCATGTAACTGATTTCGGGGCTTACGTCGAGCTTGAAGAATTCGAAGGTAAGGAAGGTTTCATCCACATCTCCGAAATCAAAGCAGGCTGGGTCAAGTACGTCAGGGACTACGTAAGGGAAGGGCAGAAGATTGTCTGCAAAGTCCTGAACGTGGACACAACCCGTGGACATATTGACCTTTCATTGAAAGACGTGAACGAGCACCAGCGGCGGGCCAAAATCCAGGAATGGAAGAACGAGCAGAAAGCCGCCAAGTGGCTCCAGTTCGTGGCTGAAGAGACAAAAACCGATGAACGTACCCTGCGGGAACTGCACGAAAAGCTTGTTAGCGAGTTTGGAAGTGCGTACACCGCCTTCGAGGAAGCCGCAATTGAAGGCGAAAAAGCTTTCAAGGACCTTAAGATCAACAAAAAGGACCTGAAAAGCCTTGTAAAAATCGCAGGGGAAAACATCAAACTGCCCTTCGTTGACATCGCAGGATATGTTGACCTGACCAACAACGAGATGGACGGCATAGAGCATATAAAAGAAGCTCTCCGTGCTGCGGATTCCATCAGTGAAGTGGATGGAAAGGACATCAGGCTCGAAGTAACCTATACCGGAGCTCCGAGATACAGGATCAAAGTGATTGCCCCCGATTATAAGAAGGCGGAATCGATCCTCAGGAAGTCCGCTCAGGCTGCCATCGATACCATCTCCGGGCTCGGAGGAACAGGGACCTTCAAGCGGCACATCGAATCCACAAAGGCGTGATGCCTTTTGGGACAAAAAATCCGCAAATGCAAAAAATGCGGCAAATACACATTAAAAGAAAAATGTCCGGTCTGCGGGGAAGGAAGTGTACCCGCATTTCCGGCCCGCTTTTCTCCACGGGACCCATATGGTAGGTTCCGTAGACTGGCAAAGAGAGGATAAGGGATTGTTATGCAGAAAAGTATACTTATCCGCCTGAAAGAAGAATTTGAGCTTGAAAATCCTCTAATGGTAGTCGGGCTTCCGGGGGTAGGGCTTGTAGGCAAACTAGTAGCCGAACACCTGATAGACGAACTGAAAGCCGAAAAGGTCATGGAAGTCTACTCCCCACATTTTCCACCCCAGGTGCTGGTAAACAATGACTCGACCGTCCGCCCCGTAAGCAACTCAATTTACCTCGGAAGGGCAAACGAAACCGATGTCCTGTTCCTTGTAGGAGACCACCAGAGCACGACTTCTCAGGGCCATTATGAGCTCTGTACCCTCTACCTGGACCTTGCGGAAGAACTCGGAGTAGGCAGGATCTACACGCTTGGAGGCTACCCGACAGGCAAACTGACCTATGATGAAACAATCCTCGGAGTCACTAGCACCCCGGAGCTGATTGAAGAACTCAAGGGCTACGGAGTGGATTTCAAAGAATCCGAACCAAGCGGAGGTATCGTGGGAGCATCCGGCCTGCTGGTTGCCTTTAGCCGGCTTCGGAATATTGAAGCTGCCTGTTTCATGGGTATGACTTCAGGGTACCTGATGGACCCGAAAAGTGCCCAGTCCCTTTTGAAGTTACTCTGTAAAATCCTCAATATCGAGGTAAACATGGAAAACCTTGAGAAAAAGGCAGAAGAGATGGAGATTATCGTCGAAAAACTCAAGGAAAAAGAAGAACAGCAGAAATTTCCGGAAGTGAAGCCCCCGGAAGAAGACCTGCGTTACATAGGCTAAGTAAAAATAAGGCTAATAAAGCCATATCAGCCTGAAAAAATTGCAGGAAAGGTCCGGAAATGAAAGTCAATGCAGACCTCCACCTCCATTCCAGATACTCCATGGCCTGCTCCGAAAAGATGGAACTTCCAACCATCGCCCGGGAAGCCGCTAAAAAAGGAATGGAACTGATCGGAACCGGAGACTGCATCCATCCGAAATGGCTGGACGAGATAAAGAAAGCAGCTATTTCCAACGAAGAAATCCGGATCGAAAACACTTATTTTGTTCCAACAACCGAAATAGAGGACAACAGGCGAGTCCACCACCTCCTTATTTTACCTTCGATTTCAAAAGCTGAAGAGCTTGCGGAAGCAATGGCTCCCTTCGGAGACCTGGCAGTCGACGGCCGTCCAACGGTCAAACTGGGAGGCCTGGAAATCGCCGAAATCGCAAAAAAAATGGGAGCCCTTATCGGCCCCTGCCACGCCTTTACTCCCTGGACGGCCCTCTACGCTTACCACGACAGCCTTGAAAGCTGCTACGGGGACATGACCGATTACATTTCTTTCCTTGAACTCGGCCTGAGCGCGGACAGCAGCTATGCCGACCGGATTTCCGAACTGCACAGGCTGACCTTCCTCTCAAACTCGGATGCCCATTCTCCCTGGACCAACAAACTTGCCCGGGAATTTACCCAGTTTGAAGTCCCGGAAATCACCTTCAACGGCCTGAAAAAAGCCATCCTCAGAGAAGAGGGCTACGGAGCCACCCTGAACGTAGGGCTTTTCCCCCAGGAGGGGAAATACAACCGGTCCGCCTGCATCAAATGCTTCACCCACTACTCGCTGCCCGAAGCGGAAGCCCATTCATGGCGCTGCCCCGAATGCAGAGGGACGATAAAGAAGGGAGTGTTCGACCGGGTAAACGAACTGGCCGATCTCGAGGAGCCCAGGCACCCTGACCATCGCCCACCTTACCTCCACCTGATCCCTCTTGCAGAAATAATCCAGATGGCCCTGGGGCACGCAAGCATCCAGACCAAAGGCGTAAAGACAGCCTGGAGTGCCCTGGTAGAAAGCTTCGGAAACGAAGTTGAAGCCCTTATCTATGCGGAACCTGAGGCCCTTGCTATTGTAGACAGGAAGATAGTAAACGCAATCCTGGCCTTCAGGAACGGCGATGTAATCATCCACCCCGGCGGAGGCGGGCAGTACGGCTGGCTCGAGCTTCCCGAACACCTGAAAACAGAAAAGCCGGAGTCGAAAAAAAGAAGCGAAAAAAACAGCCAGGAATCAGGAAAGACTGGTAAAAAAGAAAAAAAGGACACATCCAAAGACCCGAAGCAGGCATCCCTCTTCGACCTTAACCCCGGAGAAACGGAAAAAGAGGATGGGGGAGAAAAGGATGAGGAAAAAAAGGATGAGGAAAAAAAGGAAGAAAAAGCAGAAAAGCCTGCAGGCCAGAGGTCACTTTTTGATTTTTAAGTGTCTGAGGCCGGTTTAGAATAAAGTATATAAGAGAGGAAGGATATTCACTAAATTCGCTTCAAATTGCCCAGGTAGTCTAGCGGTAGGGCGACGGTCTCGAAAACCGTTTCTTCTTTGGGAGAGCGCAGGTTCAAATCCTGCCCTGGGCGTAAATCCCCAAGTTAAAAGCCTATAAAGAACTATTTTGAAAAAACACTGTTTTATCCCTAAATCGTTTTAAGTTTTTAATTTCTTTTATTGAAGTTACATATCGGACACATGCAACCCACTATTTTACTTCAACTTCAAATTAACTTCATTTTATAGAATGTTTTATTCCGAAAAAGTTTCTCTTTTTTAAACTTAGTGGAGAGGGGAAGAGAACTAAGCCGAAAAAGAAGTAAATAAGCTGAAAAAGAAGTAAATAAGCTGAAAAAGAAGTAAATAAGCTGAAAAAGAAGTAAATAAGCTGAAAAAGAAGTAAATAAGCTGAAAAAGAAGTAAATAAGCTGAAAAAGAAGTAAATAAGCCGAAAACGACCTTCTAAGGCCCTCCATCTTTATCCCCCATCTATCTTTCCGACCTTTACGGACCCTTACGAACCCTTACTAACCTATTTTAATACCTGGCAAATAAGAAGCTCAAAAACTCCAAAACATTATAAAAATAAAAAAACAATATTGATATTTTTAAAAATAGATATATAGTGTGAGAAGTGTGTATTTTTTGAGAAATATGAAGAAATTTATCACATATTCTCTGCCAGTAGTTACGTTTTTTGTTATAGGCGACTTCATAACTACATTAATTGCCATTAAATTTGGATATGTCGAAAGAAATCCCATCTTGTATGAGATAGTGGCAAACCCGGGTTTGTTCCTGTTAGTAAAGATGTCAATAATGCCCGTGTTTTTCTATCTTTACAAAACTTCTTCACCATTACTAAGAAAAGTATATACGGCAATTCCTACTTCAGCTGGAATTTTCCTCTGCCTTAATAATCTGTATTTCATTTTTAAATCGATGTTTCAATTCTTCTTTTAAAGAATCCCGCGCTTCTTCATTTTAATGTGGTACCAGCGATATATATTATAGTGTATAAAAAATACCAGATTTTTTCAGGAAGTTTTGACGCAGAAGTGTTTTCGTTGAGTTGAGCTGGCCTCGGGTCATTCAATACAACTTTTTCGGCAGACATTACAAATTTGGGATCAACCTTAAGGGTCTTTCTTCTTCAGGTATCATAAACATCTTTAAGTGCAAAAACTCCCAATATAGGAGGAAAAATTGAATCGGGGGCTCCAACAGCATTGAAATTAAATAAAAAAGTCGCAAAATACTTCGACCGCAAAGGTACGGGTGAGATAACCGTATACGATTTCATAATTCGTCTGCTTGGATACATCTCTTTTACGCTTGTGATTATTGCAGTCCTTGCATGGATTTTTTACAACTTCTTGCTTTGAACCAGGCCCGGATTCAGGCTTGAGGAAAGATGGCCCGAAACGTCCGAAAAATCAAGCTCATGTCCGGCCTTAAAGGTTCACCAGACACTCGGGGAATACTCAAATTCGAATTCATCCACCTTCTCAGGCGACAGCCCAAGGTTTCCGAACATCCCCCTGAAAACAGCCCTGTACTCTTCTTCAGGTATCTCCTTTCCGGCACTGAAGCGGTGCATTTTGATGTCCAGCCGGGCAAAGCCTTCACTGCTTATGTCAATGCTGTATTCGTTAAACTTTTCTTTAGTACTGATGGTAGCCTCGGGGACAAGGTAGGCGACATACCCAAGCCTTTCCCCGTTTCTTAAGAATTCCTCATCGTTCCACATGCCGGGATTGAAAACGGAATCCGTGCTGCCCTCATTCAGGTAGGCATAGACTGCCGGGAAGTCAAGGGTTTCGTTTACTTCGATCCGGACCGAAAAACCGGTCTGGTTCTTAGCTTCATTCCGCAGTTCTTCCAGATATTCTTCCGAAGCGGCTTCATCCAGCCCTAACATAAGCCCTATCATATCAAGCATCCAGCGCTCGTCGGGAAACTCGGAAGGTTCCAGGGGTTTGGAAAAAGAGGCATGGCTCTGGTTTATGAAACCAAGGCTCGTTACGTTCTGATACCGGTTTACTTCAAGATACGTTCTTTTATCCGAATGGATTTCAACCCTGGATACAAGAAAATCAGTGTCAAACCTCCCGGCAACTTCTTCCACATTCCCGGGCTCGAACCCGTTAGAGTCATCCATCCACCGGGTCCGAACCTCATATCCCTCATTTTCCGCATTTTCAAGCACCTCAACAAAATCCACAGGCCCGAGGTAGACATCGTCCGAATTATACGAGGCCATGTCCGAAGAAAAAAGGAGCAGAGCAAGCCCTCCGTAAAAGAGCACGATGGAGATCACTACAAGCAGTCCCAGAGTAAACAGTATTTTCGCATATTTATTCATTGAAACCCTTCTTTGAGACCTTTTTGAGATATTATCCAGCATTCACAAGTTTTGATTCGACAGATATGAGTATACATGGTTGAGATATAGAAGTTCCGTAAATAGCAAGCCCGATTAATTAAATGCCGATCACAGGTGAACCAGAGACTGAAACCAAAAAAAGAAGCTTAGCATTCGGACATCAAATCCCTGGTAAGCATTAAAAGAAAAAAGCTAAAAGAAAATTAAAGACTAAAAAATCAGATGGGCCCGCTGAGATTCGAACTCAGGATCTCCGCCGTGTGAATGTGTCTTTTGATTTCGAAAACGGGTTCGTAAACTTATATGTATATTATGTGCTATTTTTTATATGAGCAGTTATACTGCTTAAATTAGGGTGGGGAAACTGATAACATGGCTGAGAAAAAACCTATCATCAGAGTGTATTTCGCCAAAATCAAGGAAGCGTATTATAACCTCTCTGAAGAGGAAAAGCAAGAGTTCATGCGTAAGGACCGCGAGCAAATGGACGAGCTCGGGATGAAACTCCTTATGATGATTGACTGCCGCTGGTCCAATGAAGAGTGGGATTTTATCGGGGTTGAGGAATGGCCAGGCATAGAAGCTCTTGAGGAGCGTGCCAGATTCGAAAAAGAAGACCTGGAAGCCTTCAGGTATGCCGAATCGAAGACTTATCTGGGTACCGGTACTTTTGGAATTGGCGAATATGGTAAAGAATAAAACCTGAGGCAATGTAAACCCGGGCCAGTTCCGGAGCGTCTGATCTTCCTCAAAAAGCTTATTGGGCTTATTGAGTTTATCGAGGCGTGAATGGTAAAATCGGTCATTGATAGACGCTAATAATAACAAAACCTATCAAATTGGGGGAAACTTAAATGAAAAGCCGTAGCGCCGACATATCACAGCGCAAAGCTGCAATAGTCGCAGGGGTCGGGCTTCTAATCATGACTATATTCGCTATCTTCACTGAATATTTTGTCCGCCCGAGTCTTATTGTGCCGGGAGATGCCACAGAAACAGCAACTAATGTTATGGCTGATGAGTTGCTATTCCGCACCGGTATTTGCAGCTATCTAATCATTCTTATTCTTGATGTGGTGGTGGCCTGGGCACTTTATTTTTTACTCAAACCAGTAAACAAGAGTCTCTCGTTGCTTATGGCATGGTTCCGGCTGGTGTATACAGCTATTTTTGGAATGGCTCTGCTTAATCTTGTTATTGTTTTGCTACTTTTAAGTGGTGCTGACTACCTGGCAGTATTTGAAACAGATCAGTTGCATGCTCAGGTGATGCTATCTCTCAATGCGTTTAGTGATGGATGGGCTATCGGATTATTATTTTTTGGCCTTCATCTTGCGCTTCTTGGTTATTTAGTTTTCAAGTCGGACCACATTCCCGGAATTTTGGGCGTCTTGTTGATAGTTGCAGGTTTAAGCTATCTGATAGATTATTTTGCACTTTTTCTTTTTCCCGACTTCGATGCGGCAATTAGCCAGGTTGCGGGTTGGGGGGAATTGTTATTTATGTTTTGGCTTTTGCTGAAAGGGGCTAAAATACCCGAAATGAAATCCTGAAATTGATTCATTACAGCATTTGACAAAAGATATAGAAGAAAATACGCCATCTTAAAAATCAGAAGAATCAAAAGAATCAGAAAAAACATAAAAATCAGATGGGCCCGCTGAGATTCGAACTCAGGACCTCCGCCGTGTGAAGGCGACGTCATAACCGTCTAGACCACGAGCCCATGGTGTATAAGGAAACCCCTAAGGGTTGAGCAACCATAAAATAGAACTTCTTACGTATAAGCTTATCGCCTGTTTGTCGGTTTCGGGCTTTCCCTGACCGGTTATACTGCTCTTTTATGGCGAAGCCGGATTTCTTGCGAGTTATCTCTTTTTCCAGGCCTTCCGGCTCAGCCAGACCGCAGGCTATATAACCGTTCTTTGACATCATTACAGTGGCAATATCATTATAATGATGTTTTACTTTATTGCTTCATTTCAGTCTGAAATACTAAAAAAGCTTCATTCGGGTTTACATGATCGAAATACTAAAAATCCTCTTTTGCATGCCCTTTTTGCTCTACTCATGCTACTCCGACCTGAAGGCCAGAAGGGTCTCAAATAAGGTCTGGAAATACATGCTAGCCTCGGGCTCGGTCTTTGTCCTCCATGAACTTGCTACAGGCGGGGTTCCCTATCTCAAAGCCCTTCTCATTTCCGCTGTAATCGTATTTGTCATCGTCTACATCCTTTTTCAGTTCGGGGCTTTCGGGGGCGCGGATGCAAAGGGGCTGATCGTGCTTTCCATCCTTCTTCCCACTTACCCGGTCTTCCGGCTGGGCGGCGATTTTTATCCCTTGCTCGGCCTTCCTCCCATCGGGCTCTTCACGTTCACGGTGCTCGGAAACGCCCTGCTCCTCACAATTATCGTGCCCCTGGGGATGTTCTGCTACAACCTCCTGCACTTTTCCCCCGAGATGCTCAAAAAGCCCCTCTACATGTTCATAGGGTACAGGACTGCAGTTTCTTCCCTGAAGAATAAAGAGCACCTCGGCCTGCTCGAGAAGTTTGAGATGAATGAAGCCGGAGAATTGAAAAGGAGCTTTGCCAGGGCAGGGCTTAACTTCGATGCAAACCTGAAGCCCGAACTTGAAGAATACATGAAAAAAGGTTTGATTGGAAACGAGGTCTGGGTGACCCCGGGTCTTCCGTTTATGCTTTCAATTACGGCAGGTTTTGTTGCCGCAGTTGTTTTCGGAGACCTCCTGTTTTACATAATCATGCGCTTGATGCTTGGGTGAACACCTGTCTCAGGAATTGCAGTGATGGAAAAACACTTGTATCAGACATTGCAATGGTGAAAAAACACCTGTCTCAGGAATTGCAGTGACGGACACTTTTAGTCGACCGACACTTTCCTTTAGTCATCTCAGCACCCTTCACAGTCACCCATATATACTTCATTGCTATCCACATACCCTTTATACGTCATTCCAATACCTATTTTTTTTCTGTTTTTGTTCCCAAAGCTTGAAATAGCCTTAAAACAGCCTTTCAGAAGCTATGAAAAAAAGAGGCTTTTCCCCCGTCCTGGATGAAAATACCGATATTCTGGTGCTTGGCTCCCTTCCGAGTGACGAGTCCATCAGAAAACAGCAGTACTACGGAAACCCGGGCAATGACTTCTGGAGGCTTCTCGGGGGAGCACTTGGAGTAAACCTGCAGGAAATGGACTATGAAAGGCGGCTTGATATCCTGAAAATGCACGGGATCGGTTTGTGGGACGTTTTCAAAGCCGGCTGGCGGGAAGGGAGCCTTGATACGGGGATCGGGGAGGAAGAAATAAACGATTTTTCAAAACTGAAGGAACTGGCTCCGGAGCTCAAGCTGGTCTGTTTCAACGGCAAAAAAGCGGGAGAATACGAGTCCTTGCTCAGGAAAATGGGTTATGAGACAAAAGTTCTCCCTTCCTCAAGCGGGGCAAACCGGAGGTATTCGAAAAAGAGGGTGCAGGAGTGGGAAGCTGTTTTCAAATGCGGCAATGAGTGACAATGGGCAATAATGGGCGACAACTGCAACAAATGTCAATTAAGGGCCGGAATGCCTTCCCCACCCTTATTTTCGGCCAGCTTACTTATTCGACCTTAATGGCTTCTGAAGTGCAGGTCTCTTCACAGGCCCCGCAGTCCACACATTCCTCTTCGTCCACGACGGCAACACACTCTTCCTCGTCAAGAGTAATTGCTTCTACAGGACACTCTTCCACACATGTTCTACAGCCGGTACATTCTTCTTTGTTGACTTTTGCTGGCATGAGGTTTAACTCCTTTGTTCCGTTAAGGATTGATAATATCTAATTTATTTATCACCATTTATATATTTGGGTGGAAAGCTTAATTATAGCTTTCTGAATTCTGAGGGATCATTCTCCTGGAGCTAATGTTCTTTTGTTCCTTCTGAAAGTTTCTCTCCCTATTTTGCTCCGGCGTGTTTTTCTTTATCTCTGGGGGGAAATTCTTCAATAAGCTACTCATACGTCAATGACCCTGTCTTTTTCCAGCATATCAAGAATTGCAAGCAGATTTCTTTTAAGCCTATTCTTTTCCCTGATCTCTCTGAGATAAGACTCCCATTCGGCTTTTTGTCCCCTGGCTTCCATAGCATTCCTGACCATCCGGAGATAGATGGAAGCCGATTCGTATGCATCTGTCTTTGTTCTGGCGATAAGTTCCTCTGCAATATTTTTCCATATTTCGATTGCAATTTCCGGATATTTATCCTGTACGGCACGGGCAATTCTAGCTCGTCGGGTAAAATACCTGTCATGCCTGTTTTGTTCCCTCTTCTCCCTTATTTTCAGGACTTTGTACCACCTGGCCACTTCATCAGGATTTTCTTCTTCGACGGCTATGTCGATCAGGAGTTCAAGGGCAGGTGCATCAATTTTCCAGAACGAATCCCTGTCCGTCAGACCTGTCTTTGGAAGGATGCCAGGCAGGCTTGAGGGCTCTTCACCGGGTCCGGGCCTGTCTGCGAGCAGGTTTCCGCTTTCCAGGTAGGCATGGACAGCTTCCCGGACTTCTTTCCAGACCCCTGCTTTTTTTGCTACATCCCGCAGATCTGTATAAAATTGCAGTGAAGGGTACCTGAAAAACTCTTCGGCTCGCAGGGCTGTTGAATATAGCCAGTTCTCTTCTTTTTCCTTGATATCAAGGAGAATCCGAAAGAGTTCAATGGCAGTTCCGGGGTCCGATTTTCTGGTTTCTTTTATTTCCCGATAAAGCCGGTCTTCTGCCTTTTCTTTTTGCCCTGCGGCAAGCAGCACTTTAACCAGCTGGACGCTGCTCCATTCCTCTCCAGATTCTGCTTCCTCTTCGCAAAGGGATATCGCTTCTTCATAATTCCCAGCTTTTTCCAGGGCAAAGGCCCTCCGTTCAGCAAGCTGGTCCCGACCCCAGCCGGAATATGATAGATTTTCCCCGCTGTCGATCGCATCCAGCTTTTCTTTAAGGACTTCGGAAAAGCAGTTCCACTCCGAGGCAGGGAAATCCGAATTCCAGAAGTTTTTTCCGTCAAAAATCCCGTATTCGTCTTTTAATTCAAAGTCCAGGATCCTGAGCATTCTTTCGTGGGCCGGGCTTTCGGACTGTAAAAGAGCCTTGATTACCACTTCCAGGCATTCGCCAACTTTCATGCCGATATCCCCCTCTTCATCGTAAGGGGCTATTTCTTCATACCCTTCCAGAATTTTCATCCCTATATCCGTAACCTCCTCCTCATACCCGGTTTCAAGGAGGCTTTCCAGACGGTTCCGTATATCCGAAAAATCAGGGTGTGGGGAATCGTAATCCCTGTAGTCATAGTTTCTGGCTTCCTCCCAGAGCTTTTCCAGTTCGGAGTGTATGTCTGCGACCGTCCCCACCGTATCCCCCGACGCAAGGTTCAGCATGTCCCAAAGGTGTTTGGAAAGCAGGGAATCCCTATCTGATAAATTCATCAAAAGGTCAATAAGTTCCTCTTTTTCCATCTGGTCCAGGTACTCCCGCAGCTCTTTTCGGAAAAACTGATACGAATTCCGGGGCTCCCAGCCTTTCAAGGCAGTTTCCTGTCTGGCCATTATAAGCAGCGTGTCCCCTTCGGCAACAACGGAAATTTCTTCCCCCATCTCTACAAGTTCAAGGTATTCAAGCACGGCTGCAACCCCGTGTTTGCAGTCATGTTCAACCGGACAGGTGCAGGTGGAACTCAGTTTCCCGTTTTCCAGGGAAACTTCCGTGAAATATGCTTTCGTCCCCTGCACCCGGGCGACAAGCCCTCCCTCAGGAGTGCGTTTTATATCTTCTACCCGCCCTTCATCCTGGTACTTCATTCCTTTCGCAGTGGCTTTATCTCCTGCCCAGGTCTGGAAGTCGCTCCATTTGAGGGCCTGGAACGGGTTGGAGGTTTCGCTTTCCGATGGCATAGTAAGGTATTTCCATCTATATTATAAAAAGAGCCTCTGGGAAGGATAACTGGCCAGGTTTCGGCGTTTTTCCGGTGAATTTTCAAAGTGCCTGCCAAACACTTTCCGGTCTGAGGCTTCTCGAATACGGGAATTCGATACTGTTTTAATATATGTAGTTCCATATACCCTTTATATTCTTTGATCTTGTTATCTGTCAGGTTTGTTCACATGGTGACAACATTTAGTTGTCAAAATTTAAGGGAGGGGTAAGAATGAATTTCATCTCTGTACTGGCCTCGAAGGCAAGAGAAGATATGCATTTGCGCATTACGCTAATTAATGGTGAAACTATAGAAGGGGATGTCATTGATATTAACAACGAGGGCGTACTCGTCATAAACAATGATGTATTGTCGGGCATTTCTTTCAAGATGATAGGGGTATGGCAATTAGGCCTTAATGATAATAATAAGCCCGCCGATCCCCTCACTCCGAAAGTAGCTCCTATTTACAATGAAAATGAGGAAAATAATTCCTGTCTGCATGAGAATTTACATGAAGATCTGCATGAGACTCTGCATGAGACTCTGCATGAGGATCTGCACGATGGTCTGCATGAAGGTCTGCATGAGACTCTGCATGAGGATCTGCATGAAGATGACATTGAAGTTTTCCTGGCCGGGTTTTCCCCGCGGAATGCAGTTCTTTCTGACATAGAACCAAATAAGCACGTCCCCACACCACCTGATTTTCTCCATAAGGAGGGGAAGGATTCCGATAGGAACATGTGGGATAGCATTCTCAGCCGTTATCAGAACGCTGAGGTAAATAACAACCCGGAAAATCTGGAATTTTTATCTGAAGAAATGATTTTTCTGGGGAGCAGGTACCCGGGGTCAGGGGTCTTTTACTATAACGCTGCCTGTTTTAAGTTGAAGTGCTGCAACTATCCCGATGCTGGCCAATTGTTTGAGAGGGCGTTTAAGCTCGATAAAAAAAGTGAGTCTCTTTATAACGCTGCTTTCGCCTACCTTCACGAAGAAAACAAGCCGAAAGCCCTTGTCAGTCTTGGGATATATTTCTGCATTGAGAATCCCCTCTCGGACATAAAGATGTGGTATAAATTCTGTGATATTGTCAAAGAGACCCGGGACTACTATGTTTTCAAAAATGTCCTGCATGAGGTTTCAATCAAATTCTGCTCTCCTGAAGAAGAATCAGCCGATTTGTTGAAGCTGCTGCTCCAGTCGGTTGTTTATGTATTTAAGGACGCAAATATTTTACAGGAGAAACTAATCCCCCTCCTTCGCTTAGTTAAAAACAACAACTGGGACCCGGGCTGCGAGCAGGTTAAGCTATATATGGATCTTTTTGACGAATTAACGGACGTTCCCGGCTTCTGTAAGATCAATGATTCTTTTGATCGGATGGCACTGTTCTTGAACTGCGAAGATGGAGGGCGTGGTTCGGATTTCAGGCCCGAGCTTAATGCAGGGGATGGTGTGGGGAATGGGTGCGCAAATCCCGAGAACCTTGAACCTCCCCTTGAAATGTACGTTTCTCCCGCAGGCCTCCGGGTTCCGGGCTTTATGTCTCCGGATAACCCTGAGTTTGCAATTAAAGGAAGCTTTGAGTTTACAAATAGGAGGAGCTCGGAGGGTCCAAACGGGGAAGGTGCGGAGGGTTCAAACAAGGATGAGGATGGAATTTCATTATCGGAACATTATTCTACAGGCCTGAAGTGCGGGCATATTTACCGGACGATTCCTCCGGGCAGGTATGGTTTCCTGAGAGACGGGGACAGAAGGGAATATCATTTCAAATACGAGGACGTTTTGGGGAACGCGGGGTATATTGACAGTGCTACCGAGGACAACCAGTTTCCCGTATTATTCAAATCCAGAGCCAGTACCCTGGAAGATGTGGCTACTCCTAACACGGCTTATATCGTCTTTTCCCCTGAATTACTGGATAACATCATTGCTCTGGCCAGGCAATTTTCCCGGGAAAAGGATTACCCTCATGCAATCCTCGAATTAAAAACCGTTCTTGATTATGATCCTGATAACTTCGAAGCCGGAAATTTGAAAGAGAGGTGGGAGAAGTTATACGAAGAAAAGTACATGACAAATCTTGACAAAAACAAAATTAATTTTGAACCTAAAAATGAGGCTGAATGGAGACATAAAGCCGATCTGATGCTTAAATTAGGTATGTGTGAAGAAGCTATAGATGCCTTTAATCATGCCAGGTCCGGAATGTCGAGTTCTCTTTACGGGCAGGGTATTGCATACCTGAAAACGGGGTCATATGCTGAAGCCGTTGAATGCTTTAAAAAGGTCCTTGTAAAAAATCCCCTGTATTACCATGCCAGTTATGCGAGGGGGCTTGCGTACCAGCGCCAGGGGATGTATGAAAGTGCCCTGGAAGATTTCAATGAGGTCATAAGGCTCCGGCCTGACTATCAGGATGCCTGGAAACAAAAGGCATTTGTACTGGACCAGCTGGAAAAATTCGAGGAATCCATAGAGGCATATGATATGAGTCTGGCCCTGGTCCCCACGGACTGGACGGCTCTTTCCAGAATGAGTTCGGTCCTTACCAAACAGAACCGGCTCTCTGAAGCAATGGAATGCGTAGAAGAAGCTTTAAGGCACGTCCCTGACGACCCGGATTCTCTTTTTGCAAAGGGGTATATCTTCCAGAAAGAAGGTAAACTCGATAATGCCCTGGAATGGATCGAAAAGAGCCTTGAATATAATCCGGGCAATGTAAAAGCCCTTACCAAAAAAGCGTATATCCTTGCAAAATTAGGGGACCACGATGCTGCAGTCGATGCAATTGAAAAAGCCATCCACCTGAACATGAATAACCCCAAGACCTGGTATTACCGGGGGGTCATTTTCCATTATTCGGGAGATTATGAAAAAGCAGTTTCTTCATACCTTTGCTCTCTCGAGCTCAAGCCCGGGGTAAAACGGGTAATCTCCTGTAAAGAAAGAGCTGAAAAGGACCTGGCTCTTTCCCTGAAATTGGTTCAGGAGGCAAATGAGGAAAAAGCCGTCCCTTTGAATTCAGGTCCCGAATTAGATGAACTTGTTTCACAATTCAATAAAATTCATTCTCACAGCAGCTAATAAATTGCAAAAGTTGTTATTTTATTGAGTTTCCTGCATGGGTTTTTTGTTTAAAAAGGTGTTCAAGCTGTCGATATTGCTTCACATTATAAAGACTGCGAGATATGCCCTTGCATAATAACGTTAAAGGCGTAGTGAATATGGAAAATTATTTGTATTAATTGTGAATCCTCACTTTGACCATAATTAGAGGGTGCCAGCCCTACCAGCGCAGGGATGTCACCTTCACAATGATAAAAGAAGTCCTGGAAAAGCTGAAACTCGAAAAGCTCCATTTCGCCCCCTTCAGGGTCTGGCAGGCTTACGAGCAGCTGGAAAAGGTAAACGGCAACTCTCCCAAAAACGAACTCACAGCCCTGGTCTCCCTTATCCGCAGAATAACCGAAATCGACCCTGTTCTCACAGCCTACAACCGGACCGTAAACAGGAACTTCCAGGACTGGGTATTCAAAAAACAGGCAGGAACCCTGAAATTCAATGACGACCAGATGAACTGGCTCCGCATGATAAAAGATTATGTGGCTACCAGCTTCCACCTGGAAATAGACGATCTCGACTACACCCCCTTCGATGCTCCTGGCGGGCGGGGCAGAATGTACCAGCTTTTCGGGGACGAGATGAATATGGTTATTAGCGAGTTGAATGAGGCTCTGGCGGCGTGAGCAAAAATCGGAAATTAATAAATATTATCGTGATGATCGTAATCTTCGAGTGTTACGGTCTTTGTTTCTTCATCAACAGAAAAAACCAGAACAAAATGTTTGTCGATGTGTACTCTTTTGAGATGGTTCATCGGAGCTCTTAAATTTTTGTATCTATGTGGGTCCCGGATTATTTCATCAGCTTTATTTAAAATAATTTCAAGTTGTTTTTTATTCTTTTTTGCTAACTTTTCAAATTTGCAATCAAGCTCCGCTCTGATTTTTAAATTATACATAAAAATCAAAGCCCATATCGTTTTCTCAAGTTTTCAACTGTGCCGACTTCTATAGCTTCAGTTTTTTCTATTTCTTTCAATTTTTCAACGTACTCAGGTCTTAACTCTGGCTCCAAAATCACGTCTTCATACTCTTCAGCCATTTTAATAATGGCTGAACTTTTATCTTTTAACCCGTACTTTGCTTTAACTATGTTCAGAATTTTGTTTGTGTGGTCATCGATGTTAATAATAGCTTTTACCATAATATCATATTAATATGATATTAATACCACATTAATATATGTCGTTTCTTTTTGATACTGCAAAGTCCATTTTTTCCGGCGAGCTGAACGAGTACATCGAAAACGTCCGCAGAGCCCATGAAAAGATAATCGATACCTTGAACACGGACACTGTGCTTACACCCCCTTCGATGCTCCTGGCGGGTGCGGCAGAATGTACCAGCTTTTCGGGGACGAGATGAATGCGGTTATTGGTGAATTGAATGAGGCGCTGGCGGCGTGAGTTCGGAGAAAACTGTGGTGAAACTGTGGTGAAACTGTGGTGAAACTGTGGTGAAAAGTGGGGTGAAAACCAGCATCCTGGGGAAGTTCATAGACGTCCTTTTGCTCACTATTTTCATTTACTGGTGGACACGACCTCAATTACGTCAGGAATGTATATTATCAATGAATTGTTATTATTAATGGGGCGGTTTATGATGGGTAGGCGGAGAGCATGGAATGCTTCTCTGTACTTTTGGAAGAGATAAATAAAGACAATAAGTGAATAATATATTGGGAGTTGAGGTGTATGGGAATAGCTGAAGAAACGCGAGTTCCAAGGCACAGGAATTTTGTGGCGGCAACGGAAATAAAAGGATCTAAGATCCTTACTGTTAAAGATGAAGAACTCGGAACGATTAAAGAAGTCATGATTGACTCCGAATGGGGAAGAATCGCATACGTAGTGTTTGCTTGTGATTGTTTTCTTGGTATGAGGTGTAAATTTTTTGCCATTCCCTGGGGAGCTCTTGAAGCAAGTCGAGGAGATTATATCCTTAAAGTTGAAAAGGGAGCATTCGAAACGGCAGAAGGCCTGGACGAAAATGTGTGGACTTTAGATCGTAATGATCTGGTTAAAGTGTATGAACAGTATAATCTTCAACCTTACTGGAAAATTTAAAAGCTTATTTTCGGGTGATGTTGTGAATATTGTGTTGTTTCCGATCCGATTTTCTTACCGAAGAATACAGGGATGATTTGAGGTTCCAGGAAACCTTACTATTTTTGAGGATATCCTCTTTTCCATTGAATAATTTATTTCAGTCGAATTTATGGGCCTTATTTCCTTAAAGAACCTTCTTCCCCTGTTTTTCACCCAAATGAGGCCCATATAATGACTTTTTAGCCATATATGGACACCATAGGACTTTTTTTAAGAATGTAAAAATTAGTAAAGCATTTGATGTACACACTGATCGACAGAGTATATGGCTGATGATTTACAGGCAGACTCAGCAAAATAACGAACTGCTCGTATTACCTGTAGTAATATAACCGCTGGAATTTTATAACCAACAGTATTTTATACTTTAACTTACATATTATATATTGTTCACAAGGCAAGGAACTAAGCTGTAAAATGAAGCAAATTGAGGACAGAGTAAAACCTGATCCCGCAATAAACTTCATTGACGCGTAAGCTGTAAAATGAAGCAAATTCAGGACGGCTTGAAAACCGACTCGAAATCTACTTCATTGACGCGTAGCTATAAGTTGGAGCAAATTCAGGACAGAGTAAAATCTGATCCCGTAATATACTTCATTATGGCGTAAACTGCGAGATGAAGCAAATTCAGGAAGGCTTGAAAACCGATCTCGAAATCTACTTCATTGACGCGTGAGCTTAAAATGAGGCAAATTCAGGACAGTCTGAAAACTGATCCCATAATAATACTTCATTGACGCGTAGCTATAAGTTGGAGCAAATTCAGGACAGAGTAAAATCTGATCCCGTAATATACTTCATTATGGCGTAAACTGCGAGATGAAGCAAATTCAGGGCAGTCTGAAAGCTGATCCCGTAATCTACTTCATTGACGTGTAAGCTGTAAAATGGAGCAAATTCAGGACAGAGTAAAACCTGATCCCGCAATAAACTTCATTGTTGCAGACCAAACCTTGTGAACCCTTTATTCACTCTTTTAATCAAAATTAAAGCGTATAGATGTTGTTTCCTCTTTTTTTACTGTTTTTCTCAGCTTTTCGTTTTAGATATTTGACAAGCAACGACATTATACTGTTTTGAGACAAAATGAACAGAATTCTTGTCGACAGGCACTTCCACAGTAATAAGAAAAATATTTTCACTTTAGAAGGATGAAAATTCATGAAATACTGAGATTGTCAGAATAAATATTAACATTAGAAATCCCAATCATCCCCGTTTTATTTTCAATGCTACACTATTTTCGAGAGGCTTTTTCTTCGTTTGCGGCTCTAACCTAAGGCTTTTGATGTGCCCTCCCCGAAAACCGCTTCAGCCGTACAGAGACCTGGAGTGAGGAGGCTCCCGAAGGTAGGTTCCGTAAATTCGGCTATGATGAGATCGTGGCAAGGGATAAAACAAACCTGGATATCTTCTGGCTCAAGGACAAAAGCCTCGCTGACCTGGACAGTCTTCCGGACCCCGATGTTCTTGCAAATGAGATCATCGAGAATATGGAGGCTTCGCTGGCAAGTTTCAAGGAGATTATGGCTACAATTAATGGAAACGGAGACGTGAACGAGAACGGTAATTGAATAGTGTTGTCTGCTTTTGCAGACACATTCCTCTTTTTACAAATCTGATTTATATTTCTTCCAGTATTATCTGGTAATATCTGCTAATAGCCCGTCAGAACACATAATAGTTGCAATCATCAAAGCAGTTAGTTAAAAATAGGAGTAAGTGGGAAGTGTTGATATGACTGAACGTCAGGTTGAAAGCGTGATTATCGAAATTCCGAAAGGAAGCCGGAACAAATACGAATACGATAAAGAAAAAAAAGTGATTAAATTCGACAGAATGCTTTATTCTTCAATGGTCTACCCCTCTGATTATGGTTTTTTTCCCGATACCCTGGCCCTTGACGGGGACCCCCTGGACGCCATGGTTTTGACCTGGGAACCCACGTTTCCGGGCTGTGTGATAGACGTGCATCCCGTTGCACTCTTTGACATGCAGGACGATAAGGGAAGGGATGAAAAGATCCTCTGCGTCCCGGTGAACGATCCCCAGTGGAACTATATAGAAACGATTGAACAGGTCCCACCTCATCTCTTAAAGGAGATAACTCACTTCTTCAGTAACTATAAGAGTATGGAGGGCAAACAGGTGGATGTATTTGGCTGGAAAGGGCTTGATACGGCGTTTAAGACCCTTAAGGAAGCAAAGGCTCGTCATCTTGAACAAAATAAATGATTAAGCGGTCTTGCACAAATGATGTGAACTACCAACCCTTTTAAAGGATTAGTTCACCGGAAGAGCCTTCTTCGTCCATTCCTGTCCCGGACGAAGGTCGGCTTTTCCTTAATATCATTTTATACCTGTTCCATAAAGCCGCAATTAGAATCATTTAAATACACCTACTTTTGAATAAAAACAGTTTTAGGGACCGTAATGCCAGTCTATGAAAATATGAAGTTGACTCTTGAGGAGATCGGAAACACAAAGCTAGTTTGTGTCACCAAGACGGTTGAACCTGCAAGGATAAATGAAGCCATTCGGGCCGGAGCCACTATCATCGGAGAGAACCGGGTCCAGGAATACGAGGACAAGTGTGCCGATATACTTCCCTGTGAGATACACCTTATAGGCCATCTACAGACAAATAAAGTCAAAAAAGCCGTAGATCTCTTTGATCTTATCCAGTCAGTTGACTCCCTGAAGCTAATAAGGAATATTAACAGGAGAGCCGGGGATATTGACAAAGTACAGAAGGTCTTCCTTCAGGTTAACATAGGCAACGAGTCACAAAAATACGGATTCGGACAGGCTGAGATAAAAAATGCAATAAATGAGATTCACTCTCTAGGGAATGTCCGTTTGGAAGGCCTCATGTGCATCCCTCCTTTTCTACCCCCCGAACAAACCCGTCCCTATTTCAGGAAGATGAAGGCCCTTTTTGATGAAATGAAGCAGGAAAACCGGGACAACATCGATATCAGGGAACTATCAATGGGCATGTCCAGCGATTACAGGGTTGCCATCGAGGAAGGAGCCACGATGGTGCGTGTGGGTTCTGCCATATTCGGGGAGAGGAAGTACTGAATGTGCTACATTGTAAAATATAGTGACACAGTGCATACTTTTTTTCAAATGGAAAAATTGAAAATATTTAACTTCGCAGGCGGGAAGTCCCCTTCCTCGGCTCCAGAGGAGACAGGGAGGGGTAGTTCACCTGCCGATAAAATTGGAAAATACTGAAATCCATAAAAAATTGATTACATGAGAAAATTCATGAGAAAATTGCGATTTTCCGTCTACTGCCCCCGAATTAATCTTTGACGTCCGGAACCCGGAAAAACTTCCTTCAAACTCACAAATCGAATTTTAGTGAACAGTAAACCATCCATACCCCACAAAAAAAGCCAGACCTTGCCGACAACTATATAATATAGAAAGTAGATGTTCATACGCTTACCCTTATAAGGGGCTGTGGCCTAGCCCGGTATGGCGACGGGCTCCAGCGGATAAAATGATGAACAACGGGTCTACCGAGTTCTTCCCGACGGGGAAGGACGATGAGGAACCGTTGGAGCACTGATTGATGCTCATAGAACTAAAACTGTTGAGGCAGTTGTTCGGAGAGACCCGTCGATCGTGAGTTCGAATCTCACCAGCCCCACCTTTTTTATTTGTTTAGAAATCAATTGCTTATTTTACAAATTAACTACTTATTCTAAAAATTGATTGAAAATTATAAAAATTAAGATGTAGTTTTTCATGCCGAAATATATTCAGATTCCCACCAATTAGCCGGAAAACAGATTACCTCACCCATTTTTAGATAAGTCATTCATTAACTTACCCTACTTGCCCCGGGTTTTATTAGTCCGGTTTGATATTAGATGAGCCTGTTTTTAGCCAACCCTTTTTACCCTCACAAAATAGTGCTCCGGAAATTCTCAACCCTGATACTGTTTTCAGACTGAGAACGGAGGCGGGAAAAATATCATTGTTCAGAAAAATTCATCCCGGTTGATATTTATAAAAAATCATAGATATTTTGAAGAGAATATAAATTGGAGTAAAACAGCCGGGCAGATAGAATTCCCGGCGTAAGAACTCGTAAATAAAACCACGCTTTGAAAAATCCGAGATGCGGGAGGGGTTTGCCGAAAAGGTAGTGTGGTGAATGCATCAAATGCCCAGTTAAAGGGGGGAGTATATGGAAAAAAGAAGAATATTTGCGTTATCAGGAATTCTTATTGTCCTGACGGCGCTAGCTTCAAGTATGGTATATGGAGAGGAAATTACAAACGTACCCAGGCAAGGGGAAAGCAAAATAATTTACCAGGAAGATGCGGAGGGAATCGTAACAGCTGACCTGAACTCAGGTCTGACAGCAGAAGACCTCGTGAACAATTTGCTCGGAGAGGGAGTCGCTGTTTCGAACATTACACTGACAGGAGCAAATATATCAGCCGGGACCTTCACCGGAGGAGAGGGGATCATCGGCTTTGAAAACGGGATCATTCTAAGCACCGGAAACATCTCATTTGTAACAGGCCCAAATGAAGAGGATTCCATAACAGCTGTAAACGGCCTGCCGGGAGATCCTGATCTTGATGCCCTTATCCCGGGCTTTCAGACTTTTGACGCCACAGTGCTTGAATTTGATTTCGTGCCCGAGACAGGGATTATACAATTCGAATACGTATTTACCTCCGATGAGTACAACGAATTTGTTAACACGCAGTTTAACGATGTTTTCGGGTTCTTTGTCAACGGAGAGAACATAGCTTTGATTCCGGGCACCACCACACCGGTTGCTATTAACAATATCAATAACGGAAATCCTTTCGGCACGAATGCAAGCAATCCGGAATACTACATCAACAACGACCTGAGTGACGGGGGAGGGCAAATAAATACCGGGATGGACGGCCTAACAATAGTCCTGACCGCCACAGCCGAGGTTACCCCTGATGAGACAAACCATATCAAAATGGCTATCGCTGATGCAGGGGACTTTGCGCTGGACTCCAACGTGATCATAAGGGCCGAGAGTTTCGTCTCTCCCAGGCTGACACTGGAACCCGAAGCAGCAACCAACAAATTAGGAGAGACCCACAACCTGAACGCCACATTAGTCGACGAAAACGAAACTCCGATAGCCGGGGAAAACATAAGCTTCAACGTGACCGCAGGCCCCAATAACGGGACAACAGGCACGGGTACGACCGACGAAAACGGCATAGCCACCTGGAACTACAGCGGAAACGAAACCGGGTCTGATACTATAGTTGCTACAGGTGGAGGAGAGACCTCTAACAAGGTAACCAAGGTCTGGGAAGAAGAAGGCGCAGGAGAGCCCAGACTGGTCCTGGAACCCGAATCCGCAATCAACATACTCGGCACTACCCACATAGTGAAAGCCGTCCTCACAAATGAAAACGGGACCCCAGTACCCAATGAGACGATAACTTTCAACGTAACAGACGGGCCATTTGCCGGGCTTTCAGCCACCGCAGTAACAGATGCTAACGGAACTGCCACCTGGTCCTACGGGGTTACCCCGGGAACAGACACCATAGTTGCCACAGGCGGAGGAGAAACCTCAAACGAGGCAACCAAGACCTGGGAAGCAGCCGGCAACAATAGCTCGCAATCAAAACGCTTCATGAGAATTGAGGGTTCGGAAGGAGTTAAAGAAGGAGGCATCTGGAGTTTCTTTGCGGGAATCTTTGAAAGATTGAGGTGAAACCACAAAAACAATACTTTTAAACAAGTTCCGGCTTTACCTTCATTTCCTTTTTTAAGATAACAATTCCATTACTTTTTCTATAATACTTTCACCCCGCATCCTCAACGGTTAATATCCTCCAAATCCAATCTACTTTTACCTGCTCAAAAAACAACTACCAGCTGAAAAATAAATACCTGCTCAAAAACAACCCAGAGGCCACCCCCTTGAAACGAGAAAAAGAAGAAATAATCGTCCTTGTCAAAGCTACTCCAGAAAAAAGCAAAAGGCAGGGGCATGTCGTAGGAGTTACCGGTATCAACAAAGACGGGGAACTGAGGAGACTGTATCCCCTTAAGTACAGGTACGGCGAGGGGCTGGTGGACTTCGGGAGAAATGACCGGCTGGAGGTAACGGTTACGAAACCGGAGCACGACCTGAGGTGGGAGAGCAGGAAGGTGCTTGACTATGTAAACCTGGAGCATCCCCTGAGGGACAGGGAGATCGGGGAGCTTGTCCTGCCTCTGGCAACTTCGGTCGAGAGGTTGAATATCGAAGGGGCGAGCCTGGGAGTGGTTAAGCCGGAACTTCTGGACGTGGAGATCAGGGTAAACAGTACCGAGGTCCACGATCGGCAGCAGTACTTTAACCTTATGGGAGATTTCCTGGAAAAGCGGGAAAAAGTAAAAATACCGGTTGAACTCAGGTATGTTTTCAGATGCGAGGGGGAAGAAGCCTGCAGGGGGCACAAAATTATCGTGCTGGACTGGGAATTTAACGAAACCGCAAGGAAGATAATCAGGAGTGAGCGGGATACGGGGATGGTTGAAAAGAAGATACGGGAAGAGTTCTTCGAGCGCATGCAAGAGAGGGACCTTTACTTTATCATGGGGACACATTTCAGGTACGGGACCTGGATGATCATAGGGCTTTTTTGCCCGGAAAAAGATGGCAGGAACCAGAGCAGCCTTCAGGATTTCGAAAAGCAGGGAACTGTTGCTGCCGGGTTAGGGACGTGATTTGCGGATTCTCAAATCTGAACAAGGGGAGCAAAAGTAGGTGAAAAAAAGGGAAAGGAGATATAAATATATAAGATAAGAAAAAATTACCGGGTAGCAGACATGTAATATGTTTATAGAAAATAAGCAATAAGATATCAACTGAAGATATAACTGAAGATATAACTGAAAATATCAAGTCAAATCGAATAAAGCCAGTTACGGATATCGATTGCTCAAAACGAAGGGATCCTCAATAAACCATAAATCCTATCTGAAATTGAGAGGGTTCAAAAAACCCCTTGCCAGTTTAATTTTCATTCTCCTGATCCTCACTTCCGTATCAGTCGGAAATGCTCTTGCCGATAGATCTGCAGCCAGCCCCGGCCAGACTGAAAATGGCAGTGATACAACGACACCGCAAAACAGCTCCGCAGATGAAGAGCTCGAAAATGCAGTTAAAGAAGAGGCTGATTTAGGAAAGATCGAAATCACAACTACCCCAAATGGCTCAGAAATATACATAAATGAGATCTCCGGGGGAACAACTCCTGCCCGGCTAACCGATGTACCCCCCGGATTCTATGAAGTGTTGCTTAAGCAGGAGGGGTATGACGACGTCTTTGAGCGTGTTCTTGTTCGACCCGGAGAAACGTCTGTGATCTCGAAAAAGCTCAGCTTTAAAGAAGGGGTCTGCAGCATCTCTTCCGAGCCCGGCGGGGCAAGCGTTTACCTTGATGGGAAATACAAAGGAATCACACCGGTAGCCTTCCATGCAGACGAGGGAACACACGCGTTGAAAATCAAGAAAACCGGATACGGGACGGTTTCAAAAGAAGTGAATGTTTCCTACGATGAGCCTTTCGTGCTTAAGGAAAAGCTTCACCTGAGCATTTTAGTGTACCTGGTTGCGGTCCTGATCCTGCTTGTAGGTGGCGTTTTCATAAAAAAGAAACCGGAGATTCCGGAATTAAAGATCCCGACTGGAATCAGTTCTCTGGAAAAATATGAAAAGAAACTCGGGGCAGTTGGGAAAAGAGAAAAGAAAGAGAAAGAAAAAGAAAAAGTGCGGAAAACCTCCACCTCAAGAAAGAAAGAAAGCCCGGAGCAGGGAGAAAGGGATGAAGAAGCAAAAGCAGAAGTGAAAACAGAAGTGGAAGAGGAAGCAGAACCGACCAAACTTGTTGAACTGGAAAAAATGTCCGAGCCGGAATTCAAGTATACCGTAAAAAAGAAAGACAAAGATTAAAAAGAGTGTAAGAGAAACAGTAAAAAAAGGTGAAAGGAAAAGAGCGATGTAAAATATCCCTTTCCTTCAAACCTCAAGCTCTTTTTCGAAGAAAGCCGCAAGCCGGTCCATACCCTCTTTTATGTTTTCAAGGCTGTTAGCGTAGGAAAAGCGCAGGTAACCTTCGGCCCCGTCTCCAAAGTCGATTCCGGGGGTAACTGCAACGCCGGCTTCGTTGAGGATGCGGCGGCTCAGTTCCAGGGAGTCGTTGCTGAACTTGCGGGCATCAGCAAGGACATAGAAAGCACCCATGGGCTCACTCCTGACGTCCAGGCCCATCTCGATGAGGCGTTTGAGTACATACTGCCGGCGTACATTGTAAGTTTCAACCATCTCGGCCACGTGGTCCTGAGGGCCTTTCAGGGCAGCGACTCCGGCTTCCTGGACAAAGGCATTTGCACAGATGAAGAAGTTCTGGTGTAGTTTTTGCAGGGCGCGGACGCACTCTTTGGGACAGATGATGTAGCCGAGCCGCCACCCGGTCATGGCATAGAGCTTGGAAAAGCCGTTCAGGACAAAGGCTTTATCCGTATATTCCAGGATGCTGTGTTCCTCGCCGCTGTAAACAAGGCCCTGGTAGATCTCGTCAGAAATGATCGGGATGTTACGCTCCTCCGCAATTTTGGCAAGCCCCTCCAGGCTTTCTGCGGACATCACGTGCCCGGTTGGGTTTGCGGGACTATTGACCAGAATGGCTTTGGTGTTAGGGCTCAGGTACTGGCGCACGGTCTCGGGTTCCAGGGCAAAGCCCTTTGTCTCGTTTGTGTAAACATAGACAGGCGTGCCGCCCAGATATTTCACGAAGTTCGGGTAGCAGGCGTAGTAAGGATTGGACATGATCACTTCGTCCCGGCTTTCAAGCAGAGCCATGAAGACCATCAGAAGGCCCGGGCTTGTCCCGGAGGTTACGATCACCTGTTCAGGGCTCAGGTTCACCCCGAACTTTTGCCGGTAAGACTCCACAATTGCCTCCCTGAGAGAAAGGAGTCCCTGGCTGTGGGTGTACTTCGTATTCCCCCTTGCCATGGCAGCGGTGGCAGCTTCACAAATATGGTGGGCGGTGGGAAAGTCAGGCTCTCCGATTTCCAGGTGGATGATGTTTCTCCCCTCAGCTTCCAGGGCCTGGGCACTTTCCAGGACTTCCATCACATAGAAAGGAGGAATATCTTCGGATTTTTTTGATAAGATGCAATCCAATTTCTTTGAAAACATAGAAAACCTTCTGAAAAGCATTATAAGAGAGATATATGTAAAAGCGACTGATGTATCTGAATTTGCGTATGTTCTCAAGATTTATATATTCTGTGGATAGGCAATTTATGTTCCGCAGGTAAAAAGGAAAAAATAACCTTAAAGGTAAAACATTCAGAATGGTAAAAAATCCCGGATGCCAAAATATCCTGAATGGTAAAAGATCCTGCAGGCAAAATACAAAAAGAGGGAAAGAAAAAAGGAAAAAAATAAAGATCAGAGCTTCCAGCACAAGTTAAATGACCAGGTCCTGTAATCAGGCACTGAGTATGACCATTCCTCTGGCATGATAATCTCCTGAGCATGAGCTTCCTTGAGAGTATCCGGCCCTGAAAATGACCAGTCCTGAAAACGATCAGTCCTGAGAATGGTCAATCTTTGGGCATAATCTTTTCAATCACTTCAACGTCCGGCCCGTCCCAACCGTGCTCCTCGAGAACTTTTGAAAAATCTCTCTGGAAAGCCTGGAATTTTACCACGTTTTCAGGAATAACGTTCAGGTACTCGTAATCCCCGTAAGCTCCCGTAAAGAAAGAACAGACCGTTTCATCAAACTGCTCCTCAATCCGCTGGGGATACCAGAAGCCATACTGGGAAAGTAAAACAAGGTTCGGATCAGGAATCGGTGTCCCGTTGGAATAACTGTAAAGCCCCACAAAAATCTCCTCCCCGTTTTTTGCGGCTACGAATTTTTTCGAAAACCCGGATTTTCCGAGTTTCAGGAACCATTCCCCTTTAAGCAGGTCTTCAAGCTTTTTGATCAGTCCATGGGCCCTCAGGATCTTTTCGGTCAGCTGTTGGATTTCCAGAATAAGGGATTTGCGCTGCTCTTCAGGCATATCAAGACAGGACTTGCAGAACTCTTCCCCTCCTGGCTTCAGGGGTTCCGGTTTATCTCCACCCATTTCCGGACCTTTTGCGCCTTTTTCAGGCGCCTCTTTCTGCGCAGAATAAACTGCCACCTCTACTCCCCCCGATTTAATCTCAGGCTCTTTTACCACTGTGTAAGCACCCCCAATATAACATAAGGTGGGAATCCTATAAATATTGGGGAGCCTTAAACGGCTTATTCTGAGAATTTTTTAACTCCGAAGGTGGGAAGTTCCCTTCCTCGGCTCCGAAGGAGGCAGGGAGGGACAGTTCACCAGGTTCTTTTTTGACCCGGTTCTAAGTTCCCCCTTTACAGCCTTAACCGTTGGAAACTCTCGTTCCCCTGGAATCCCCTGAATCCGAGAGACTGTCCTCAACATCAGATGAAAGCCACCTGACCCCAAGGTACACAAAGGGGGTATCGAGCAGAGCAAAGACAACTTTAAGGACCCAGTAAGGCAGGGCCATGGAGAAAACAAAGGCAGCGCCCAGTTCCGGGGTCTGGTGGTAGAAAGCGACAAACATGAACACCAGGGAATCGATTAACTGGGAAACGATCGTTGAGAGGTTGTTCCTGAGCCAGAGATGCTTTCCGTTTGTCTTTTGCTTCCAGAAGTTGAAAGCCCAGAGGTCGTGGTACTGGCCTATGAGAAAAGCCATAAGACTTGCCACTATCAGCCGCAGGGAACTTGAAAAAACATTGTTGAAAGCTTCATTGTTCATATACTGGGCAGCAGGTGGAAAATTTGTACTGAAAAAGACAAAAAACACTGCGATGCAAAGGGCCAGGAATCCGGCATGCACGAAAACCCTGGTGACTTCTTTTCCTTTAACCTCTTCCACAATGTCCGTGATGAGGAAAGTAAAAGGGAATCCGAAAAAGCCGACTGAAGTTACAATGCCAAATACACTGATCAACTTGCTCCCAAGGAGATTTCCCAGGAGCAGGGAACTGATAAAGACCGTAAGCAAAAGTTGCAACTTGTAATCTATGGGTTTCATGGGTTCTCGGGGTTTAGAGTTATATAGTATAGAGTTTTTGGGGTTAAAGAGTATAGAGTTTTTAGGGTTCACAGTTTTTGGGGTTCAGAATTTTTAGATATAGGATTTTGGGATTTCATTAATATATACATTTACGGCAATAAAGTCCCGCCGGGTTAACTGGACAGGAAATAAATAACTAGATAAATAAATAAATAAATGAATAAATAAATAAATAAATCTGGCTATTGAAATTAGCTGAAGCGTTCAGCCCTCATGAAGAGGTTTTCGGGAGACCGGTCCACCTCGTCACAGATGATCCTGTGAGGGACTGTGATGGGCAGGATAGACTGTGCCTGGTTGTCCGTCCCACGGAGCCCCCAGGTCTCGTCCGTAAGCAGGAAGTAAGAATTTTCAAGCCTGACCCCTTTTACTTCAAGATCGGAGCGGATTTCAGGGTTAGAGAGGTCTTTCCGGATTTGTTCGGCGGCCCGGACCTGAGTTCCCGGGCCACCCTTTTTTATCGGATAAAGCCTGTCATCGGAAAGAATCATTTTAAAGGAACGGATGACCAGCCTGTAGCAGGTCTTCTTATTCGTTGATTCTTCCGGCACCTTCTCCAGGTAGAAAACGCTGCGCTCGTTTTGAGCAATGTCGGAAAGGATATCTTCCCGCCTCGAAAAAGATTGGACCTCGAAGGATGGGACGTCCAGGGAAAATACGGGAAACTTTTTGGAGAGGCTATCTGCCGTTGCCTGGTGGACCTTTTCCCGGGGAATATATTCAAAATTTAGGCTTAACCCGGAAACAGGGAATTCCTTTTCGATTTCAACCCTTTTAGCCTGAAAAGCCCTTACTGCCTCCGTAGAATCGTTGTAGATGAAGACTTCTTTATCATCCCCATAAAAAACTCTTGCAAGAGATAGGGCAAAATCCAGAGCTGCAAGCTCACATTCAAGGTTATTTTCAGGGCTTGCGGGAACCTTTGTGGTTGATTGGTGGATCTGCCTGCCGCCTCTGAGAACCGTGCAGCCGATATAGGAGTCTTCATTTTCATTGTAGGAAGAATCACAATAGATTTCAAGCATAATTGTCTTCACCTTTTCAATAAGAAGAAATCCCCATGACAGGTGGGAAATCCCGAAGATTGCAGTATTCAGGATATTGTAATCATATAATGAATAAGAGATAAAATATGATCTTACAAAAGTATTGTGATGGAGAAGTGAAAGATAGAAAAAAGGGAAATCATGCGCTGAGAACACATAGGGGATGAAAAAGGGAAAGGGGAAAGGAAAAAGAGGAAGAGAAAGAGAACGAAAAAAGAGAAAGGAAAAAAGAACGAAAAAAAGGAAAAGAGGAAGAAAAGGAGAGAAGAAAGCTACTATCAGATTATGATTGCTGCGGTCCTTTCATCCTTTTCATCATCGAACTCTGTTACGAGGGCTTCGGTTGTGAGCATCATGCCTGCGATTGAAGCTGCGTTCTGGAGCCCGCTGCGGACAACCTTGGTCGGGTCAATTACACCTGCTTCAAAGAGGTCTTCAAATACGTCTTTCTTGGCGTTGTACCCGAAGCTTTCACCGGATTCAGCCCTGATTGTTGCCACTATTTCTGCGCCTTCTCTGCCTGCGTTTGCGGCAATCTGGCGGAGCGGTTCTTCAATGGCCCGGCGGACGATTTTTACACCAACCTGCCGGTCGCCTTCAAGGTCGAGGGAGTCAAGTCCGGCGGCTGCCCGGAATAGGCTTACCCCCCCGCCAGTGATTACTCCTTCCTCAACTGCGGCTTTTGTGGCGTTCAGAGCATCGTCGATTCTCATTTTTTTCTCTTTCAACTCGGTTTCGGTTGCTGCACCCACCTTGATTACGGCAACACCTCCGCAGAGCTTGGCAAGGCGCTTCTTAAGTTCGTTTTTCTTGTAATCGGAATCCGTTATGTTGATCTGAGATTCAATAACCCGGACACGCTCATCGATTCTGCCCCTTTCCCCTTTGCCCTCAACAATTGTGGTCTTCTGGTTGTCGATCGCAATCTTCCGGGCAGACCCGAGCATGTAATCGCTGAATTCTTCCAGTTTAATGCCTTTTTCCTCACTGATAACCTGCCCGCCGGTAAGAGCGGCAATATCCTCCAGCATTTCCTTCTGCTCGTTCCCGAAGCCCGGAGCCTTGACCGCACAGACATTCAGGGCTCCGCGGACGATGTTAAGGATCAGGGCAGCCTGGGCATCCCCGTCCACATCCTCGGCGATTAGCAGGAGAGAACGGCCTTCCGAAGCAACCTTTTCGAGAACAGGGACGATCTGCTTCATGCTGCTGATCTTCTTGTCGGTGATCATGACATAGGCGTTTTCAAATTCACAGACCATCTTTTCAGAGTCAGTGGCCATGTAGGGAGAAACAAAACCGCGGTCGAACTGCATCCCTTCCACAACTTCAAGGCTTGTTTCCATGGTTTTGGAGTCTTCCACAGTGATGACCCCGTTGTAACCCACCTTCTCCATGGAGTCCGCAATGAGATTCCCGATTTCCTCATCGTTGTTGGCAGAAATCGTGGCCACCTGCACGATGTTTTCCTTGCCCTTAACTTCCACGCTCTTGCCTTTAAGCTGTTCAACAACCTTTTCAGTGGCAATTTCAATCCCTTTCTTAACCTCGATCGGGTTTGCTCCGGCACTGATATTTTTCAGGCCTTCCTGAATCATACTCTGAGCAAGAAGAGTAGCGGTGGTAGTCCCATCCCCGGTGTTGTCCTGGGTTCTGGAGGCTACTTCCTTGACAAGCTTGGCCCCCATGTTTTCAAACTTGTCGTGAAGTTCGATTTCCTTGGCAATGGTTACCCCATCGTTTGTAACTACGGGTTTTGAGCTCTTGTCAAGCACGACATAGCGGCCCTTTGGCCCAAGTGTAATCTTGACGGTGTTTGCAACTTTGTCAACACCGTTTAAGAGCGCCTTTCTGGCACTTTCGTCAAACATGATCTGCTTTGAAGCCATTTTCTTTCACCTGGATTTTGTGATCTGGTTTTGACCTAATAGAATTTATGAGAAAGTAAGAGGGCAGCCCGATGTTATACGGGGTCTCGCACCTGGTTTCGAGTTTAGCCTCAGGTCTGGTCTCAATTAAACTCTTCAGAGCAGTTTTCATCCTGGATCCCCGGAAACTCCGAAAACTCCGAAAACCCAGGAAACTCAGGAAACTCCGAAAACCCCGGGATCACTCTTCCACTACTGTAGCCAGGATATCCCTGAAGTCAACAAAGAGGCACTTCTCCCCATCTATTTCAACTTCGTCAGTCGGGTAACCACCGTAGAGCACCCTGTCACCGATTACCAGAGGAAGTTCCTTCCCGTCTTTATGAGTTCCCACAGCAACTACAATTCCTTCCTTTTTTTCACTCTGAGCGGATTCGGGGATATAGATCCCGCCTTTTGTTACTTCTTCCTTCTTCAGGTGCTTTATCAAGACGCGTTCACCAATAGGTTTGATAATCACTATTTTGTTCCTCCTTTATGCATAAGTGACCTCAATAAGAGCTGAGTGTTGATTGGATAGCTCCAAGAGTGGATATTTAGAAAGCGCCGGCTACGTGTAAAGCCAGCAGTTTGCGTTGATGAACGTATTGAGCCCCAGTTCACTCAACTACCCAGCATATAACGCAAAACATGTATATAAAAATTATCGAGAAAATCAAAATGGTTCTTAAAAAATCGAAATGATGTCTACAAAAATAAATAAAATATATATACCAGAGGTTCACAAATACTGTTTTGATGGTTCAGCAGATTATCCTGAGAAACCTAGAAAAACCCCCCATAAAAAACCTGGAAGAGGACCTGCACTGGTTCTGCGACAGCTTTGGCTTTTCCTCGGGCAGAGATACAGAAAAAACCGCTACAAGGATAATAATCAGCCTGCTCGAAAACCTTTCAAACGATGAAATGGTTTCCTCGGAATCCCTCGCCACGGACCTTGAAATAAAAACATCCAGAGTCAACCACCACCTCCGAAACCTCAATGATTCAGGCCTCCTCTACAGAAAAAAGCGCCTGATCTACCTGAGGGGAGGAAGCCTGAAAACCGCTGTCCAGGAAATGCGAAAAGACTCCGAAAGAATTCTGGATGAACTGGAAAACATTGCCGAAGAAATAGATACCTTGATGGGGGTCAAAAACAGGTAAAAAACAACAAGAGAAAACAGGGAAAAACAATAAAGACGTATAAAATGGGTTTGGGGATAACCGGAAAAAGTAAGTTTTTAAAGGCAAGTTTTTAAAGGCAAGCTTTTAAAGGCAAGCTTTTGAGAATAAGTTTTTGAAGTAGAGGAGACAACATAAAAATAAATAATATCAATTTTTGCAAACATGAGTAAAGTCTCCATAGTCCGCTGCCCTGATTATTCCAATGCAAAAAAAGCCATAGTTGAAGCTATAGACCTCGTGGGAGGGCTGGGTGATATAATTTCCCCCGGAGACCGGGTGCTCCTGAAACCGAACATCCTTACAGCAAGCCCCCCGGAAGCTGCTGTCACTACCCACCCTACAGTGGTAGCCTCCATGTGCGAATTAGTGTGCGATGCAGGCGGAGTTCCGGTAGTCGGAGACGGAGCAGGAATCTCCAGGCCCGGGGCGACTGCAAAAGCCCTGAAAGCCTCGGGGATCGAAGAAGCAGCCCTAAAATCCGGAGCCGAAATAGTTAATTTTGAAACCGCAGGTTTTACAAAGGTGAAGGTCCCGGACCCTCTGCAGTTCTCGGAACTCTACCTGGCAAACCCGGTCCTTGAAGCCGATGTCGTCATCTCCCTCCCGAAACTCAAGACTCACGAACTTACCTATTATACAGGAGCAGTCAAGAACTTTTTTGGGGCGCTTCCCCTGAACACACGAAAAGAAGCACACTTCCTTGGCAAACGGGACCTTTTCGGGGAAGCTGTTGCAGACATTTACTCAGTCGTTAAACCCCGGTTTGCAGTTATGGACGGAATCCTGGGGATGGAAGGAAAAGGCCCTTCCCATGGAAAGCCCGTAAACTCGGGTGTGGTTCTGGCAAGCTCCGACTGCGTAGCCCTTGACATCATAGCCGCAGAAATGATCGGTTTTGACCCCATTCAAATCCCCACAACCGCCGGAGCCCTCAAAAAAGGATTCGGGAACCACTGCCCTCTTGTGGTGGGAACCCCGCTAAAAGAAGTGAAAATGAAATTCAAACCTTCGAGCGGTGGGATCAGCACAGCCCCCCCTTTCCTTACCCGCCATTTCGGAAAACTCTTCACCATCCGGCCCCGGATCAATCAGGAAAAATGTATCCGCTGTGGGGCCTGCTACCTTAACTGCTCTCCGCAAGCTGTGGAGAAGCTGACAGACGGAAGCTTCCGGATCAACGAAGAAAAATGCATCCTCTGTTACTGCTGCCGGGAACTCTGCCCGAATGACGCGGTGGACATGAAAAAGTCACTTATGGCAAGGATATTGACCAGCGAGCACTGACCGGACTGAACTATCAGAGAGAATAAGTAATCTGTTTTTATTGCCCACGTTTGCTGGATTTAGAATGTAACAAAGCAATCAAATTTCGTGGATTTTATCAAACAAAACTACAGCTAATCGGATAAAACCTGGACCTGCAGTGAAAAATGCGAAAAACGATTCACAGCAATATCCAACCCTCTTTTTGCACTCGTAAATAATGAATACAACCCCTCTTACAGCAAATTTATGTACAATTATGACATAATAAAAAAATCATGCCTGAACTGGTGGAAATTCTCACCGATTCAAACCCCTGGTGGGCGAACAGGGAATTTAAAAAGGGTATCAAGAGAGAGAAGTATGTTACAAAAATAATTGAGTTTCTGGAAGGAGGGGAACTCGTTGTGCTGGACGGGATCAGGCATTCCGGGAAAACGACCCTGCTGTACCAGACTATCAGGGAACTGATAGAAACGGAGAAAATCTCCCCGGAAAAAATCCTTTTTGTTGACTTTGAAAACCCCAGGTTTGCTTTTCTTGAAAATCCCCTGAGAAATGTCCTGGAAACGTATAAAAGGGACATTTGCAGCGAAAAAGGCACCGTCTTGATATTTGATGAAATTCAAAACATTCAGGGATGGGAAGAAGAAATCCAGGTGCTGCAAGGCAAAAGAGAGTACATGATCATCCTTTCGGTCTCTTCGGCCCGGTTATTTGAATGCAAACTCTCAGTCCTCATGGGAAGAGGAAGCTACCGGAAAGTCCCCATATATCCCCTCGACTTTTCCGAATACCTTCTTTTCAGGGGGTTTCCCCTTGAAGAGTCCCTGAAAAACCCGGAAGCTCTGGAAGAAAGCAAGTACAGGATAATGAACCTGCTGAAAGTTTACCTGCATGAAGGGGGTTTTTCCCAGGTTGCCCTTGAAAAGGACGAAAACCTCAAAACCGAACATCTGCTGGCATACTTTGACAGTATCATGTACAGGGACATTGTCCTCCAGAATGAAGTAAGAAATGCCAGGGTACTGCAGGAACTTATCCACCACTTCCTGGCCAATGTCACTGCACCTTACTCATACAGGAAAATTGGTAGGTCTCTTAAGCTGGATTTTTCCACCCTGAAAGAATATATCTACTATGCCGAACAGGCAAAGCTCCTTTTAGAGGCCCAGCACTTCAACCCTTCCGGAAAAGCCGGAGGGAGAAAAAACAAAAAAATATACTGTATCGATAATGGACTCAGGAATGCCGCGGGCTTCATAAGCTCGGAGTCTGAAAGGAAGCTTGCCGAAAACCTTGTGTTCATGGAACTTCAGCGCAAGGGGCATGAACCATCTTACTGGGAAGGCAGCAGGGGAGAAGTCAAGTTTGTCATCAGAAGAGAAAACGGTTCCCTTTGCGCAATAAACGTATCCTACAAAGACAGGCCCGAACAAGCTGAGACAAAAGCCCTGCTTGGATTTGCAAAGACATTCGGCCCGGCAGTTAAAGAACTGGTCCTGATTACAAAAGATATTGAAAAAGAAAATGAAGGAATCAGGCACCTCCCACTCTGGAAGTGGTTACTTAGAAGAGAATAATAAATTAGAAAATATAAATATGATAAAAACTTACAGAAGAGAGGGATTCGATTCCGAAAAAAACCGAAATTCCGGCAATCAGATTATAATATTTTTCATTTTAAGTAGAATGAAAGCCCTTTTATCCCATAAGGCTAGAAATATGTATAAAAAGCGGTCTTTTAATAGAATAAAATCCCAATGAATATATAAATATAATTGTATATTATGATGGTAGTCGGCTATTGCTATGACCGTATACCATCACAGGTGATAATATGCTCTATATTGATACAGATTACGCCCCTGAAACATGCTCCCTTTGCAAAGGAGCAGGGCATACGGGAAGCAGGATCTGTGAAGCCTGCGGGGGAAGTGGCACGGTTCTGGTTGCACAGCCGGCAAGAAACTGTCCTCTCTGCGGTGGAGCGGGATACCTGGGCACCGATATCTGCAGGGCCTGCGGAGGAAGCGGTTGGGCACTGTATTGAAGAAGCCCATTAAAGAAAAAAACCCAACTTTTTGAAAAATAAAGATTACCCATACCGGGAGGTATGCTCCCGGTCAAGAAGATGACCGAAGGAAGAAGTAAAGAAAGAAAAACTATAGAAGAGGAGATAGAAAAAGGAATAAAGGTAGAAAAAATAACAGAAGAAAAAATAGAAAAAAATAATAGAGTGGAAAAGAGAGAAAGAAGGAATAGAGAGGGGATAGAAAGAAGAGGAATTTAAAAAAAATATTTTTAGTGGAAGATAAACCAGGCAGAACTACATTAGTCACATGTAACAGGCAGGAAGCCTTTTTTTGCTTTAGCGTGAGATAGTTGACAGTTGCCGAATGATTGGGCATTAATCAGGATTTCTCATTTTTAATATCATCTCCGCTTTCAGAAACGGACCCTTCAGTTTCCATTTCCACCTGTTTTTCCAGAATCTCCTTCTTCCGCCCCACAGGAAGGCAATCAAAACAGGTCTCGTACCTCAAGGACTTGTATTTTTTTCTGCACACCGGACAGAGATCCATCCCCTTCAAGCTTGCGAAATGACAGCGCCGGCAAAGGACAACCACATTTTCCAGAGACTCGTATTCTTCCCTGGATTTTTCAATTTCCTCTTCGATCAACTCTTTTATCCGGTTTTCTTCAAGCCATTCATTGTAGAGCTTTTTGAAATTGCCTTCCTGAACGTCTTTAATAAGGACTTCTTTGTACTGCTCTTCAAGGTCACTATGATCAGGTTCGGCTCTGTGCACTGTTGCTGCTTTGTGCCAGTTGGGATGGCTTTTGTGCCGGTGCTTGCCGGTAGGGATGAGCTCGAATTTCTGATACTTCTGCCTGTAGATTTCCCTGAACTGCTCGTAGGCGATGCCGTAAATCTCTGAACGTATCCGGCCAGGCGAGCTGGAGACTGCCTGCGGGTTGTGCAAGCACAGATTTTCTGCAGAGCCACACCAGGCACAGGTTTTTTCTTTGAGGAATTCAGCCCTTTTTTCCTTCCACTCTTTTGAGTTTCGCTTCATCTTACCTCAGCAGGAGACCCCTTCCTCGACATTTCCGGCTTGCTGGAAATGGCAGGTGGGGGAGGAATGCGTCAACTGTACCATCTGAACTAATGTAGTACTTCTCGCACTCAGTCTCCTATATTTTTTCTTAACATTGACACTATCTGAAATTTTGTTTCCAAAAAGATCTGAGATCGAAAAATACCCGCTTGACCGTTTGCCACGAATGAAACCGATTCCCTTTACCGTTTTTACAAGATCGAATTTCCTGAGCCCAAACAGCTTTCCGGCAGGTATTTTCTTCTCTGACCTCTTCCCTTTTCTTTGCTGATAATCTCCCGCAGGAACGTGCTTTTTGAAGTAGACCGTATCATCCGGTTCTAGCATCTGACTGTCCCCACAACAGATAGCAAGCGCATCAAAATAATGAGTTTTTTCGAGTCCCAAAACCTGTTCTCTTTTGAATTTTGTCTCGTAGCCGAAAACCTCTTCAAAATTCCAGCCGGATTTCTTGATCCGGGACTTGACAATACCAACTTCCGTGGCATGTTTCGTGTTTGACCTTCTCCCTGAAAGCTCAAATTCCCCGGAATGCAGGGCTTCGTGACAGGTTTCACAGAGCGTAATCAGATTTTCCGGGATATCTGTCCCCTGTTTTGACCTGAAAACGATGTGATGGCAATGTAACCGGGAATCCTTTGACTTTCCCCTGCAATGCTGGCAGGTGTACCCGTCCCTGTGCAGGACGTAAGCCTTGGCATTGTAGAAACCTTTAAGGTCCCCTTCCTGATACCCTGTTCCGGAAACTTCCGGGTTTTTGATTTTGTGGATATCAAAGGAAGCAAGTTCGACCTTCCACTTCGTTACCGGAAGCATGGATTCCACAAACCGTTTTTCCCGGAAATGAGATTCGAGTTTGCTTTTGATGGAAGGAGCTAACCTTCCTTCTCTTCTCGAATTTCCCCGGTTGTCAAACCTTGCTGGCCTGTACCTTGTCTTCCGGCTTCTCCGGCTTCTCCGATACATTTTCCGTTGTTCCATCTTTTTCGAAACGTTTTCTCTCAGGTAGATTTCGGACTGATACAGCACTTTTCCGGAAGTGATGGCGGCGCATCCTACGGCTTTCGAGCCGGTATCCATTCCGGCAGTTACGGGCTGAGTGTAGCTACTGCTTTCGTAAAGTAACTTGATTGTGAAGGGCGTGGTTCGGATCACTTTTGCCTTTCCGGTTTTGAGCAAGAGCCTCGCCTTTGCCGGATTTGTGGGCATGAGCGGGGTTCCGTCTTTGCTGAGTACAAATACAAACATTTGTAATTGCTCCTATTGAATAGGGTTATGCGTAGCCGGGATTGTGGACTTCCACTTTGTGAAGTGGAAGTGTTGCAGCGAAGCCGCAACAAGTCAATCACGGTTTCCGGCTTCCTCTCGATCAGATATGGAACGGTTTGATGATGCAAGCACTGTCCCTACCTCTCAGGACTGCTTAACTTGCCTCCTTAGAGCCTGAAACTGAGGCGGCATTCCAGGGTAACTAATTCGCTCCTATCGTTTCCCGATTTTCCTAAGCTCCGAATCGGGAATCTGGTCAACCAGGGCTTTTGCAAGCCCCTTACTCTAAAATCTAAGCCATACGGCTTAGATTTTAGGGAGGGGTAGTTGACGGAAATACCAAACTTCTTTTCAAGAACTGGTTCTTAACGCACAGCATGTTTTATAAGTCAGGGGAAATAAATGTGATTAAAAACTTACAAGGGGGAAGGAGTGCGATGAATAAAATAATTTCGTATTCGTTGAGATTGCTTTTGATTTCTTTTCTTTTGATAACTCTGGGAGGCTGTGCGGAAAAACAGAACGCAATCCCGGAAGAAGAAGATGGAGAAAAAATAGAAGACGGGGAAACAGGTGAAGAGATACAGGAAGGAACTGCGGGAGAGATAGGGGAAGAACCACTCGTGGAACTGCAGTTTGAGCCGATCCCGGGAATACTCAACCCCTGGGACCGGTGGTACGCCAAAGGAAATATCCAGTATATAAAGGCACCCACGGAAAAAGAACTGATTACCGCCTACTATGGCAGCGAATACAACATAGAAATCATCGATGTCATCAGAATTGAAGCCTGTGAACTTGCTTACAGTTGCGATGAAACCTTCTTCTACATAGTGACAGTAAAAGAAAACGATTCCGAAAAAATGAAGGACCTGGGATGGAAAGAAGCGGAGAAAACGGGAGTGACTTAAGCAATGGTCAACCCGATACACTAACAACCTGAGACACAGAATAATCCGAACCACTGGAAAAACTGAGACACAAAATAATCCGAACCACTGGAAAAACTGTGGAACACAGGATCAAACTGAGGATCGCCAGATCAACTAAATAAACCCGGATTATTTTTGAGCAGATTCAGGAGGAATTGGATCACAAAGACCCGGCTCTTCCAGGGAAGTGACTTTCCGGGCTCGTTCTTTGTAGAAGGAAAACAACTCCTTCCCCCACTTCACGGCGCAGGGTTTGCAACTTACCACATACTGACGGTCGGCCCTTTCCCATTTGTTGAGAAGCCCGAGAATCAACGTACTCTCCGAGATCGCAACCACGGAGGGAACTTCCAGAGCATTGTCCTCCAGAACAAAGACATTGACATTTTCATGCTTAAGGATTTCTTCACCCTCATCTCGAAAATCCGTCAAAAACCTCTCAAAGACCCCCCTGTTAAGTATGAGGGGGAACTTAATACCGTTTTTTGCGACATTCAGGAAAAAGGAGGGAAGCAGGGGGTGGAAATAAGAAAAGAGCATCATAGCCCGGGAAGGTTCCCTGAAAGCGGATACGATTTCGGGAATGAGGTCAAATACATGTTCAGGTTCAGGTTCTACCAGGCAGCAACCTTTTAACTCCCCAACCCTCCCCAAAAAACAGCTGGGAAGCGTATCAAGTTTCCGACTCACCCAGAAATAGTCATCGATATCGAGGACTAAAGCCGCATCTACAAGTGGCTGCAATTTACGGACAATGATATTCCCGAGAATGGTCAGGCGGCAATCGTCCCCATCTCTTACAATCAACCCTTTTTCTTTAAGTTTCTTGATCTGGGGTAGGAGAGAATTACGAGGGACTTTGAGTTCGTCCCCTATCACATCAATATTTTTGGGTCCATCTTTCAACAATAGAAGAAAATCCCTTCTTTTGTCCGAAAACAAAAGGAGATTGATCATCCAGGAATCCACTTACTTCAACCTCTTCCACGAATATTTGTACAGCAGGTTAACATCAATTAACCAACAAAGTATTAGACCAATCCTATAATAAGTAGTTTATTGATGGAAGAAATATACTACAGAAGAGAGAGGAATTTATCGGAAAAAGGATCTGGCTGAGGCAAACTATAGAAAAAACAAAACCAAAACAAAACAAAACCAAAACAAAACCAAAACAAAACCAAAACAAAACCAAAACAAAACCAAAACAAAACCAAAACAAAACCAAAACAAAATCAAAACAAAATCAAAAAACAAAATCAAAAAACAAAATTGGAGAAAAATTACTTCAATATTCATTGAAACAAAAAGTAGGCTCCGAACCAAAAAAAGCAAGAGCCGCCGGAGGGACTCGAACCCTCGGCCTGCTGATTACGAATCAGCCGCTATACCGCTAAGCCACGACGGCACATAGATAAAAGATAAGCAGGTCTAAAATAGCGGTCAAGGATTTAACTATTTCGCTTGTAAGGAGCATCTCAAACTATAAAAAAGGTTTTTTCAGAAAAAGAGGAAACAATTAAATTTTCTTGAAATATTTGAGATAATACCAGATAAAGATAAGAGTTAAAACGGTAGCTATTCCTATCATCACATAAGTAAAGGTTGACATATAAATCGCACTCCTGAATTATTCCTATCTATACAATCCGGTTTTTGTTCCAATCTTATATATACAATCCGATTTTGATAGTTATTTCAGAGAATCCGGACCTCGATACATATATTATACTGATGCGGAGCATACGAGCGGACAGTTTTCTCTTCAAGCACTTCGATATTCCTGCCTGCCCTTTCTGCAGCTTCCCGGATCATTTTTATTGAACCTTCGAACAGGTCGTCCTCGGGCGTCATTCCGTAGTAGTGGATTATTCCTCCGGGTTTTGTGAGGAGGATAGCAGAGTCAAGAAACTCGTGGGCGCTGTGAGGGAGGTTCATTATTACATGGTCGGCAGTACCTGCAAACTTTTCGGCTTCTTCCCGGGCATCGCCTTCAATTGCTTCGATGTTTTTAACCGAATTAAGGGAGATGTTTTCTCTCAGTAAGCGGACAGCTTCCGGGTTTTTATCGATTGCGACCACTTTTGCGGGCCTGGCTTTCTTTGCAATAAGGACACTGTAAGGGCCAACGCCTGTGAACATATCCACAACCGTTTCACCTTCCTTTACCCAGGTAAGAATCCTCGAACGTTCGGTGGACAGGCGCGGAGTGAAATAAGCTTTTGCAAGGTCGATTTTGTAGCGGCAGCCGTATTCCTTATGGATCGTCTCGGTCCTTGGTTCTCCCGCCACCACCTCGAATTCCCGGACCCTGAACTCCCCGATCACAGGAGTTAGGGGTTTTAATACGGTTTTTACATTCGGCTGAGTCCGGAGCAGGGCATCGGCAATTTTTAAGGCAGTTTCCGGGTCCGGGGCCTCGTCTTCCAGGAGGGCAATATCGCCAATTACCTCGTAGCCGGGAGAAAAACCCAGAAGACCCTCTGGTGTGGGCTTTACATCCTGCCCCTCAAACTCGTAAGCCACAATTTCCGCAACTTCAGGGAGCTCTTTCAGTTCCACAGGGGGGAGTTCCCGGATAATTGGGAGATAAAGATACTTTTCGTCCGAAGCAATCTTTGCGGAATGATCCAGAATTTCAAGTTCAAGTAGAACCCTCCGCGTGGGTTCTCCTTCCTTTTTAGGGACTTTTATGCACTGCCTTTTCATGGACTTCGACCTTCCGGACCTCTAAAGTAGCCTTTTTGTTATTAAAGTTTCTCGAAGCACCCTACTTGAAGAAAACAAAAAGTAGAGAGGAGTATGAAAAATTAGGGGAACAAAAAAGAAGAAGGAACAGGGAAAAAATAGGAACGGGAAAAACGGAGTAGGGAGAAAAAAGGAAGAGCAGGAAAAAGAAAAGGCAAAAAAGAGAAAGAGCGCAAGAAAAAGAAAAAAATGAAAAATCCCCGAGTTACGCAATCTGGACGGGATTGTTATAGTTAAGCATGAAATAAAGCCCGAAGATCACTAAAAATATCCCGCAGGCATAGAGAATATTTTCATGTGCTTTCCGGGAAAGCAAAGTCTTTCCACGGCTGAAAGAGGCAGAAACAGCAGTAAACCAGCCCAGGTCTGCCATCCAGTGCCCGATCACGTAGGCAACTGCAATAACAATTCCCAGCTGGTATTCCTGAAGCACCAGGGCACTGCCTGCCGTCAGCCACCAGATCCAGAAATAAGGGTTTGAAGCGGAGGTGATCAACCCTGCAGCCGGGGGGCTGGAGGCCAGGTTCATACCGGAAGTACCCGAAGCCATCCCTGCGGAGGAAACTGCTTTTGCGTCTTTTACCGTGAGCAGGCCAAAGCCCACAAGCGCAAGCCCCCCGAAAAGGGATACCGCAGAAATCGTACCGCTCCCGACAAAAGATGCCGCCCCGAAGAGGATAAGGACACAGAGCACAAGCTCGATAAGCATGTGCCCGAGCACCACTTCCGGGCCTGCAACCCATCCTTTTTTAAGAGAAGTCTCGATGGTTGCAAAAAGCATGGGTCCCGGGACAAGGGCGCCGGTAAGCCCGACAGTGAAACCCAGGAGAATTGCCTTGGAAATTTCAAGCGCCAACATCGTGATCTAAAAACGTTTTATAAATATATATTTTATTAAAAATACTTCGATACGCCCAACTATAGAACATTGATTGGGAAGTGGAGAAAAAACATTTAAAAAATTAAGCAAGACAAGGATCAAGAAAGAAAAAATTGATAAAAGAAAAAATGGAGAAGAACCTTAGAGGATAATTTCAATATCCAGCTCTTCTGCAAGCTCCTTGTACCTGTTCCTGATGGTAACTTCCGTTACCCCTGCTACATCCGCAACTTCCCGCTGGGTTCTGCGCTCGCCGCAGAGAATGGACGCGATATAGATTGCAGCTGCTGCAACGCCTGTGGGACCCCTTCCGCTTGTAAGCTCCTTTTCGGAAGCCTGCCTGAGAATCTCGACGCTCTTAGACTGGACTTCTCCTTTCAGATTGAGCCCTGAGCAGAACCTGGGTACGTAGTCAATCGGGGAAGTCGGCATGAGTTTTAAGGCAAGTTCCCTTGAAATGAACCTGTAAGTCCTTCCGATTTCCTTCCTGCTTACCCTGGACACCTCTTCAATCTCGTCAAGGGTCCTCGGGACACTGCACTGGCGGCAGGCCGCATAAAGGGCTGCTGCTGCCACACCTTCAATACTCCTTCCACGGATAAGGTTCTTGTCCACAGCTTTCCTGTAGACCACAGCCGCGGTTTCCCGGACAGTCCTCGGCAGACCGAGGGCGGAAGCCATCCTGTCCAGTTCTGATAAGGCAAACGCAAGGTTTCTTTCCGTTGCGTTGCTTACACGGATTCTACGCTGCCACTTTCTTAAACGATAGAGCTGAGCACGGTTTTTGGAGGAGATAGACTTTCCGTAGGAGTCCCTGTTCCTCCAGTCAATCATCGTGGAAAGCCCTTTGTCGTGGATTGTATAGGTCATGGGCGCTCCCACACGGGAACGCTTCATGCGCTGATCGTGATCGAAAGCTCGCCATTCGGGACCTTCATCTACAAAGTCGGCGTCAATGACCAGTCCGCAGTCCCCGCACACGAGCTCAGCCCTCTCATAATCGTGCACCAGGTTCCTGCTTCCGCATTCCGGACACACGGCCTTTTCCTTCTCAAAATTTTGCTCTTTTTGCTTCTCCTTGCGAGCTTTGATCATGGCACGTATTTTTTCTCTTTCAAGATTGTCCGAATAGCGAACTCTTTCGACTTCTACCATTTCATATCACCTTACAACTTAACATGACCATATGTTGTTCCTGCTGTCCTGCAACTCAGATTATGTGCTGCATTAAATGACAGTATTTTTATAAAAACGGGGAAAAGAAAGCCAGAAACTAAAACCAGCTGAAAGCAAATATACCAGTTAAAGTTAAACCATACTAAAGAGTTTAAATCTGAATCGAATGCCAGAGATCTCACCGAACATAGATCCTTTCATTGACCAGTCCCCGAAATTCTGAATCAGGAATCCGTTTAAAACCTTTCACTAAAAAATATGGATGGTTCACCGGCCCGAAAATATTAACTATCGTGCCAATCTGATTCAGTGCCTTGTCCATAACAACCAAATTTAACCTAGGGATTTTTCCTGATGCATTTTCGGACTTAAACTCATCCCCTCTAATAACCAGGTTTTTGCTACCTGACCTGTGCAACACGGTACCGAGTCTTTTCATATTAGCCACAAATAAGAATATATCTCGGCACAGATCCGTTTATTTCCTGTCCCGAGTAATCGAACTACCAGCCTTAATGTAAGAATATATAGTGCAGACTGAAAAGCATACCTACTCTACACCAATATTATATAAACATATCGCAAGACCTATATTATACATAACTTCAAAATAAATAGAATATATAAATTAAATGATGCGGGCGGGGGCGAACCACAAGCTTATATATTAAATGGACATTGTTGGCAACAACCAAATCAGAAGATTTGGCTATCCACACACTATTTCCAAGTCATATTCCAAATGATATCTCGTTCCAGGGAGGAGATTCATTGTTCAAATTTGTATATTTTTTCGGAAAGGATGTAACTGATGGCAAAAGTAGTATGAAAGACCTGCTTGGAGGCAAGGGTGCAAACCTCGCAGAAATGGCTAATCTCGGAGTTCCCGTACCTCCAGGCTTTACAATAACAGCCGAAGTCTGCGTACTGTACCTAAAAAACAATGAATACTCGAAAGAAATGGTTCAACAGGTTGAAGAAGCAGTAGACAAACTGGAAACCATAAACGGAAAAAAACTGGGAGATCCCGAAGATCCCCTTCTAGTATCGGTCCGTTCCGGAGCAAGAGTATCCATGCCGGGAATGATGGATACTGTCCTGAACCTTGGGCTTACGGACAAATCCGTAGTCGGACTTGCTAAAAAGGTCAACGACGAAAGATTTGCATACGACTGCTACCGACGGTTTATCGCCATGTTCGGAGACGTGGTGCTTGGAATAGAATTCAGGAAATTCGACTCCCTGATAGGGGACAAGAAAAAGGAACTGGGAGTTAAGTCCGACACCGACCTCGATGCAGAAGCCTTAAAGCAACTCGCAGAAAGGTTCAAAGAAGTAATCAAACTTGAAAAAGGATTTGATTTCCCACAAGATCCAAAAGTCCAGCTCCAGATGGCAATTGATGCTGTTTTTGATTCATGGAACAATCCGAGAGCTATTACCTACCGAAAAATCAACGGCATTGATGACAAATGGGGAACTGCCGTCAACGTCCAGACAATGGTTTACGGAAACATGGGAAATACCTCCGGAACTGGAGTGGCTTTCACAAGGAACCCGTCTACAGGGGAAAAGAAGTTCTTCGGAGAATACCTCCTCAACGCCCAGGGCGAAGACGTGGTTGCCGGGATCCGGACTCCGAAATACATCAACACCCTGAAAGACGAAATCCCCGAAGCTTACGGTCAGCTAGTAGATATCTGCCAGAGGCTCGAAGCCCACTTCACGGACATGCAGGATATAGAGTTCACCATTCAGGAAGGAAAACTCTATATGCTCCAGACCAGGACCGGAAAGCGAACCGCTGCTGCTGCGGTAAAGGTCGCAAAGGACATGGTCGAAGAAGGGCTTATTGATAAGGAGACCGCAGTCACCAGGGTCCAGGCCGAACACATTGACCTGCTCCTGCACCCACGGATTGACCCGGAAGCCAAACTCGAATTAATCGCAAACGGGCTTCCGGCATCCCCGGGAGCCGCAGTAGGGAAAATCGTGTTTACTGCCGAAGCCGCCGAAGAAATGGCTGAAAAGGGCGAAAAGACAATCCTTGTCAGGACAGAGACCTCCCCTGAAGACATCGGTGGGATGGCAGCTGCCCAGGGAGTGCTTACCGTCCGCGGAGGAATGACTTCCCACGCCGCAGTCGTAGGGAGAGGAATGGGAAAGCCCTGTGTTGTAGGCTGCGGAGAAATTGTAATCGATACTAAAAATGCTCTTTTCAAAGTAAACGGTTACACGATCAATGAGCACGACTACATCAGTATTGACGGAAGTAGCGGAAACGTCATACTTGGGGAAGTCGAACTGATCGAAGCCGAGATCAACAACGACCTCAAGCACATCCTCTTATGGGCTGATGAAATCCGGACCCTTGGCGTAAGGACAAACGCTGACAACCCGACCGATGCAAGCCTCGCCCGCGAACTTGGCGCAGAAGGAATCGGGCTTTGCCGGACCGAGCACATGTTCTTTGGGGAAGACCGGATCCCCGTTGTAAGGGAAATGATCATGGCAGAGGAGGAAAAATCCAGGAAGAAAGCCCTCAAGAAACTCCTCCCCATGCAGAAGGAAGACTTCCTTGGAATCTTCCGCAGCATGGAAGGTCTGCCAGTTACAGTCAGGCTGCTTGACCCACCCCTGCACGAGTTCCTTCCGAATAAGGAAGAACTGGATGAAAAACTAAGGGAATACGAAACTGCAGGCAACATCGAAAAGATTGCCGCAGTCAACAAGATAATCGAGCGCGTTGTGTCCCTTACGGAACTCAACCCGATGCTCGGACACAGGGGATGCCGTCTAGGAATTACCTACCCGGAAATCTACGATATGCAGGTAAGGGCAATCATGGAAGCTGCCTGTGAACTTGCAGTCGAAGGAGTACAGGTAAGCCCCGAAATCATGATCCCCCTCGTGGGCCATGTGAAAGAACTCGCCCTTACAAGGCAAAAAGTCTGTGAACTGGCAGATGCCGTCATGGCAGAAAAAGGCACAAAGTTCGACTACAAAGTAGGGACCATGATCGAACTGCCAAGAGCCGCAATTACCGCAGACAAGATTGCCCCGGAAGCCGATTTCTTCTCCTTCGGGACAAACGACCTGACCCAGACCACCTTCGGGTTCAGCAGGGACGATGTGGCCAAGTTCGTGCCAATCTACCAGAAAGCAGGCATTCTTGAAAACGATCCCTTCGCAGTCCTGGACCAGGAAGGCGTAGGCGAAATCATGAAGATCGGAATTGAAAAAGGCCGCTCCGTCAAACCCGACCTCAAAATGGGGATCTGCGGAGAACACGGCGGCGAACCTAAATCCATTCTCTTCGCCCACAGCATAGGCCTGAACTATGTAAGCTGCTCCCCCTACAGAGTCCCCATCGCAAGACTCGTAGCTGCCCAGAGCACCCTTGCATCCAGAAACAAATAAATAAAATTCAGATCCGAAAATTCAAAAAAATCAGCAGGATGAAAATCCTGCCATTCTCTTTTTTTTAAAGTCTTTCCCCGGAGCGTAGCGGATAAAGTTGGCCTTTCCCCACGTATCGTGGACAAGACAAATTTCAATTCAAGACTACATCTGTTTTTGTAAGGATTGCACACAAAGATTGCACACAAAGATTGCACACAAAAAAGAGGAGCCATAAAGTTCGGGCTGATAAATTCTGACAATTTGTCCACACCTGGAAATAGATCAAAAAAGAGCTACGGCTATCGCAAAAATAACATAAAAAAGAGCTACAGCTATCGTAAAAATGACATAAAAAATGAAGCTAAAACTATCGCAAAAATAACATAAAAAAGATTTAGAGGCATTGCGACATATTTCGGCCGCAATCTCCTCTGGACCGCCAGTTTTCAGACGGTTGAATTTCAATAGTTTCTTGAAATCATATAGTCGGCAATCTGGAGGAGGAGGTCTTTTTCAGGACAGTCTTCCAGGGCATCCAGCTTTGCCTTGCCTTCTTCGATGTACGAGATTGCGAGGTTCTGTACGAAATCGATAGAACCGCATTCGTAAAGGATCTTGACGGCGTTTTCGGTTTCGTCCTGAGTGGCACTGCCCCTCCCGAAAACCTCCAGCTCCACGCCTTTCCGGAAGGCATCGATAACGATCAGAGTGTACTTCCCTTCTTTCAGGTCGCTTCCCCGGACTTTCCCGAGCACCTCCTGAGGGGTGATCATGTCCAGGACATCGTCATACATCTGGAAACCAATCCCTATCAAGCGCCCGTACTCAGACAAAGCCTCGGCGACTTCATCCGAAGCTCCTCCCAGAAGGCCCCCGATCTTTGCGGCGGCTGCATAGAGGACCGAGGTTTTCTTCTCGACCATCTCAAGGTACTCGGATTCAGTGACCCGGTCACGCCTTTCAAAGTCCATGTCAAGCCACTGCCCTTCACAGATTTCCGTGCAGGTCCTTGAGAGGACATCCATGCATTTTAAAATCCTTTCAGGTTCGTTTTCGACTCTGGAGAGGATCTCGAAAGCTTTGGAATAGAGGGTATCCCCGGCAAGGATCGCTCCGGCTTCCCCCCATTTCATATGGACGGCAGGCATCCCGCGGCGGACATCGTCCTTGTCCATGATATCATCATGGATCAGAGTGAAATTATGTACGAGTTCCACGGCCACAGCTGCAGGAAGGACAGACTCTAGAGTGGAGCCGACAGCTTCCGCAGCCAGGATCAGAACCGCAGGACGGAGGCGCTTTCCTCCGGCATCCACGAGGTAGCGGGAGGCTTTATAGAGCTCCTCCGGATGGGTGACAGGAAGCATATCCTCAATGCTGGCATCCACATGGACGGTCCTCTTCTTGATCTCATCAATCAGCGTCATACTATCACAAGCAAAGGGAATAGTTTTCCTAATACAATTACTCTTCGATATATAACACTTCACCGTTCCTGAGAAGGTGAACGGTGTCTCCCAGCACATACCCGGCATCTTCCGCCATCTCGATGTAGTGCCCGTGCATATCCATGTTTCCGTGAGCCGGGATCACATGTTCCGGATTCACCATGCGGAGCAACTCCCAGTGATCTTCCTTGTATGCGTGACCCGATACGTGAACGTCGTCATAGATCCTGGCCCCCTTCATTTTGAGCTTGGTTTCAAGGGCATACCGGTTGGCCTGGGTCATTGGACTCGGGATAATGTTTGCAGAGAAAATGACACGGTCCCCGGGATCGAGGGCGTAAGGAGTATCTCCATTTGCAACCCTCACAAGAATGGAACCGGGCTCGCCCTGGTGCCCTGTGACGATCGGCAGATACTTATTTTTCCCACTCTGCATGATACGCTTGAAAGCTCTGTCAACATCTTTTCTATGTCCGTAGATCTCAACATTGGATGGAAGCTTAAGGTAACCAACGTCCCTGGCAGCCGTTACATAGCGCTCCATTGAACGTCCCATAAGTACAGGGATCCGGCCCATTTCTTCTGCTGCCTCGATGATCGCTTTGAGCCTGGCAATGTGAGAAGCAAAGGTTGTGATAATCATCCCTACATCCGCCTCCTCGGTCCCGAACAGCACGTCCCTGACCATGTCCTTTGCGATCTGTTCGGAAGGCGTCTTCCCGGAGCGTCCGGCGTTCGTACTCTCAGCAATCATTGCGATAACCCCTTCCTTTCCGAGGGATTTCAGACGCTCAAAGTCCGGAGCCTCCCCCATGGTAGGAGTCCGGTCCAGTTTGAAATCGCAGGCATAGAGGATTGCCCCTGCCGGAGTGTGGATGGCTGCAAGGACACAGTCTATGATACTGTGCTGGACCCGGATGAATTCGATATCGATGTCTTCCGTGACCTTATAGGTGCCTCCTGCTTTCAGGGGGATCACCCTGTTGCAGACCTCAAACTTCCTTTCGGACTCAATCTGCTGCTTGATGATAAGAGTGGTATAGGGAGTAGCAATGATAGGGGCCTTGTACCTGTGAGCGAGCTTCGAGATTGCACCTACATGGTCAAGGTGTCCGTGAGTACAGACGATAGCCCGGACAGTCCCGTTGATCTCCTTCATGATAGTATCGTCAGGGATTGCTCCCATCTCGATAAGTTCGAGGGAATGCATCTTGTCAATTTCAACATCCTCGTGGATCTGAACCCGGTCAAGCCTGAGCCCCATATCCAGAATGATGATATCTTCACCTACAATTATGGCAGTCATGTTGCGGCCCATTTCATTGTAGCCGCCGACTGCAACTATTCCTATTTCAGTCATATGTTAAACCTCTGATTTGATTCCTTTGATATTGTGAACCCAAAACCACCTAAAACGGTTTCAGGGAAGAACTTGAAATGATGATGTGTTTGATATAACGTTGGACATATATTAGATAAGTAAATGAAACCCGCCCCAGAATCAGCCACCACTAGAATCCGCCCTCAAGAAGACCCTTTCCCATGATGAAATATCTCAGCAAACAGTTATGAACGGAACAATATTACCTATAATATATATTTGTTTCCTTATAGAAATGTCCCAAAACCCGCTACTGAAATAAGGGAACCCCTTGTAATCCAACCGAAAGCTTTGAGCATGAACTCAATCAATGCTTTCAGGGTCGGAGATACCCTTCTGCCCTATAGCAATCCACAGATCCTTTACCAACCCGCAGACCTTTTACTGACCCGCAGATTTTAGATATATCCACAGAGCCTACTAAAGCCTCTTATCTCAGGTATAAGGCATACTTAGGGTCAATTCCCTTTTAGCTGATTCCTGCCTATATTCCCATCACACTTCCTAATGGGCCTAGCATTTTTAACTAAGCTTCATTAAAATGATTCACATTTCCACGGATTTATTTGAGGGATTCCTGATTAGTGATGACTTAAATGTTCAATCAACCATTAATGAACTGATTCTTTTTCACTGATTTCAACTGATTCCCAATTAAATTAGTAATGATTTTGATATTAAATCAATCATTTAACGAACTGGTTATCTTCCAATGATTTCAACAGATCATTTCTCAACGGATTTTCTTATCAAATTCTTATATAATTCTTCTTTCAATTGATTCCTGAATGAGTGATGAGCAAGCATATTAATTAGTATTTAAGGAAAAAAATTCCCGGTTAATTCTTCCTTTCCGGTTAATTCTTCCTTTCCGGTTAATTCTTCCTTTCCGGTTAATTCTTCCTTTCCGGTTAATTTTTCCTACCCGGATAATTCTTCCTTTCCGGTTAATTTTCCCTACCCGGATAATTCTTCCTTTCCGGTTAATTATTCCTTTCCGGTTAATTATTCCTTTCCGGTTAATTATTCCTTTCCGGTTAATTATTCCTTTCCGGTTAATTATTCCTTTCCGGTTAATTATTCCTTTCCGGTTAATTATTCCTTTCCGGTTAATTCTTCCTTTCCGACTTAAATGTAATGAATAAATTTTGTTTTTGAATTTAAGATTTTCGGAAGGGGGATCTTATTTAGCTGTTTCCGAACGATTTCTGCCAGCCCTCAAGTTCAAATGGGCCCATTTACCGGGAATTTTGGTTTGGATTTCTGGTTCTGGCATCCATTTAGTTAGCCATAATATGTTGATACATTGAGTTTCGGATAATATATAAAGGGAAGGGGAACCCCGGCAACGTTCCCGGCAACATTCCCGGAAAAGTTTCACATTTCAAAGCATGTCCTGAGGCACCGCGTAATCCTTTACGTTAAAGCCGCGCTGGGTCAGGTATTCAAGGGTCCAGCCAGTGATAACCACGGGTGCATTGTGAAGGTCGGAAATGCTTCCGCAACCGCAGAGGAACATTGCAGCCCTGAATTCGTTAAACATACGGGAAAGTAGTTCTACAACGGCTGTTTTGCCTTCAAGAGCAGGTCCGACGAAGGGGAGAGCCGCACTTGCTGCATTGGCCCCCAGAGCAATGGATTTTGCGATATCCAGTCCGCTGCGGACTCCACCGGTTGCGATGATTGGAAGGGAAACCCGGGACTCAATGATGCTAGCAACCGTCGGGATCCCGAAGTCCCAGAACAGTTCACCTAAATGCTCAGAAGCAGAATCTCCACTTTCTCGGGCCCGGTACACTTCTACTCCGGCCCAGCTTGTGCCCCCGGCACCTCCCACGTCTATGGCCGAAACTCCGGCTTTCTGGAAGAGAAGGGCATCTTCCCTGGAGATTCCGGTCCCGGTCTCTTTCACTATCACAGGCACATCCAGAGAAGAACATATCTCGGAAATCATATCCAGACAGCCCGCGGCATCCCTATCCCCTTCGGGCTGGATTGCCTCCTGCAGGAAGTTAAGATGGATGGCAAGGGCGTCGGCATCAATCATCTCGATCAGCTTTTCTACCCCTTCTACCCCGTACTGCCGGATCTGGGCGGCGCCCACATTCCCGTAGACAAAGGCACTCGGGGCTTCGTCCCTGACTACCCTGAAAGATTCTTCCTGGGAAGGGTCATCGATTGCAGCCCTCTGGCTCCCGACACCAATCCCGATGCCAAGCTCTTCGGCCGCACCTGCAAGAGCCGCATTCACCGGAATAGTGTCAGGATGCCCGCCCGTAATAGACGCGATTAAAAAGGGAAACTGCAAGCGTTTCCCGAGAAAATCCACCGAAAGGTCGAGAGTATCCATATTGAGTTCGGGAAGAGCCCTGTGGATCAGGGTTACATCCTCAAAGCCCGCACTGACGTTCCGGGCCTCAACGTGGCTTTCAGCACACAGCTTTAAATGCTCGATCTTTCGCTTCGAGGTAGTGTTAATCATGATTAATTCCCTTTATCCGGACTGATCCTGGTCCCTATTGGATCCCCATGTAAGAACCGATGCACATTATCCGCTTTTCCTGCATTGAATATATAGGAAGTAATACATGACGTTTTGCTAAGCTCCAGGAGTTCCCGGACCTTCCCGAGCATCCCGCCGGTAACGTCGGTACTCCCTGACGCCCCTATGCAGCCCCGGAATTCCTCAAAATTCCCGGGAGTGATTACGGGCACGGGTTTCCCGTCCCTGTCCAGCACACCGTCTTCAGCCGAACCCAGGCCCAGCCGGGTAACTCCGAGTTCTTTTGCAAGATAGGGCACGATCTGGTCCCCCGAAAGGATACAGGTCCCAAGCTCGCGGTCCATCACAACGTCCCCGTGCAGGACCGGAACAAACCCTTTCTCAAGCATGAGTTTGATGTTTTCCATATACATGCTCTCGATCCGTCCGTTTTTGCACACTGTGCAGCCCATGGGATGCACCGCAACTGCCCTGACCCCGAAACGATTAAGGGCACCCACCACCATAGCGGCGAGTTTTTTGACAGATTCATGAGTCACTACCGACCCTTCAAGGTCAAACTGCCGGTCAAGCCCGTATTTTTTGGCGTAGGTATGCCCGAAAGAACCGGCGCCGTGAACTACGATCATTTTTCCCCCGTACCCGGAAACTTCCCGGGCAATCCTGAGGAGTTCCGCCTCCCGGATGACTCCGTCATCCGCGCCCTTGTCGGTAATTACGCTGCCCCCCAGTTTCAGGATAACAGGTTCTTCTGAAGCCTTCATGCAAGATCACTCAATACCTTTTTTGTAAGTTTTTGCAATTCCATAGTGAGAAAATATATCATAGTGAGAAAACAATCCGGAAAAATATAAGTCCGAATAAAACAAGTCCGAATAAAACAGTCAAGGCACCCCAGGAGCCGAAAAATTACCCCGGAACCGCCCATATAGGTCACTCCACCCTCAAGCCCTGTTCCGTGGGTCCCGTGATTATCGCTTCACCGCCTGCTGCTGAAATGGCTTCTGCCACAGCAGTGCATTTTTCAGGTGCCGCAAGCGCAACCATGCACCCCCCACCTCCGGCACCCGTAATCTTTGCCCCGAAAGCCCCTGCCGCCCGGGCAGAGTATATTAGGTCCGAAAGTTCCAGGCTGTTAACACCGAGGGCATCCAGCAGGCCCTGGTTCACATTCATCAGCCTGCCTACTGAAGAGTAATCCCCGGCAAAGACCAGGGACTCCCCGAGCTTTGAAATCCGTCCGATTGAAGCCATGAGAGGTCCGATCAGTTCGGGATAGGTTTCACGGAGCTGCCGGACGTTTGCCACCAGTTCTTTCGTAGAGGAAAAGACCCCCGTATCCCCGACCACTATACCACAGTCCGGAGTCTTCAGTTTCCTTCTTTCCGGGATGGTAACGACCCCTCCGAAGGTGGATACGTAGGTGTCCGTCGGGCTTGCCGCGCCCTGTACCCGAATTTCGATTTCATGCCCTACAGTGGCAATTTCTTCAAGGGAAAGTCCGCACCCGAAAAGTTCATTGAGAGCACCAATGCTTGCGATTGTTACAGCGGCGGAAGACCCAAGCCCCGAACCCACAGGAATCTCGGAATCAACGGTTATGGAGACACCCTCAAAGGGGACAAATTCCCTCATTTTCTCAATAACTGCAGAAACATAAGGGTGCTTTTCAAAATCAAGCCCTGTCCTGGAGATCTGGGACTGGATGATTACGGAATCGGCAACTTCCACCCGAACCCGGGTCCTGAGTTCAACCGCACAGGCTACGGCGGTTTCTCCATAAACGACTGCATGCTCTCCAAAAAGGTAAATTTTCCCGGGTGCGGAACATGAGACCATCGTATCTCCTCGAATTCCTCTAATACATTAATTTAGTGAGTATGATTCATAAATAGAACGAGACATATAAAAGATATTACCTCAAGAAGGTTCCATTTTTAGTCAGAGTTTATTTTTAATAAGAATCTACATTTCCTCAAAGATGTTATCCCGGACATTTATCAGTAATTAAAAAATGTTAACCTGACATTTCCCGGGAAAAACTCTCAGTTCACAATAGCAAAACCACTCATTCCAATGTAAACGCTCTCAGCCTACAATAGTAAACGTTCTCAGTCCAATGCAAGCGCCTTCAGTCCAAAAACAAACTATTCATTCCACAATGATGGCCGCATACCCGACAACCGCATCCGTATCCCCGGAAACGTCTCCGCTGTTTGCATATTTAAGCAGCTTCGCGCGGGTGCCTCCGAGTTTTCCGGAAGCAGTGAGCATCGCCGCGATTGGGCCGTACCCGCATACCGAGGCATTTCTCCTGTAAAGGCTGTCATACATTCCGGGAACGTCAAAGTCCAGGATGGAACCGATAATTTCCCGGTCGACTTCCCCTGCAAGTCCCGCAGGTTGGTAATGAGTAAAATCGCTGGAAGCAATGACAACAACTTTCTTCCCGCTTTTTGAAACGAGGTCGGCAACAAGGTTTCCCACCTCAACAGCTGTTTCTTCGTCCTGCATGCCCATGCAAATAGGAAGAATCTTGAAATCCCCGCCGAAACGATACTGAAGGAAAGGAAGCTGAACTTCCAGGGAATGTTCATATATGTGTCCCGTCTCGTCTGCGTCTACAATGCTTCCGAGAAAACCTTCGGCAAGATCGGAATCAGCCCCAATAGCCCCAAGGGGAGTTTCCCAGGTATCCCGGGAGACCGCCACAGGGGAGCCGTACCCCGTATGGTTGGGTCCGAGCAGGACATAAGTATCGGCTTTCGGGAGGGCCGCATAAACATACGCTGCCACCTTCCCGGAATAAACGTACCCCGCATGGGGGCATACGGCTCCGAGAACATTGCGTTCCCGAACCTCCAGACCTTCGAAACACCGTTTCAGTTCTTTTTCCAGATATTCAGGACTTGAAGGATAGAACTGCCCTGCAACTGCTGGTTGTCTCATTAATAATCACCCCATATAAGGAATATGGGCCTCTTAATTAAAGCCTTGCAGTATGCAGGACTGGTGTTCCAGGATCAAAGAGGGGTTTCGAAAGAGCCCAGTTCGTGAGCGAAAGGAATGTTGTTGAAGTTTGCGACTTCCCTTGCAAGCAGCCAGTAGACCATGGAAAGGGCTTTTCGACCTTTATTGTTAGTGGGTATCACAAGGTCCACATTGGAAATCAGGTTGTTGGTGTCACAGAGTGCTACCACGGGAACTCCGATGCTGGAAGCTTCCTTAAGAACCTGTGCGTCTCCGGCAGGGTCGGTTACGATCACGACGTCGGGTTCGAAGAACCCTTCCATCTTGGGGTTCGTAAGGGAACCCGGAACAAACCTTCCGAGCACGGACTTTGTGCCAAGAGCCCTGGAAAACATCCTTGCGGGGTGCTGCCCGTACTGCCTTGAAGATACGACAAGTATCCTTGAAGGATCGTAACGGGAAAGCATCTTTGATGCGACCTTGATTCTCTCATCTGTAGACTGGATGTCAAGTACGTATAACCCATCGGTCCTGACCCTGTACACGAAACGCATCATGTCCTGAGTCTTTTGCTGGGTACCGATGTGGATCCCTGCGGCCAGATATTCATCAATGGACACAAGGGACGTGGATTCTTCCTTGACAGGTGCTGCAGCTTCCTTTGCAACCTCTTCTGCAGGTGCTTCTTCAGGCACAGATTCGACTTCTTCTGCGGCTTCCACTTCAGGCGCAGGCTGTGATTCGGGTACAGGCTGTGATTCGGCATCCTCCTGCCCTGTCTGCTCAATTTCCTCCATTAAGTCACCTCATAATATAGATCAACATTAAAACATTCGATATATCAGTGTTAAAACATTCAGAATCTGAAAATAAATCCCATGACGTTTTCAACTGACTTTCCGTTTAACAGTGATAGGGATAATTCCGGCATCCAACTCTGCCAAAGAGACGCTCAAAGCGTCCATACGCCCGTCGTCCTCAATCAGGACAGGAGCCCCCATAGCAATTTGCAATGATCTGGCACCTATTATGCGTGCACTTTCGAACCGGGTATACTTTTCCTTGCCCAACTGATCACCTTAAGACTTAAAAACGCTCCGATGAATTTCAATAATTTAGAATCATGATAAGTTTGAAGATTTCAGCACAAGCCTGTAAACCAGCACCCTAAAAAATAGGGAAATGGGACCGCTGAGATTTGAACTCAGGTACCGGCGTCCCGAACGCCGAAGGATGGGCCAGGCTACCCTACGGTCCCTTACTGGTATGGTGAAAGTACGTCAACAAGTTCAACGTGACTGAGGAACATTCTGCGGCAGCAGTAGCGGGTGATCCCAAGATCATCCAGTACTGCGGCCTTGTCCTCTCCGCCGTCGACGCGCCTCTTGTACTCGTCCCAATAGTTTGAGATTACTTTACCACATGAGAAACATCGGACTGGGATCATAATAGTCCTTACCTGTAAGACTTCTGATATTTAGACCTTGCTCCAGGCCCACCAAAGTTCTTGGATTCCTTCTGCCTGGAATCGCTTACAAGCAAATTGCGATCATAGGCTGCGAAGTTGTCTCTGATAGTAGTATCATTGGTCCATTCGACAATGCCCCTTGCAACTGCGGTCCTGACCGCGTTTGCCTGGCCAATGATTCCACCGCCCTGAACATACACATTGATATCAATCCCGGAGACTACATCTTCCCCTGCAATCATCAGAGGCTCCGAGACTTTCACTTTTGAAAGCTCAGGGGTATAAAGCTCGACGGGGACCTTATTGATCCTGACCTTACCTGTACCTTTCTTGACTGTTGCACGTGCGGTTGCGGTTTTGTGCTTTCCAGATGAATTAACTACTTTAACCATGAAGACTCACCCTTTAGAATTTTGCACCCAGCTTCAGGCTCACGTCACCAAGCTCTATGTATTTGTTAGAACTCAGACGGTTCATATTAGCATTCTCGAGGGTAATCGTTTCAGCACCCGCAAGTTCTGCGGGGACACCCACATAGACCTTGAGCCTGGACATTGCGTCCCTGCCTCTTGCCCTCTTGTAGGGCAGCATGCCACGGATAGTCCGCTTCATAATGCGGTCTGGGCGCTTCGGGAAGTAAGGCCCGAATTCTCGGGAACCTCTGTCCCGGGATTCCCGGTATTCCTTAAGAGTTGTTGCCTTTGAACCCGAGACCACGGCTTTTTCGGCATTCACAATATATACCTTTTCGTCTCCAGAAAGCAGTTGTTTTGCAACCGTACTTGCAAGACGCCCCAGAATAAGCCCATTTGCATCGATAATCGTCATCTTCAACACCTCAGCGGAAAATCCGGATCCCGGACCCTCTCGGATTTGCTTCTACGATCTCTTCGATACTAAGGCACCTGCCACCAGCTTCGGTAATTTTATCTTCGGCCGCAACACTGAAGTTCAGTGCAGCAACAGTTACCGGATGGTCCAGAAGCCCTGCAGCCAGGACTTTCCCGGGGATAAGCAGGACATCATCCGCAGCCGAATGCCTGTTGATCTTGCTCACGTTCACAGCCGCATAGTTCCTGGACGGCATTTCAAGGCGTTTCGCAATATCTTTCCAGATAGGAGCGCCCTCTATGTTGGCAATCTCCTTCAGGGTAAGAATCAGGGAAACGATTCTTGGATTTGTTTTTCTTGTAACTTTTACCAGTGAATTTTTACCCAATGTATGTTCCTCCGCAAGATTAATACCAAATCTTACTCACGCGGGAAAAACCCTCTATCGCGTTCGAACACATCAATAACTACCGCCCAAAAAGCAAAAGCCTCGGACCAGTAGATTAAAGATCAAACGATTAATTGGAATTGGTATGGTGTGAATAACATTCCTAGTACATAAAGATTATGCGTAATCCTCATACGCAATCAGGAAGGCCGAGAACTTCCACCGAAACCTTTTCGAAAATCGATTCGATGTCGCACCCGAACTTCCGGGCAACAATCAGGGCTACGACCCGGATGTCCACCATATAGGAAAGCCGGTCCTGCATGGAATTGACTTCCGAAGCCAGAGTCTGTTTATTCAAGCAAGTGTTGGCGGAGACAAATTCGAGGATATGTTCGAAGTCGAGACCTTCCGATGTATTAGAAGAACATTCGGAAGAGAGCTTTTCGGAGTTGCAGGAACTTGCCAGGCACTCAAGCCTCTGCAGGAAATCCTCCGCAGGTTTGAACGAGTGAGGGAGCCTGACAGTGTCTACATCAAACCCGGGGGAAAGCTTGCCGTCTTTCAGGGAAAGAAGTCCCATATCAAGAGCCAGCTCTTTTACCTTGGAAGCTGTCTTCGGGGAAAACCACTTCAGGTCAAAAGCAAGGGAAAACTCGAAATCCTTCACCGGAAGAGAAGGTGCCAGGTTTTTCTTAAAAGGAGCCGAAACCGCACGTTTGAGGTCTTCCATTCACTGAACCCCCGGATTCGGACAAGAAATTTTTTGATAGGGGAATATTACGGGCAAGGATGTTTCGGTCGAGAAATTATCAAAAGGGAAGTGTTCCGAATGGAAATGTTCCGAATAGAAGTGTTCTGACTGGAAGTGTTCCGGAAGGCTCCGCCTGAAAGGAGCACCCGGATAAAGTAAAGGTGCCCCTGGCACAGACCCCCCACAGTTTTGAGCCCGTGCCGGAACAAATCGTTTTTTGGGACACATATTTACTCAGGACCGAAAGACTCAGAGCACGACAAGTTTAGCATCGATGATTCCGGAGACCTGCCTGAGCTCATCCAGAATGTCGTCAGGCACGTCGCCGTCAACATTGAGAGCCATCAGGGTGGTGCCTCCGACTTCTACCCTTCCGACCTGCATGCCAGAAATGTTGATATTATTCTTGCCGAGCACGATACAGCAGGGACCGATCACGTTAGGCCTGTTGATGTGCTTGGCAAAGATCATGCGCCCTGCCGGGAAGATGTCGACCCTATCCCCGTCCACAGCAACGATCTTCGGCTCGTCCCCGACAACGGTTCCTGTGACCAGCTTGACGTCTTCTCCCCTGATCAAACGGATACTTATGGTGGAAGAGTATTCTTCTGCGGATTCGGACTTGCTTTCGACCACCGCAATCTTCCTGGACTTGGCAAGAGCGGGAGCGTTAACGTAGTTGACCCCTGCGCCAAGTGCCATTTCAAGCAGACCTTTCAGGGCAGAAACCGTAAGGGGCCTGGTATCTTTCCCGGAGATTTCCCCGTTGTACCCGATTTCCACCTTTTCGTAGCTGCCGTCCATAAGCTGCCCTGCGATCTTTCCCATGATCTCAGCAAGCCGGATGTAGGGAGCAAGGACCGCCATAGCCTCGGGCTTGACGGAAGGAATATTGATAGCGTTTCTGGCGGACCCACCCTGCAGGACCGAAATAACTTCGTGAGCAATATCCACTGCTACATTGACCTGAGCTTCCTCGGTGGAGGCTCCAAGGTGCGGGGTTAAGATCACGTTGTCAAAGTTCATGAGAGGACTGTCAAAAGGCGGTTCGTTGATAAAAACGTCAAAAGCTGCCCCTGCGACCTTCCCACTTTCCAGGGCTCTTGCAAGAGCCTCTTCGCTGATGATTCCGCCCCTGGCACAGTTGATGATCCGGACTCCTTCCTTCATCAGGGCAAACTGCTCATCGTCAAGGATATTCCGGGTTTCCTTAATGAGGGGAGTGTGTACGGTGATATAGTCAGCTTCTTCTGCGATCTCATTTACGGTGCACAGCCTGACGCCGAGTTCTTCGGCACGCTTCTCGGAAATGAAGGGATCATACCCGAGCAGGGTCATTTCCATACCAGAAGCCCTTTTCGCGACCTCGGACCCGATCCTGCCAAGTCCGATAACACCCAGGATCTTGCCTTTAACCTCAACACCCATGAACTTCTTCCTGTTCCATTCCCTGGCTTTCAGGGAAGCGTTGGCCTGAGGGATGTTCCGGGACATTGACATCATCATGGCGATGGTGTGTTCTGCGGCAGAGATCATGTTTCCTTCAGGGGCGTTTGCCACAATGATCCCTTTTTTGGTAGCCGCATCCACATCGACGTTGTCGACTCCGACCCCGGCCCTTCCGACAATCTTCAGGTTGTCAGCAGCCTCGATCACACGCTGGGTGACCTGAGTACCACTGCGTATGACAAGGGCATCGAAATCTTTGATCTTTTCCACCAGTTCGTCCTCGGAAAGCCCGGTGGATACGTCAACCGTGAAATGCTCCTTCAGAATATCCAGACCTTCGGAAGATAATGAGTCACTGACCAATACTTTCATAATAATTTTCTCCAGATGAATACAGTAAAATACAGTAAGAATGAATAGTCAAATTTTGACAATGAATATCATCGACCTAATCACACTTAAGCATTATCAAGCTTATGCAGCTTTAATCCTCAGACAGATTTTTGTCCCTTATGCGGGTTTTCGCGCATATAAGGTTAACCCACCAGCCTGATAATCCCAATCCTGGGTTCGTAACACTGCCCGCCTGCAAAGAGAGAACGAATCACATCTTCAACGAGCTCTTCAGGAACCCCCCTGGACACCGCAACTTCCAGAAAAGCGGCGTAATCAACACCCTTACCCTCGTCCATTTCCCGCAGGAGTTCAAGCACAAATTCCTTCCGGTCCCCGTCGGCCCCTGAAGAGTTCTCCGAATCAAATTCAAGAGCCTGAAGGGCTTCTTTTACGGATACCCCGAGCAGTTTCGCAAATTCTTCAGGGGCACGCGCCCTTTCAAGGGCCAGGGAAATTCCTTCTGCAAGTTCCCGGGACACTCCTTTTTCTAGCAGGTATCCCCGGAGTTCTTCATCCCGGTATCCGCTTACCACGGCATCCGAAAAAGCTTCAAGCCTCTCAACGGTCTGTTCTGCGGTATCCACAACCCACCTGTTGCGAATTTCCTCGTCTACAACGTTCACTTCCTCAGCCCGGACCGAGACAAATACAGAGCCCGGCTCAGGCTCATAGATGCGGGCTTTTCCCGTCAGAGCAATGAATGCCGGGATTTCTACCGTCGAAAAGAAAATGGAAGCCTCGGGCTGATACTGCCCGGCGTATACGGTAAAAGCCCCTGTAAGATCGACAATCCGCGCCTTCCACATCTCGTTTTGTGCCCCGACACAGTCAAGCTCGGTTATCACGCCAACCACGAAGACCCGGTTGAGGACAAGGCCCGAGGGGCTGAGGAGTAAATTGGGGGTTTTCAAATCCCCTGAGGAAGCTTTTTTCTCCCCTGCACGGACAGGCATTTCGAGAGCCCTGCAAGCCTCAAACTCCCTTGCAAAAACCCTTTTTGCAACTTCCCGCTTAAGCAAAGCTCCGGCCTCCTGTGGAATCCGCGGTTTTGGAATCAGGGTCCTGCCCATGGTCCTGCCCGCAGTCCTCTGGACCAGATCCCTCATTACCAGGATACTGTCCACGGTCCTCCGGGATTCGGGCTTCCAACCCTTGAGCTTTTTCAGTCCCAAGTAAGTCGAGCCTGTGCAGCAGTTCCACGACCCGGACCGCAAGGTCGGCTTCCGGCACCCAGACACTCTCGGCAACAAAAGAGACTCCGTACTCGTTTTTCGAGGCATTTCCGCGGACTGCGAGGTAGCGGCCCGTAAGGATCCTTCGCAGGTCTTCGTAAACAGCGTCTTTTGAGATGTCAGAGAACATGAGTGCCTCTGCCTCTTCAAGGGTTTTTCCGTAAATCATTTCCGCAAGTTCCCTGGAAAACATAACTGATACTGCCTCCGTCCCGTCGTCCAGCACTGCTTTGATTCGCATATCCCGTACTCCATCCACCTTACCGTGTACCCGGCAGCTTCCTTTCTGGACCACTCTCCCACATTCGGGGCAGCGGGAAATTATCCCTGAACCCGGCTTGACAGAGATCACATTTCCCACTATGGCCACATCAAACATGCCGTCCCTTGAAGCGACCTCTTCCATTTTCAGGGGGATAGGAGCCGTCTTCACGGATTCAAAAGTAAAAGCCAGTTTTTCAGCACCTTCAGGCCCTGGTTTTGAAACTCCGGTCCCCTTCAGGATATTGACCGAAGGCACCCCTTTGAACATTCGGACCTGAGCTTCTTCCAGGCGGATGATGCTCCCGATATCAATCCCCGGAAGTTCCACCCAGGCCGTGAACGGGAGCCTTGCGGTCTCGTCTGCCAGAACCCCGGAAATCACACGGCACTGCCTGCCCCTGACCATCACCTCCCTATGGGAAAGCTGGAGGACGCAGGCAACGGTGCTTACCGAAAAGTCCACAGCCCCGATCTCACCCAGTTTTTTCTCAGGGGTCCGAGCAAGTTCGGAAAGGGAAGGGAGGATGGAATCCGGCAGTTTTGATACTGAGGAATGGTCCCCTATATTTAGCCTGATCCTGTTCTGCCAGAGCCGGGTATAGGCATTTCGGACCCGGATTACCTCCCCTGCAGGAGGGAGTTCCTTCCAGGAAGAAAAGAGAATTGACCCGGTCTCGTCCGCAAAGACCCCTGTATAGAGCTTTGAAGAACCTTTCCGGCCCTTTTCCGGGGACACTCCATCCCCTTCCCCGGAACTGCCCCCTCTCTCGCCCCGGGGCTCCTCCTGGACTACCCCCCGAACCTCTTCCCCATCTCTTTCCCGCGGGTGGAGAATCTTTTCATTAAGCTCGAGGATCCTGCCCGTAATTTCAAAACTCTTAAGATTAGCAGAGAGATCCTTTACCTTCAATGCTCTTTGCACTCCCCCGAACTTGCGGAGGATGCTCTCTTTTGCAACTTCAGGCGGTACACGAAAAGCCAGCAGTTTTTCAAACTCTGCCCGGATTCGATTCTTATTAACTTCTCCAAGCGCCCGGGTTAGTTCTTCAAGATGGGGCGCATTTTTTTCATCCATATTAAGCCTCCTTATGAGACAAACGTAACAGGTAACTAAACGTAGCAACCAATTAAACGTAGCAACCAATTAAACGTAGCAACCAATTAAACGTAGCAACCAATTAAACGTAGCAACCAATTAAACGTAGTAACCAATTAAACGTAGCAACCAATTAAACGTAGCAACCAATTAAACGTAGCAACCAATTAAACGTAGCAACCAATTAAACGTAGCAACCAATTAAACGTAGTAACCAATTAAACGTAGCAACCAATTAAACGTAGCAACCAATTAAACGTAGCAACCAATTAAGCTACGAACTAATATACAGTATATATTAAAAATTAATTCTTACTCTCCCAACCAGTTTCTACCCTATATCTCTACCCTATGTCCAAAACATACTGGATCTTTTTTGCAAAGTAGTCAAGACTTTGAGAAAATCTGTTCAGGAATTTTGATTCCAAATGCATATAATTTCCCAGAACAATAAGAAAATACAACTTATTTTTAAAGTTGGACAATAACTTGACAGGGAAATTAATAGGGGAAATATGGAAATGGGTATACTAAAGAATAGGCCAACGTTTTGGATTATACTGTTGTTAACACTTACAATCGGCACAAGCTTTCCTGGTGCTGCTGAAACGTTAATGGTAGACCCCTCGGAGGGAGGAGACTACACGGAAGTTCAGGCAGCCATAGATGCTGCAAATCCGGGAGATACGATACTGGTAAAAAGCGGAACGTACGAAGAAAACCTGAAGGTAGACAAGGAACTGAAAATCTGGTCCGACTCAAGGAACCCGGAGGACACCATGATCCAGGCTGCAGACCCGGCTAAAAATGTCGTTGAAATAAATACGGGCAGAGTGACATTCAGCGGGTTTGGCATTAGCGGCTCTGAAAATACAGGAATATATCTTGAAGGAGCGGGGAACTGCCTGGTCAGCAATAACGAAGTCTCAAACACAGGGCAGGGTATTTTCCTGAAAGATTCGGACAGGAACGTCGTGAGCAGCAATGTCCTCTCCTTAAACGAACTGGGAATAAGGCTTGAGGCCTCCGGCAAAAATACCATACAGACCAATGTCATCGCCTACAACTACGGGTACGGAATCTCCCTGGAAGAGAGCAGCGAAAACCAGATCTACGACAATTATTTCAAGAACAGTGAAAACGTCGAAGAAAATCCCGGGAACCAGGACAACTTCTGGAACATAGCCCTCAAAAGCAAAAAGAACATTGTCCGGGGCCCATACATCGCCGGGAACTTCTGGGCAGACCTGGAGGGTGCGGGTTACAGCGAGACATGTACCGATGAAAACAGCAATGGAATTTGTGACTCCCCATATTCCGTAAACGGGGGAGGAACCGATGGGTCCCCACTTTATCCAAAAGTCCCTGAAGCAATTCCGGTCCTCGAAGACAGGCTGGACCCCGAAGCTTACGAAGATGGCCTTGCCGAAAAGGGAGAGGTAGTACCCGAAGCAGAGCCCGGGACAGAAATAAGCGAAGAGGGAATGGCCGAAGAAGAGATGGGCGAGGAAGAAGTAACTGTGGAAGAGGGAGTTGAAGGGGCAGAACCCGACGCAGAAGAGGAGGAAGCTGCCGGAGAAGAAGAAAATGGAGCTCCGGGATTTGGTTTCGGAGTAGCGGGCCTGGCTACGGGAACGGCTTACCTGCTGAAAAGGAGAAGGTAAAGCGGAAATCCTGAAAATTATGAAAAGTTGCCAGAAAATGGGAAAATAAAAGAAAAGAAGAGAGGAAGAGAAAAAACAAAAAAACAAAAAGATTTGGGGCATTTTGCCCCGAATTTAATTCACTTATGGGAGAAGTATGCCACAATTTCCTCTTCGCTTACGGCATCGATCCTGCAGAACCCGAAACGCTCGAACTGGACAATTTTATCCAGCTCTTTTGCAATCCCGCGTTCTCCTATTCCTTTGAAGTCGCCGTCGGGGCTGCGGACTTTCACGGAAATACCGTCTACGGGCGCCCAGTGGATGATCCTGCCCTTTACTTTTTTGAGGGCTTCGAGGGATTCACCGGAGAACTTACCCTGCAGCGGCTCAAGGGACGTGATCTCGACGTTGTAGAGGTCTTTTAAGCGGAGCATTGAACCGACTTCCATTTTCTCAACGTCGTCCCCGGCAAGCAGGACCTTGTTTTCGACATTTATATCCCTTGCACCCCTTTCGGAATCGGTGGGGTGAAGTGGGGGCTTTGCAACTGTTGCTTCGGCACCTTCGATCTCCAGTTCCACGGGGTCCCGGACGAAGAAGTAGCGGTTGGCTTCAGGGTCCACTATTTTGCGGTTTTCGGCATATAGGGACTCCATGCTGATGCTGACATCGGTTGTCCCGATCCCCATCTCGACCATGAACTTCCTGAGGGCTTCGGCCCTGATCCCGCGGCGGCGGATGGCGCGGATGGTGGGCAGGCGGGGGTCGTCCCAGCCGGAGTATATCCCGGATTCGATGTCCTTTCGAAGGGTACTTGTGCTGAATTTCCCGAACTCATGGATTTTGACGCGGCCCCAGTGCAGGGTTTTCGGGTACTCCCAGCCCAGGTATTTGTAGATGTAGCCCTGGCGTTTCTCGCTGTCCTGCAGGTCTTTTCCCCGGATGATGTGGGTCATGCCGAGTTCGTGGTCCTCGATTGCCCCTGCAAAGTCCAGGAGGGGCCAAACAATGTATTTTTCCCCGATTTCAGCACGGGGATGAGACATCTTCCGGATCCTGAAAGCTCCCCAGTCACGTAGCGCCGGGTCCTTGTGCTCGATATCGGTCTTGATACGGAGCACGGCCTGTTGGTCCTCATATCCCCCGGCAAGCATTTTTTCCCAGTACTCCAGGTTCACTTCGGGGGACTGGTCACGGTGCGGGCAGGGCTGCTTTGAGTCCTTGAACTTCTTGAAATCTCCTCCTTCACAGAAGCAGACATAAGCCTTGCCCATCTCGATGAGCTTCTTTGCGTAATCGTAATAGACAGGGAAACGGTCCGAAGCGTAGACCACCCGGTCAGGTATTACCCCGAGCCACTTGAAGTCGTCAAGGTACCAGTCGTAGGCTTTGAGCAGGGGGCGTTTCTTGTCAGGGTCGGTGTCGTCAAAGCGCAGGATGAATTTTCCCTTATACATCTTCACGTACTCGGAATTGACGACCATGCCCCGGGAACTTCCAAGGGTTGCAGGCCCGTTCGGGTTAGGGGCAAAGCGCATGACCACCTTGCCTTCCACAGCACCTTCCAGGGGCTTCAGGCCTTTTACGGGTTCCTTTTTCACACTCAGGGCTTCGATAAGCTCGGGAGCGATTTCCGACAACCGGGTTTCCCAGGCTTCGGCATTCCCTTTTGCAATTTCCCCCACAATTTCCGCAAGAGCGGAAGAAATGGCTTTAGGGTCATTCCGGAGGTGAGGGCATTCCCCCATCACCTTCCCCATTACGGCTTTGGGTTGGGGGGCTTTTCCGTATTTCACGGCATTCTGAAGGGCGTATTTTTCAATAGTATTCAGGTCTTCAGGACTTAAGGTCATAAAGGATTCTCCAAAAATAAACATGGATTGATGAGGATGAAAGTTCCAGCAGAGAGAAATACTCACCGGACTTTAACGGGCCCGCTAAGTTCGGTAAAACATGGAAATAGGATTATAAAAAGTCACCGAACCCGGGAAAATGCGCACAGGGTAAAAACCGGAGAAAAGAGAAGCCAGTCAGTCAGCAATATCAGCCCGAGCATCAGCAAGAGTATGTGAGATATCAGCAATAGTGCAAGCAACATCAGCAACAGTGTAAGAGATATCAATAAGGTTGGCAGTGATGTCAACAAGAATGGCAACAGTGAGATCAGCAAGAATGACAGCAATATCGCCGGGGTGAAGCTTATTTCGGGATGGAAGCCTCGATATCCCGGATTCTGCTTAGTTTTTCATTGAGCCTGCCAAGCTCCCCTTCAAACTCTTTCAGGAATTTCGGGACCGCATCCCCGGGCACCGCCCCCTGGGCTGAGGGCTTGATAAGGCTCGCCTGTTCGAGGACCCGGAGGGAGTAGCGGACCTTGTGGTTCTGCATCCCGGTAACTTCTGCGAGTTTCAAGATCCCGATTGGGCCTTCTTCAATAACTTTCTTCAGCACTATAAGGTGGCGCTCGGCAAGCTCGAGTTCCGTTTCAATATGGTCAAGAAGCATCAGATAACCTCGTTTCTCAGGGTTCCTATCCCCTGGATTTCCACTTCCACACAATCTCCCCTTTGCATTTCCCCTACCCCCGGGGGTGTTCCCGTGGCAATCACATCCCCCACTTCGAGGGTCATGATCTCGGAGATGAACTCAATAAGGTACGGGATGTCAAAGATAAGATTAGAGGTACTTGACTCCTGCCGGGTTTCCCCGTTTACCCTGCAGGAGATTTTTAAATCCGAAACATCGAGTTCGTCGCTGCAGGCGATGAAAGGCCCGAAAGCCGCAAAGGTGTCAAAACTTTTTGCCCGGGTCCACTGCCCGTCTTTTTGCTGGAGATCCCGGGCGGTTACGTCGTTGAAACAGGTATAACCGGCAATCACGTCCTCAGCCCGGTCAGCCTTGATGTTCTTGAAGCGTTTCCCGATCACAACAGCAAGTTCGGCTTCATAGTCAACTCTTGAACTGCAGGCAGGATAGAGAATCTTGTCTTCATGCCCGACAACGGCAGAAGGAGGTTTCAAAAAAAGGATAGGGGATTCAGGGACTTCCATGGACAGTTCTTCGGCATGGTCCCGATAATTCAGGCCGACACAGATAATCTTGGAAGGGCATGCAGGAGGAAGGATACGAAGTTCCGAGAGCTCATATATACCGGAACTTCCCTTCGGATACACGCGATTGTCATCGATTTCCCCGTAGAAGACCTCATCTCCTGCCCTGAACCTGCCTATCATATCTCTTGCCATCCTTTTCTCCGATCTCAATACTTTGCCTTTCAGTCCTTTTTTCAGAGCTCTGTTATTTACCATTCAGTTCATTAACTTTCACTTCTTTGCCTATCAGCCCTTCTCTTCCGACCCCTACTTCTTCCTGCTTTCAGTTCCATTTTTTTAAAAACATATATCGAAACTTAAATTTTAACTCTTCGCCCACTGGCATCCCGTGCATATTTCCCGAGTTCCGAATCCACGAGCTGCACGCCGGAAAAAACAGGCCCGTCCTTGCAGACCCTGAGCCCGGACCGATCAATGCAACAAGCACCGCAGACCCCGATCCCGCACTTGAAATAGCGGTGAAGGCTGAACTCCGATTTATCAAGCACCTCTTTTTCCTGCAGGATTTTAAAGATAAAACCCATCATGACCTCCGGGCCGCAGACAGCGATATTGTCATAGGAGGAAACGTCGAGCCCTTTGAGGACATCGGTTACAAACCCTTTCGTCCCCTTTGAGCCGTCATCAGTAGTGATGTCAAGAACCCCGGCTGCCGCAAAACGTTCTTCAAAAAGCAGGTCTCCACCGCTCCGGGCTCCGAGAATCGTATGCACCTTTGCCCCGGCGGCACTGGCTGCTTCAGCATAGGGAGCCAGGGGGGCAGCCCCGACTCCTCCGGCAATGACCAGAATCTTTTCCCCTGCTGCGGGAGAGGAAAAACCTTTCCCGAGAGGCCCACGGAGCCCAAAAGAATCTCCTTCCTTCAACTCAAAGAGCTTCGCTGTCGCTTCCCCGACATTCTGGACAGTAATAGAATTTTTCCGGGAAAGCCCCATCGGTACTTCGTCCACGCCCCGGACCCAGACCATCACGAACTGGCCGGGGTCCATTTCCTCAAACCGGTGATCGAAAACAAAAGTCCTTATAAAAGGGGACTCTTCTATTATTTTTTCTATAGTAGCATTAAGAGGAATCATCAGACCACCTTAGCATAACATTGCCGATCATCAGCACATTGACCTTCCGGCATAATCAGCACATCGCCCGTCAACATATCGCCCGTTAGCGGGTCATTCGCCAACATATCGCAGTTCATCATACTGCCTCGTGGGCAAGACCTACAAAGTCCCTTGCATCCGAATACCCTTTCCGCTGAAGGAACGCCTCAATCCCCGAACTAATTTCGGAAAAGACATCCGTACGGTCGTACACTGCAGACCCGACCTGAACAGCTGCCGCGCCTGCCATCATCATTTCCACGGCGTCTTCCCAGGAAGCAACCCCTCCGACTCCCACCACCGGGATCTCAAGGGCAGCATAGAGGTCATATACACATTTTACTGCAACGGGTTTGACCGCAGCCCCGGAAAGCCCGCCAGACCTGTTTCCGAGCACGGGGTACCCGGACTCGATATCGATAGCCATCCCTTTCACGGTATTGATAGCAACGACAGCATCCGCACCCCCGGCTTCGGCAGCTTTTCCAATAGCCGTGATGTCAGCGACGTTGGGGGTAAGCTTGACCCAGACAGGCAAGTCAGTCACTTCTTTTACGGCTGCAGTGACCGCTTCTACCAGGCAGGGGTTTGAGCCGATGGCAGCCCCGTACCCTTCGGCATGGGGACAGCTCACGTTGAGCTCGAAAGCATCGGGCTGACCCGGGAGAAGCCCCTGTGCAACTTCCGCAAACTCCCCGGAGTTCCCACCAAAGATACTTGCGATTACCGGGACCCCGGAATCCTTCTTTGCGATCTCGAGTTCCTGCACAAATTCGGCGTAAGAGGGATTTGGAAGCCCCATGGCGTTTAAAAAACCGCAGTCCAGCTTGACCATGCTCGGATTCGGATGCCCGTATTTGGGCTCCGGGCCGATTGACTTGGTCACAACCGCTCCTGCCCCGCCTTCCCGGGCAACCCTGCAGAGAGATGCCCCGGTGGTTCCCAGCACGCCAGCTGCAAGGATTGTGGGATTTTTCATTTCAAGGCCTGTGAGGGTATACATTTCAGGAAAACTCCATGTAATTTTTGAACAACTTAATTTTTAACAGTTACACGAATCCCCGGACAACTGGGAAAGCGCCTGTTCAGCCAGCCTTTTCCCGCCCATATCCACGAACTTGTGCCCGAGTTCCTGAGCCTTTTCTATGCAACCTACCAGAGGCAAGAACTCATCTATCCGGACTACTTCCTTCCCGTCAAGGGAAAGGACCTCAGCCCGCACATGGATCTCCTGCCCGTTGGAAGTAAACTCGGCGTAGGAACCAACAGGAGTCGTACAGCCGCCTCCGAGTTCGGTGATCAGGATGCGTTCGATTTCTGTGAGAATCCGGCTCTGCGGGTGATCAAGTTTGGAAACCGCTTTTTCAGCTTCCGTGCCTGCCCGGGTGACCACGGAGATGGTACCCTGGTTGGGAGAGGGGCAGAAAAAGTCAGGGCTCAGGATTTCCCCTTCAAGTTCCCAGCCCATGCGTTCGAGCCCCGCCTTGGCGAGCAGGATGCCGTCGTATTGCCCTTCCCTGAGTTTCCTCAGCCTCGTGTCAATGTTGCCCCTGAGTTCCTGGACCACCAGGTCAGGCCTGTAGCGGCGGACCTGGGCAGCCCTTCGGAGGGAACTGGTCCCTATAATTGCCTGCTCGGGCAGTTCGTCCAGGGGGGTCCCGTCATAGGTGAGCAGGATATCAAACGGGGTGTCCCTTTCCAGGACAGCCACGGTTGGAAGTTCTTCCGGGCGGATAGTGGGCATGTCTTTCATGGAATGAACTGCAATGTCGACTTCCCCTGCAAGCATCACATCGTCCAGTTCCCGGACAAAAGCCCCAACCCCGGCAACGGCATGCAGGGGGCGGTCCGTAAACCGGTCTCCACTGGTTTTTATGATTTTCTGGCTTGTTTCGACCCCGTTCTCTTTCAGGAGATGGGAAACGAGTACAGTCTGGGCAAGCGCAAGGTTGCTGCCCCGGGTCCCTATGATCATAATGAAATCCTCAAACGTTATCAACTTTTTTCAGGGCTTTTAGCTCTTCAAAGGCGTATAGCTCTTAGAAGGGCATTTAGCTTTTTTCGGGCTTTTTGAGATTTGTTTTAGAGCTGGCCTTTTAGAGATTGTTCTTATAGGCCTCGAGGGTCTTTTCGATATCCTCATCGGCATGGGCTTCCGAGAGGAAGTTTGTCTCGAACTGAGAGGGAGGCAGGAAAATCCCGTCGGAAAGCATCCTGTGGAAGAAGGCAAAGTAACCTTCCTTGTCACATTTCAGGACGTCCTGGTAGTTTGAAGGTTCTGCCCCGAAGAAGATTTTGAACATGGAGGCAATTCCGCAGACGCTGTAGTCAAGCCCTTCGTCAGCTACGATTTCGGAAAGTGCGGTCCTGAAGGTGTCTCCCTTTGCATTCAGTTTTGCGTGCAGGTTTTCCCGCTTGAAGTAGTCAAGCACTGCAATGCCCGCTGCCATGGAACAGGGGCTTCCGCTGAAAGTCCCTGCCTGGTAGACCGGCCCGGAGGGAGAAACCTTCTCCATGATCTCTTTTCGTCCACCGAATACCCCGACCGGAAGCCCCCCACCAACGATTTTTCCGAGGGTGGTCATGTCGGGCACGACCCCGTAATACTCCTGGGCCCCGCCCATGGCGAGCCTGAATCCGGTAATGACTTCGTCGAAAATCAGGAGGACGTCATTTTCCTCTGTGAGCTTGCGGACTTCTTTCAGGTAGCCAGGTTTCGGAAGGATCGGGCCTACATTTCCCTGCACGGGTTCGAGGATGACAGCCGCAAGGTCGTCTTTGTTTTTCTCCACAAGCTCGGTCATACCCTCAAGATCATTGAACTGGGCCTGCAGGGTATACTTCGTGAAATCGGCAGGAATACCAAGAGAATCGGGTTCCCCGTGGGTGCTTGCCCCGGACCCGGCCTTTACCAGCACAGCGTCATGAGCCCCGTGGAAACCACCTTCGATCTTGACGAATTTCTTCCTGCCCGTAAACCCGCGGGCCAGGCGGATTGCGCTCATTGTAGCTTCGGTCCCGGTGGACACGAAACGGAGCATATCAATGCTAGGGTAATACCCCGCAATTTTCTCTGCCAGGGTTACCTCAAGTTCCGAGGGGGTACCGTAAAGCCAACCCTTGTCGAGCTGAGCCCTTATCGCTTCCTTGATTACAGGATGGTTGTGCCCCAGAATTTCCGGGCCATAGGCCAGGCAGTAGTCGATATACTCGTTTCCATCAAGGTCCCTGATCTTCGAGCCGTCGGCTGATGCCGTGTAGAAGGGGTATGGTTTGATTGCACGCACCGGGCTGCTTACCCCGCCCGGGAGCAGGGTCTTTGCCTTTTCGAACATTTCTCTGGACTTTTCAAGCGTCATGGGAATTTCACCGATTAGACTGAAAACGAATCGAATTATAACCCAGGTTGTAATCGATATTATAATGACTTGTAGTCGATATTATAATGGCTGTAATCGATATTATAATGGCTTGTAGTCGATATTATAACCAGGTTGTAATCGATATTATAATAGGCTTGTAATTGATTTGCAGATATTCCTTAAACTTTTGTTAAATTCTGTTTCTTATCTGTATTACAGCCTCTCCCCCTATTAAGCAGTTATTGCTGATTTTTGGAATAGACATTAAGGATAACCGAAAAAAGAGAAGAGACATAACAAAATGAAAAAGTTAAAAACGGAAGTTCAGGTCCGAAAATAGAGCCTGAAAGATTAGAGAGCTTAAAATAAAAACATTTAAAATAAAAAAAGGAAGCGCCTGAAGATCAGGGCGCTGACTTCAGCATACGGGCGATGTCCTTTGCGGAATAAGTAATAATGATGTCCGCACCTGCCCTCTTGATAGAAAGGAGAGCTTCGTATACTACCTTTTTCTCATCAAGCCAGCCGTTTGCTGCCGCTGCCTTGAGCATGGAGTACTCCCCACTCACGTTATAGGCGGCAGTGGGCATCCCGAACTCGGTCTTTACCCGGTACACGATGTCCAGGTAGGGGAGAGCAGGCTTTACCATGAGGATATCCGCACCTTCGGCAACGTCGAGAGTGACTTCCCGTAGGGCCTCGTCGCTGTTGGCAGGATCCATCTGGTAGCTTGAGCGGTCCCCGAAAGAGTAGCCGGATTCGGCAGCCTCCCTGAAGGGGCCATAAAAGGCAGAGTGGAACTTAGCGGCATAGGACATGATAGGGATATTTTCGAAACCGTGCTCATCAAGTGCCCTCCGGATAGCTACCACCATCCCGTCCATCATCCCGGAAGGAGCAACCATGTCAGCCCCGGCTTTTGCGTGACTGACCGCAATTTTCCCGAGGATTTCAAGGGTAGGGTCGTTCAGGACCTCCTCTTTCTTGAAGTCCACGATCCCGCAGTGTCCGTGATCGGTGTACTCACACATGCAGATGTCCGTGATCACCACCAGATCGTCCCCGACTTCGGCCTTGATCCTCCGGACAGCTTCCTGGATAACGTCCCTTTCCCCGTAGGAAGAACTGCCCTCGGCATCCTTATGCCCCGGTACGCCGAAAAGGATCACTGCCGGAATCCCTAGTTCGGCGATTTCCTTTGCCTCTTTTGCAACCTCTGAGAGAGGAAAGCCGAAAACCCCTGGCATGGAAGAAAACTCGACAGGGGAGTCAATAGTCTCATTCACAAAGATTGGTTGGACCAGGTCGTCAACCGTGAGGACGGTCTCCCTCACAAGATTCTTTATCTTTCCTTTTCTCAATCTTCTCAACCTGATATCTGGAAACATGGGATCACTCCTGTAACTTAAAAATTGAGCCTGCAAATAGAAAATATTAACTATGCGAATTATATTCGCATGAGTTGAATGTAAATAATTCGAATTGAAGATTGGCCGTACAAATTAATTAATCCTGTAAGCCGGGGTATTGCCAGCAGTAAGTATTGCTGACATTAGGTATTGCCAGCAGCAAGTATTGCTGACATTAGGTATTGCCAGCAGCAAGTATTGTCGGTATTAGTCCTTCCCACAGCCGGGTTTTGTTCTTTCGACCCTCACCTTATCCTTATCCAGACAGAAAACCCTGGAAACCACATCAAGGAACTCCTCGTTTCCGAGTTCTGCCGCCTGCCTGAGGACTTTTGTAGGTTCACCAAGGATCTTGTTGACGATCGAATAGGTAAGATCATCAAGGACCTGAGTTTCGATTTCCCCGATGGTATGGTAAGCCTTGAGGCGGTTTACCGCCTTTTCCCGTTCCTGCACCCTGACATCATAGACCTGCCTGTAAAGTTCGGAAATCAGGCGGTCGGCTTTCTGGCGCTTGTACTGGATGTTCAGGAGCCGGAGTTCTTCCTGGATGATGGCTTCGGCTTTCCTGGACTCTTCCTTTCGCATCTTCAGGGTCTTTTCACTGATAACCCGAAGGTTGTCAATGTTGCAGAGCTCAACTTTCTCAAGTTCCGCTACGGATTCCTCAATGTCCCTGGGGTTTGCGATATCGACCAGAAGGAGTTTATGGTCCCTGTCCCGGACAGCATCTTCAACCATTTCCCGGGTAAGTATGTAGTGGGGCGCCCCGGTACCGCTGATAACCACATCGGCATTCTGGAGGTAATTCATAACATCGTCAAGTTTTACTGCGTGCCCTCCAAGCTCGTAGGCAAGTTCTTCAGCCCGCTGGTAGGTCCGGTTAGCAATGTAAATTCCTTCAATGTCCTTTTCTGCCAGCGCCCTTGCGACCAGAACCCCTATTTCCCCTGCCCCTATCACAAGCACGTTCTTGCCTTCCAGACCCCCGAAGATATCCTCAGCCAGGTCCACCGCGGCCGAACCGATAGAAACGGAACCTTTATTGATCCGGGTCTCATTTCGGATCCTCTTGCCGACCTGGATTGCCTTGTCAAAAGCCGTTTCAAGGATTTTACCAGTGGCACCCGACTTCTTGGCGTAGGCATAGAGCTCCTTGATCTGGCCCAGGATCTGGTCTTCTCCCACAATCATGGACTCCAGGCCTCCGGAGAGCCGGAGCAAGTGTTCCAGGGACTCGTCATGACCAAAAAATTCAATTATGTGGGTCGAAGCCCCCATTTCCTTTGCAAAAGAGAAAAGCACACTGCTGCTTTTAGGAGAAACGACATAGATTTCAACCCTGTTGCAGGTTTTTAAGACGACACACTCATACACGTATTCGTGGTTGTACAGGTTATGGAGCAAACCGTCAAGGTCCCCGTGCCAGGCGGACTCCATTTCATCAACCTTTGCTTTTTTGTGGGATATAACCATGCTTGAGATTTCTGTCACAGAGAGCCTCCGGATAGAATGATTATAGGAATTCTTACATTAAACCTTGTCCAGACAAGTTCCGAAAATCACCAGCCTGTAATCAATTCTACAAAAAGAATTATTCTTTGCAGGTGACAGGCCAGGCCCGGATTTACTATTCAAGATTATACAGATGATATAGTATAATGATAAATTATAATGATAATTTTCATGAAATGGTTGTATAAAGACAATTTTCATGAGATAGTTTTCATGAGATAGTTTTCATGAGATAGTTTTCATGAGATAGTTTTCATGAGATAGTTTTCATGAGATAGTTTTCATGAGATAGTTTTCATGAGATTATTTCTTATCGGAATCTCCCTCAAGGCGATCCGAAACTATGGAATATGCGAGTTCTGCAGCCTTTTCATAGGACTCGGAGAAACCTTCCCAGACGGCTTCGCTTTCAAGGACATTCCAGAGAAGTTCCTTCCTCTTTTTCTGCTCGCCTACGTGTTCTTTTAGGTAGTTTCTGAGCTCATCCTGAAGCCGGATCATATCAGAATACTGTGGGCTTATCAGGCTTTCGATTTTCCTTCGGGAATATTTTGAAACCGCCGGGCTTCGGCCCAGGGTGGAAATCCCGATTACAAGGTCACCTCTTTTTATGACTGACGGGATAACAACGCTACCTAAAACATCCACCTGATTAATCAAAATATCGCTTTCCCCTGCAATGGAAGTGATTTTTCTGTTAAGCAATGAATCACTGGTTGCGGGGATAACGAGAAAAGCCCCGGTGACAAGCTCCCGGAGTTCGGAGTCCGTTACTCCCGAAAGGTTCAACCGGACCAGCCTAACCTTTCCACAAGCTTCGAGTTCCTGCAGCCTTTGGGAAAAGCCAAGGCTCACAACAGTGGTTTCCGCGCAACTGCAGAATAGTTCGGCTTTTCGCTCACCTACGGAGCCACCACCAAAAATCACGACCTTTCGGCCCGAGAGGTCAAGCATCAAAGGAAGGTAATTGTTTGTCCCGGACATCTTTCGGAGCACCTCACAATTTAGAAAAAAATAATTACTGAGAAATTATTAAAACCTGACCCATTAAGCCTCTGATAAATTAAGCTTTATTCATTAAAACGATTCATTAAAACGATTCATTAAAGCCTGACCCCGGTTTTCTTGAATTCCCGGTCGCTGAAAAGCAGGGTATAATCTTTTATGCCTGTAGCTTCGGAAATCCTGGCAGCCACTTTTTCACAGTCATCGGGAGTGTAAGAGTGAACCATAGTGAATAAGTTATACGGCCAGTCCGGATACCTCGGGCGCTCATAGCAATGAGTCACCTCTGGGAATTCTGCCATAATTTGTCCCACTTCATCGATTCTCTCCTCAGGAACGTTCCAGACGCACATGGCATTGGCGGTGATCCCTATAGCCCTGTGCCCGATGGAAGCGGCAAAACGCCGGATTTTCCCTTCATTCCGGAGTTTTTTAAGCCGGTCCAACACTTCCTGCTCACTAATACCGAGTTTGGAAGCGAATCCATTGAAAGGGGAATGTGTTAGGGGGATTCCGTCCTGGATAAGTTTGAGCAGTTCTACATCCGTTTCATCCATTTTTCTCACCTGATATCTAATTTTAGTATGATATCAAATTTACCTGATATCAAACCTTACCCTGATCTTGAAAAGGCGCTTTGTGGGCAGGTCAAGCAGGGGACATCCGGTTTTCTCCCTTATTTCCGTAATGATTTTCTCAAGCCTTTCCTTCCTCCGGGCCGAAAGCGTGAACCAGAGGTTGTACTTTGCAGCACTACGCAGGTAGTTGTGAGAGACTTCAGGGTACTCATTTATGAAATTCGCAACTTCTTCGATCCGAGCTTCAGGGACCTTAAGAGCTACAAGGGTGCTTACACCACCCATGTTTTTGGTACTCAGTATGGGACCTATGCGCCTCATTGCCCCCTGCCTCTTAAGCTTTTGCAGCCTTTCCAGCACCTCGGTTTCCGGGATCTCAAGGATTTCCCCGATTTTTTTGAAGGGCTCAAGCTCCAGGGGGACTTCGTGCTGGACCAGATTCAGGATTTTCTTGTCGGTATCGTCAAGTTCGAGAACAGGGTCTTTCCCCTTGAAAGGCTGCATATGAGAAGTAAGATCCGATTCCACTTTCATAAGCGGATTTTTGCCATTTTCAAATTCAATCATCCTGATCACGTATCATTTTTCCGGGGCCTGTAGATGCAGTAAGGCTCCTCTTCAAGGTAATCGCCGGTTGCGGCATATGCCCTTGCCCTGCAGCCTCCGCAGACTTTTTTGTATTCACATTCCCCGCACTTGCCCTTAAGCTCGTCGGGATCCCTTAGCTTTTTGAATACTTCGGCATCTTCCCAGATTTCCCTGAAAGGCTGTTCCTTAATATTCCCGGCAAGAACAGGCAGGTACCCGCAGGGATAGACCTCTCCTACACTTGACACAAAACAAAAGCCTGTGCCGCCGAGACAGCCCTTTGTCATGGCCTCGTAACCGTGGGTCTTCACTGAAATCTCGATGCCCTCTTTTTTCGCCCGCTGGCGCATGATCCTGAAATAATGGGGTGCGCAGGTTGCTTTCAGCTGGATTTCCGCCTCTTTTTGCATATCATAGAACCAGTTCAGGACACGTTCGTATTCCACAGGGGACACCTCGTCTGAATCGCTGCCCCGGCCGGTCGGCACAAGGAAAAAGACGTGATATGCCGCAGCCCCAAGCTCTTTTGCAAGCTCGTAGGTATCCGGGACCTCTTCGAGGTTACGCTTTGAAACCGTCGTGTTGATCTGGAAAGGAAGGCCTCCCTCCCTGAGAATGGCTATACCTGCAAGAGCCCTGTCAAAAGCTCCGGGCACGCCCCTGAACTCGTCATGGGTCTTTGCATTCGCCCCGTCAAGGCTGATGCTGACCCTCTGGACTCCAGCTTCTTTTAATTTATCCACGATTTCCGGAGTGAGAAGTGTGCCGTTTGTGGCAAGCACCACCCGGAAACCCGAATCCGTCCCGTAGCGGGCAATTTCAAAAACGTCCGGCCTCGTAAGAGGCTCCCCCCCGCTCAAGATCAGGATGGGTTTTCCGAATTCCGCCACCTCATCAATGAAGTGCTTTGCTTCCTCGGTTGTGAGTTCGCCTGCGGGAACTTCGGAGGTTGAAGAGCCACGGCAGTGCACACAGCTCAGGTTGCAGCCCGCCGTAAGTTCCCATGCAATAAGCCTTGGTGCTTTCATCATGGTAATCATAAGTTTTAGAAATTGAAACTTTGAATCTGAATAAAATATAGGGTAACTGAAAGGTATACCTGAGAGGTCATATTAATATCCTGCCATTTCAGGTGAAAACCAGCAAAAAATCATTAGAATATTTACTTTTAAATAATACAGAAACAGGTCCTATTAATATTCTTTCATTTCATATAATTTATGAACCAGGAATTCCCGGGAAACAAAAGAAAGACAAATGGGCAAAAGAGAGGGAAGAAGAGGGGAAAGAAGAGGGGGAAGAAGAGGGGGAAGAAGAGGGGGAAGAAGAGGGGGAAGAAGAGGGGGAAGAAGAGGGGGAAGAAGAGGGGGAAGAAGAGGGGGAAGAAGAGGGGGAAGAAGAGGGGGAAGAAGAGGGGGAAGAAAAAGGGATAAAAAATCCGCAGGAAAATAAAAAATCCAGAGGACCCAGGAAAGAACCCGGGTAAAAAAACGAACCAGAAAAGGGAAAAATTACTCAAGCAACGTCCTGGGATTGATAAAGCCGCTCCGGAGCATGTGGTCGGCAAGCACCAGGGCAACCATGGCTTCTCCCACAGGCACCATGCGCGGGGGGATGGTGGGGTCGTGTCGTCCTTTGATTACGATTTCCGTATCATCTCCGGTTTCGAGGTCCACGGTCTGCTGGGGTTTCCCGATGGAGGGGGTTGGCTTTACGGCAGCCCGGCAGACTATATCCAGGCCCGTGGAAATTCCTCCAAGTATCCCGCCTGCGTTATTGCTCCTGCAGGTAACTTTTCCTTCCTGCATGCAGAAGGGATCGTTCATCTCACTGCCCCGCAAACGCGCAGCCTCAAACCCGGCCCCGAGTTCAAAGCCCTTGACTGCAGGAATGCTCATAAGCGCTTTTGCAAGATCGGCATCGAGCCTGTCAAAGACCGGTTCTCCCAGACCTGCAGGCACGCCCCTTACGACAAGCTCGACGATACCCCCAATGCTGTCGTTTCCCTCCTTTGCGCTTTTAGCGGTTTCAAGCATCTTTTCCGCGGCTTCAAGGTCGGCACAGCGTACAGGCGTCTTTTCTACGTTTTCGACAATTTCTTCAAAGGAAAGAGCTTTAGCCCGGACTCCCCCGAGTTCCAGCACGTGCCCTGCAACCCGGATTCCGAAACGGGCAAGGAGGAGTTTGGCAAGGGCTCCACCTGCAACCCTGCCGATGGTCTCCCGGGCAGAAGACCTGCCTCCTCCACGGTAGTCCCTGATTCCGTAGCGAGCCATGTAAGAAAAATCGGCATGCCCGGGCCGGGGGGTATTTTTGATAGCATCGTAAGCCGAAGAGCGGGCGTCCGCATTCCAGACCAGCATGGAAATAGGAGTACCGGTACTCATACCTTCGAAAATCCCGGAAAGGACCTCCACTTTATCCTGTTCTTTGCGCGGGGTAGAAAGTTCACTCTGTCCCGGGCGCCTCCTGTCCAGTTCCTTCTGGATGTCAGCTTTGGAGAAGGGAAGCCCTGCAGGCACCCCGTCCACCACGACGCCCACTGCCCTGCCGTGGGATTCACCCCAGGTAGTAATTCGAAACATCTGCCCGAAAACGTTTCCTGCCATGCATCTTAACTGGTTTTTTTGCTATTTGATTCTTGGGGTAAGGGGATAGCAGGCTCTATATGCACAACCACGTCGGAAACCCCTTCGTATTCAGCCTTCAAAAGCTTGCTTACGCTGTGGGAAATCAGGTGAGCTTCCTCGATAGGCATGTCGGGCCGGACAAGCAGGTGCATGTCAATCCGGATGTCCCCCATGCTCCCGCGAGTACGGATCTTATGGCAATCGAGCACCCCTTCAACCCCCATTACAACATCACATATCTCGTCCTCATCGAGCTGGGACATATCAAGAAGGGTAGCCGAACTCTGCTTGATAATTCTAAACCCTGCGCGGAGGATGAGGAAAGATATTACAAGGGCTATTAACGGGTCGAGAAGAGGGTAGCCGAACTTTACGGCGACAAGGCCCACAATCACCGAAAGAGAGACGTAGATATCACTTTTCGTATGCATGGAGTCTGCGATAAGGACCTGGCTTTGCAGGGAAACCCCCTCCCTGTGCTCGTAGCGCGTGACCAGGTAATTTATGCCCATGGTCCCCAGCATCACAAGGAAACTGACTGAAGTGACACCGGGCACATCCCGGGAAAAAAAACGGCCAAGAGAGGCCTGAAAAATCTCAAAAGCCACATAAATCAGGAGAATGGCGATAAAAACCGAAGCAAGAGTCTCGTACTTCTGATGCCCGTAAGGATGGTCCTTGTCCGGAGGACGGGACGCAATGTAGATACCAGCCAACCCTACGATGTTGGAGATTCCGTCAAAGAGCGAATGGTAGCCGTCTGCAGTCATGCTCAGGGTGTTGGAAAAGGTCCCGTAGGCAATTTTAGCAAAAGCTACGGCAAGGTTCAGGAAGAGGACGTAAAGAAGGACCTGCTGAATTTTTTTGAACCTGCGCATCATAATTGAAAATCTCCTAAGGACGAAAATGCCTGTGTTCGGAATAGGAGCTGGAAAAAATCCCGCAGGCGATTTTAGCAAAAGCTACGGCAATCCTTTACTAAACTATTATACCTGCAATTATAAAAAGAAAAAGTAGAACAAAAGGATTTGAAAAGAAATTTGAAGAAAGGAGTTTAAAAGTTTAACACTCCTTACCTGCCCACAGCATGTAGGCATCTACTATTTCCTGTCCTTCCAGGAAAACGAGACCGTGTTTTTGCCCGTACTCTTTTGCGTCCTCTTTTGAAAGGGCCTTTCCGTTAAAATCATCCAGCATTTCACAGACGACCATGACGGGGTTAATCCCTGCAATCCGGGCAAGGGCAACGGAAAGTTCGGTCTGGCCCCTTCTTTCTTCCAGCAACCCTTCGGCAGCCCTGAGGAGCGCAACATGTCCGGGAGTGCGGAATTCGTTTCCGAAACGCACTTCATTTCCCGAAAGGGCACTTTCAGCAACTTCCCCGATCTTCCGAATGGTGTGAGCCCGTTCATTATCAGGGATTCCTGTCCTGGTTTCCCTGTGATTAACCCAGATGGAAAAAGATGAATGGGAATCGTACTGGAGGTCTCCTTCCTTTTCCACAACTTCTCCGAGTTCCCCGTTGAATTTCCCGGCGTCCCGGACAAGGTCTGCCATGAAGGGAAGCCTCAACTGCCTTGAAGCCACAGGGTCCACAGCCACACAGATCAGGCCCCCGGCATCTTTACGCATCCACTGGACGTCCCTGTAGCTAACTGCCCCTGCGGGAATTACGAAATCGGTCTCCCCTTCCCGGGAATCCGAGTCATAGATCAAAAACATTTTTCCGGCCCTGATAGCTTCCAGAGCCCTGTTAATATTATCATTCTCATATTGCAGGCAGTCGTAGATTGCAGTTTCAGTCATTTTCGGCCCTCCATACCCTGTTTTTCAAGTCCCTGTTTTTCAATTTTTATCTTAACGTGGTCTCCGTCTTTCAGGTCCAGGGCGTCCCTGAGTTTTACCGGAGCAATGACTTCAATTAAATCATTCGGATAGTGAGTCCTCTCCGGGACGACCACTACAGCCTCTTCCCCGTCGATCTTCACAGGATAACATTTTCCTCCTCCGTAAGTCCGCTCCCCATCACTGAAACCGTGGATGTGAAGAGCAGGCAACTCGCCAAGCCGGTCCCTGTCCTCCGAACTGTCCTCGGAAAGCTGCACATTCAGGGTTCCGGGGAAAGGCACAAAATGCAACTGTTCCTCGAACTGTTTCCTGTATCCGGGGATGTTGATATAATATTGTCCTTCACCCAGGCCCGTGAGCACGTTACCCTCAAGTTCGAAAGCGTCATTTTCAGGGGAAAAGATCTGCCTGTATTCAGAGTATTCATTTTTAAGGATTTCAATCCCTTTTTCTGTCATTTTTATCAACTGACCACCGGGAACAATCGTTCTTTCGATCAGCCGCTCTTCTTCCAGTTGTTTTAATTTCCTTGCCGCTGTCTTGGAGCTGGTTCCCACATATCTTTGGAACTCACTTGAAGAGATCTTTATAGTTTTATTCGTTGCCCCCATGAGGGCAAGCTTCTTCAGGTATTCGATGTCCGGCACTATCGGCACCCTTTTTACCTTAATTTTGAGATGCGTCTCAATAATGAGATGTGGAACTACGCACTCCCCTATAATAAAACTTTTGATAATACCCACCAATAGAAGGTAAAAGGATAATTGTTTCCGAGTAGCATATAAAAATTTTTACGTTTTTTTTAAATAGTTGTATATTCGTTAGAAGTATTAATTTGACATGACACAGGAAACCATAATTGAATGCCCTTCGTGCTCCCCCGAAGAAAAGGTTCCGCACGAGATCCGAAATTAGGAAAAAACTCTAGTCCTCTGCCGGAAATGCGGGTTGGTGTATGTCTCACAGAAAATAGAAACCCCGGAAAAAACCATTATACAAATTATTTTCCCCGAAATCCCTATTCTCTGATCCTTTTTTTTGGAATCCCTGTCCCCCAAATTCCTGTTGCCGAAAACCTCCCAAAAAAACGCCACCAGAGGAGTTAAATATTTAGCGTTTTGAATGCAAGTACTGATTTGAACATGACAAGAGAAATAGTAGTTGAATGTCCCTCATGCTCCCCTAAAGAAGAGGTCTCGCATGAGGTTTTGAAAGAGGGCCAGAGCCCGGTAGTACGCTGTCTGGAATGTGGGCAGGTACATTCAGCAAAGCTTGAAAAACGAAAAATAGCAAACGTAAAGGCCATCGTCAGCAGGAAGGACAAATCCGTCACCTGCAGAACAGAGTTGGACTCCGAAACCGTCCTCTACGTGGATGACGAAATAGTTGTCGATGACGAGGAAACAGGCATGGTATGCCCTATCCTTATAACCTCCATAGAAGTGGGGGAAAAGCGCGTGGACTCAGCCAGGGCAGAAGAAATCAATACGATCTGGGGAAGAGCCATCGATGAAGTAACAATAAAGTTTTCCGTGCAGTCAGGAATCGAAAAGACCGAAGCCCTGGAAAAAGTAGTCCAGGGAGACAAAGAATTCACTGTAGGGGAAGAAGAAAAGGTAGGAGATACCTGGGTCACCATCACCAAAATCAAGGTAAGAGACGGGGCTTTCAGGTCCAGAAAAGGAGATGTCATGGCCGCAAAATACGTAAAGCGCATTTTTGCAAGAAAGAGAGGAAACAGGGCATGGAAACGTGATAGCGGAAGAGGACCTTGGTAAAGAAAAAACTGAAGAAGAAAAGAGAGGGGAAGAGAAAACCGACGAAAAAGAGGAAGAAAAACTTAAAGCCAGACGTCGGACTCTTCTGGATGGGCTTGAAACCCTGGGAGTGGGAAAAGATGTCCTTGAAGCCATGCTTCGCGTCCCCAGGCACAGGTTTGTCCGGAAGGACATGAAAAAAGTAGCCTATATTGACACGCCTCTGGACATCGGCCTGGACCAGACAATCTCCGCCCCCCACATGGTGGCGGTCATGTGTGACCTCCTGAAACTTTCGGAAGGGCAGAAAGTCCTGGAAGTAGGGGCTGGGTCCGGGTACAACGCAGCAGTTATGGCCGAACTGGTGGGGAAAAACGGCCATGTGTACACCCTGGAACGCCTTGAAACGCTCGTTAATTATGCAAGGGAGAACCTCAAGAATACAGGTTATGAAAACGTTACGGTCCTCCATGAAGACGGGTCCACGGGCTGCCTCAAATACGCTCCTTACGACAGGATCTCCGTAACCTGCGCAGCCCCGGAAGTCCCAAAACCCCTTATCGAGCAGTTAAAACCCGGAGGGATAATGGTAATTCCCGTAGGGGATTACTTCCAGGAACTGATTCTGGTAAAAAAAGACAATAGAGGGAGGGTAACGAAAAAAACGAAAGGGGGAGTCGTTTTTGTGCCTCTGATAGGAAAATACGGTTTCAGGCATCGGTAAAAAGTAATCTGTAAAAGGCATATATCCGGAAAAACAATCTCAAAAATTAGCCTGGTAAAACCGAATAACATAAAAAGTTTGAAATACTATTGTAAAAATTACATCGTATTTAATAAATTTCTAAAAGATTTTAATAAGCTATTAATATGATCGAATCTATTAAAGTGATATGGACATGTACGAGGATTTTGAAGAAATTCGCGTAAAAGATGTCTATGTTATCGACGCATATTCAGACCCTACACCGGTCGTGCTCCTTGAAAACGAAAAGGGGAACATGCTCCCTATATACATCGGGCACCTTGAGGCGCTTTCCATCGGTAACGTCCTTAAAAGCGTTTCTCCACCTCGGCCCATGGCCCATGACCTAATGGTGAATGTTTTCGACCGTCTTGGAATTAAGATAGAAGCAGTAATGATTGACGATAAGGTCGATAAGGTCTACTATGCCCGCCTCCTGGTGAGAGAAGGGCACAATCTTATGCAATTTGATGCAAGGCCAAGCGACTGCATCGCCCTGGCGCTCCGGGTAGGAGCCCCTATAAGGATAAGGAGAAAAGTGCTGGAGAATTCCGAGATTGAAATGTCAAGGCTCGAAGGGGCTCGCGTAATGAACATATTCGTCTGAACTTGCCTGAATAATTTTTTATTCGGAGATTTTTTTTCAGGAAATTTCCTGTCCCGGGATTTTATTTTCCGAAAATCGGGGAAGGACCGTTTTTTGGAATAGGAGAGAGACCGCTTTTTGGGGACCGAACCAGAATTCATCATACAGGGTTTCTGCCGGAAAACTTTTTTAGTCCTTTTTGTAGGCGGAAGTAAGGTTCCGTCGATTTCAATAAGCTTTTAATAACAGTTGAATTCATTATCCCTTTAGATGCTCACCAAAAGAATCATACCATGCCTTGATGTGACCCTTGACAAAGCCGGCGGCTCGGTTGTCAAGGGTGTTGAATTCGTAGACCTGAAAGAGGCAGGTGACCCCGTGGAACTTGCAAAGCGCTATAACGAAGAGGGCGCTGACGAACTTGTATTCCTGGACATCACAGCTTCTGCCCACGGCAGGGGAACCATGCTCGATGTGATAGAAAGGACCGCAGACGAAGTTTTCATCCCCCTCACCGTTGGAGGAGGGATTGGGTCCATCGACGCCATCCGGCAGATCCTCCGGGCAGGGGCTGACAAGGTTTCGGTCAACACTTCCGCGGTCAAGAACCCGGAATTTATCAAAGAAGGTTCCGAGATATTCGGGGCCCAGTGTATTGTCACGGCCATTGACTGCAGGCGAAACACCGATGTGAAAAACAACCCTGGGAAAACCGTCCTGGAACTGGAAGACGGGACTCCTGCCTGGTATGAGGTTGTCATTTACGGCGGCAGGGAAGGCACCAAAATCGATGCAGTCCAGTGGGCAAAGCAGGCAGAAAAACTCGGCTCAGGAGAGATCCTGCTTACCAGCATGGACCGGGACGGGACCTACGCAGGGTATGACATCCCCATTACCCGCAAACTTTCCGAAGAACTTGACATCCCAATCATCGCCTCCGGCGGAGTAGGCAGCCCCCAGCACATCTACGACGGTTTTGCGGAAGGTAAAGCCGACGCCGCACTTGCAGCCAGTATCTTCCACTTCAGGGAACACTCGATTGGGGAAGTGAAAGAGTACCTTAAGGAAAGAAACGTCCCGGTCAGGCTCTAAGAATTAGCTCCCCCTGAGAATTAGCACCTTGACCTTTCAGGCTCCTGAAACCGGGCATTTAGACATCTCAAGCTCCGGGCCTTCCGGGTAGCACCTTAAAGATATGAGCCTGAGAGAAAATATAACCCTCAGAGCTTTGCTTTAGTTTCAGGGTTTCGAGGACAAGATAGTCAGGAAAAGAGGGAAAAAGAATGGAAATTGCCGAGTTTCAAAAACTGATGTACGAACTCTATGCCCATAACGATAGAAAGCGGGGAAACGCGGCCACTATGCTCTGGCTTGTAGAAGAAGTGGGGGAACTTGCCGAAGCAATCCGCCGTGAAGAGCCGGAGAACATAAAAGAAGAGCTAGCCGACTGTTTTGCCTGGATAGGGGCACTTGCCAACCTCTACGGTGTGGACCTGGAAGAAGCGTTTAAGGCAAAATACCCGGGCGTCTGTCCCACCTGCGGGCAAAAGCCCTGCATCTGCCCCGACTGAGTTAAAACTTTGTAGTTATAAGCAGAAACTTTTTTAAGCAGAAACTTTTTTAAGCAGAAACTTTTTTAAGCAGAAACTTTTTTAAGCAGAAACTTTTTTAAGCAGAAACTTTTTTAAGCAGAAACTTTTTTAAGCAGAAACTTTTTTAAGCAGAAACTTTTTTAAGCAGAAACTTTTTTAAGCAGAAACTTTTTTTGAGAGAATTTTAATTCTTTTTTTATATACGCCACCTTATATTTTCAGATACTTTTTTATTTCTTAGATTCAAATTACTATATGGGATTCTTAATTAGGAGTGATTCATACTCAGGGGATATTGAAGATGTCGCAATCAGAGACTACGGAATATTTTGAAGGCTTGCGCCTTAAAATCCTGAACAATACTGATGAAGAGATGGTCCTTCAAGCTCAAAAAATTGAGAAAGGTAAATATAAAAAAGGACACCAATCCCCGGAACAGATCGGGTCTTACGAGGAAAAGAGCTGTGAGCTGGTCGCTTGCGACGGAAGCTGTACCGGAGGAGCAGATATAGAAGGCTGGCTCCAATATAAAATAGGGTGCTCCGAGGGGCAATGCAAACTCCACTTCAAATACCTCGGAAAGATGGATAAGGTCAGCTACTCCTGCGAATGCCAAATGCATGAAGGCAAGATGCTCTGCGAAACAATGAAAGACAAGAAAAGTGATAGAACCGTCACCTGGATTATCGGGCCGAAAGAATAAGCGATAGAATTTAAGTTATCCAGGCAGAATGATAGCTGGTCTCTTGATCGGGAGGGGTTGAGTTTAACAACCTTCGTTAATTATTTTTTAGAATCATGGGACTTCTCCTTGCAGGAGCAGGTCCCTACCCGGATTTTTACCATTCCTGATTTATTTCCATCCAACTCTTCCTGAGTTACTCTCATCCAACGGTCCTACTTTTTCTCCACCCAACTCTTCCTGAGTTACTCTCATCCAACGACCTACTTTTTCTCCATCCAACCTTCCTGAGCTACCCCTATCCAACCCAGGAACATCCCGGGCTTTTGCCCCAAAGCTTAATAAAGAGCAGGTCCCGTTATCCAGCTAATGAAGCCTGCAAGACCGGAACTGCTGGCTCCGGCCGGCAGCATGGAAGCTCTCAGGGCAGCCGTGGAGAACGGAGCAGATGCGGTTTACCTTGGAGCCCACGCCTTCAGTGCAAGAGGGTATGCGGCTAATTTTTCGGATAAAGAGCTTGAGGAGGCAATAGACTACGCCCACCTCAGGGGAGTGAAGGTCTATGTTACGGTAAACACCCTGCTAAGGGACGGGGAAATGGAAGCCGCCCTGGACCTGCTCTGCCGCCTGAAAGAAATGGGCTCGGATGCCGTCCTTGTACAGGACATCGGCCTGCTCTCCCTTGGAAGGCAGTACGTGCCCGACCTTCCTCTACATGCGAGCACTCAAATGACCCTTCATAATAGCGAAGGGGCCCTTTTTACAAAGGAGCTTGGAATCGAAAGAGTTGTGTTATCCAGGGAATGTTCCCTTGAAGAAATCAAACGGATCGGCGAAACCAGCGGACTCGAAACCGAAGCCTTCATACACGGGGCTCTTTGCATCTCCTACTCCGGCCAGTGCCTCCTGAGCAGCATTATAGGGGGCAGGAGCGGAAACCGGGGCTACTGTGCCCAGCCCTGCCGGAAAGGGTACAGGCTTAAAAAAGACGGAAAAACAGTGAAAACCGAAGGCACGTATATTCTGAGCCCGAAAGACCTTAACAGTTCTCCCTGTATCCCCGCCCTTCTTAAAACAGGGATTTCTTCCTTAAAAATCGAAGGCAGGATGAAAAGGCCCGAGTACGTGGCGGGCGTTGTCGGGACTTACAGCCGCCTGCTTGACCGCTGTCTTGAGGACACAAAAAAGTGCTCCGTAAGCCGAAAGGAAGCAGAAACCCTGGAACAGCTTTTCAACCGGGGTTTTACGGAAGGATATTTCTTCAAAAACCCGCGTGGAGAACTGATGAGCAGGCTCAGGCCCTATAACCGGGGGGTCTTTGCGGGCACGGTAAAAAGCTACGACAGTAAATCAAGGCGGGTAACAGTAGAGCTTAAAGCTTCCCTTTCTGCCGGAGACGGGATCCTCTTTGCAGGAACCGATAGAGAAGGAAGGGAAGAAAAGGAGGAAGGCTGGGTCATCCGCCAGATGTACAGAGGGAATAAACCTGTAAAACAGGCAAACTCGGGAGATACCGTTGAAATTCCCTTCAATGTGGAAGTCCGGCCAGGAAACCCCGTGTACCGAACCCTTGACAAAGGGCTGATGGACACCCTTGAAAAAAGCTATACTTCGGAAACCTCCCTCCGAAAGATCCCTGTGCTCATGAAAGCCGGAGTTTGGGAGGGAAAGCCCCTCGAACTCACGCTATGGGATTCTGACTCGAACAGCGTGACCGTGAAATCGGAGTACGTGGTGGAAAAAGCCCTCCGGCAGCCCGGGGAAAAAGAACAGCTTGCCCGGCAGTTTTCCAAACTCGGGAACACCGGCTTCGAACCGGAAACCATTGATGTCGATGTACATGGAGAGGTCTTTGTCCCCGTAAAAGAGATTAACCAGCTCCGGAACCGGGCAGTCTCCGAACTCGAAAAACTCAGGATTGTCAGGGGAAAACGAAAACCCTGCCCCGAACCTGGAATAAAGCTCCCAAAACTTGCAGCCTGGCCACATCCGGAACAGCCCCTGCTAGCCGTATCCGTCTATTCCCCCGGAGAACTTGAAGAAGCAATTGACGGCGGGGCGGACCTGCTGTACTACGGGGAAGGGCTCTTTTGTTCAGGAAAAGGCAGGGAAAGGGACAAAGCCTTCCATTTTGAAGCAGATTATGAAAGAGCTGTCAGGATGGTCCGGGCTGCGGGCAGGAAGGTCTATTTCAAAACCCCGAGAATCGTGAAAGATCCCGAGATGCTGGCAGTAAGTGAAATTCTAGAGGCTGCAAAAGCCCTTGCTGCCGACGGCGTGCTCGTGTCAAACCTCGGGGTATTCAGGCTCGCAAAGGCGAGAGGGGTCCCCGTTATCCTGGACAGCCCCCTGAACGTGTTCAACAGCTATGCCCTGGACTTCTTCTGCAAAAAGGGAGCGGAAAGGGTGACGCTTTCCCCGGAACTCACCCTTGAAGAAATCGGACCCCTGGCAGCTGCAGGCCCTGCCGAAGCAATAGTTCACGGCCGCCTGGAACTTATGGAGTCCGAACACTGTGTGGTGGGCGGGCTGCTCGGAGGAAAGAAGGAGAGGTGCACAGCCCCCTGCAGAAACGGAAACTATGCCCTTGTAGACGAGAAAAACTATGAGTTTCCCCTGGTCATGGACCCGGCCTGCCGGATGCACCTCCTGAATTCAAAAGCCCTCTGCATGCTCGAATATGTCCCGAAACTCCTTGACGCGAGGGTCGCAAGCATCAGGATCGAGACCCTGGGGATGAGCAGGAAAGAGAAAGAAGAGCAGGGAATCAGAGAGCTTACCCGGATGTACAGGGCAGCAATTGACATTTACCTGGAGAAAGGAAAAACCGGGAACTGGACCTGCGATAAGCTGGGGAAAGGGTTTACCACGGGGCACTATTTCAGGGGAGTTAAGTAAATGAGGGGAGTTAAGTGAGTGGCAGGAAAATTAAGTGAGAACAAATTGGTGATGGACATGTCGGTTCGGGAAAAAGAAAAACAGGAAACCTTAGAAAGGGGAGCAAAGACAGAGCAGGAAAGTCAAGAGAAGGGAAACCCGAAAATATTCCTCTCGGGTTCGATCCGGGGAGGAAGGCAGCTTCTACCGGTGTACCGCCTGATTTACGAGACCCTTGAGGGAGCAGGAGCTGAGGTCGTAAGCTGGCACGTCGTTGACCCTGAGCTTGAAAAAGTAGAGTCGGCAATGACCGAAGAGGAAATTTATGCTCGGGACCTGGGCCTACTTGCAAAAAGTGACGCAATGCTTGCCGAAGTTACGGTCCCTTCCCTGGGAGTAGGCTACGAGATCTGCCGGGCGCTTGTCGGGAAAATCCCCGTACTCTGCCTGCACCGGCCTGATGCGGCAGTCTCTGCGATGCTGCTCGGAAACCCGGACCCTGGAATAAAGGTAAAGCCATATTCGGATGAGGGAGAACTTAAGGAAATTCTTGTGGAATTTCTGAGCTCATTTTGAACTGGAATTTCCCCGTATCCTGCAGGAAAAATGAGTAGATAAGCCTTCAGGCGAGTCCGGAAAAAATAGATTTCAAAAAAAACCGAACTCATTGATAATTATAAATAATTGGATACCCTAACTATAGCATATGGTAGTAGGAATTGCCGAAATATCAACTCTGATTATTGCAATTATAGTTGCCTACGTGCTTTATAAAATTCTTAAAACCGGAACCAAGCTGGCAATAAACGCAGTCCTTGGAATCCTGATCCTGATTGTAGCAAAGGTCATTCTCGGGCTTGAAATAGCAATTACCTGGATAGTAATCCTTATCTGCGCAATCGGAGGCGTTTTCGGGGCATTTCTCGTAATCCTGCTTAATTACCTGGGCATCGCCTTTGTATGAAAATTTTTACATTCAGCTTAAGATGGGGAAGTGCTTAAGCAATAAATTAAAGCAGGGAAGTGCTTAAGCAATAAAATTAAAACAGGGAAGCGGCTTAAACAGCAAAATCGGAGGGGATCAGTTTTTCCCGGAATTTTTCCGGAAAATACCCCGGACCATGTGCCGTCGGTAGACTTCTCCCCTGAAAATTTTCTCTTTTTTTACATCTTTAAGTTCGAGGATTTCAAACCCTTCGAAAAGCGACATTAACTCTTCCTTCGTAAAGTAATGATAGATGATCCCGTTCTGGCGGAGGAAGGTATTTTTCTCAGAATTTCCTTCACTGTTTTTCGCAGACTTTCCCCCACAGCGCATATCCTCGGTGCCGAAGGCTTCGAAAAAGACGATACCCCCATCCACGAGCACCCGCCGGAATTCCCGGACTGCAGCCTCTCTTTCCTCCCGGAAAAGGTGCTGGAGCACGCCGTAACAGAGGATGCCGTCAAAAGAAGCTTTTTTGAAAGGCAGGAGGTGGACACTTGCCCCCAGGTGGCCGGCGGTTTTCCCGCTCCTGGCAAGCTGCTCCCGGGACTTACCAAGAGCTATGAGGGAGACATCGACGCCTACGGCTGCATAGTGTCCGGCAAGTTCCCCGAGATACCTGCCGCCCCCCGACCCGGCATCAAGGACCCGGGCTCCTAGCGGGATACGAGCCAGCACATCCCTGATAGGAGCGGGCCCTCCCCATTTCAGGTGGGCGTACTCCTTATCCCAGGCAAGAAAATGCTCTTTAGCAGGGTTTTTTGATTCCGGCATACTCTCAAAGAATTAAGGCTGGTAGACGGCAGATTCCCTGAACCTTTCCACCAGGAACTCCTTTTCAAAGGAGGATAGGAACCAACCCGCCTTCGGGCCCGAGCCCTGCCCCAGAATGGCGGTGTAGATGGCTTTGAAAAGGTCTTTCGGGTTTACTTCGAGAGTTTCGGGCTCTGTGGCCAGGCTGGCTGCAATCCTGCCGTTGAGCTCTGACCCTGCGTCTTTTGCCGAGTAGACCAGCAAATGGTAGTCTTCCCCTGTAAGTTCCCCACTGGCTTCGATGATGTCTGCGAGGGCCCCGAGGAAGTTCTTCTGGAGCTCTGAGAGGGTGGCTACCTGTACGGGCACATTCTCTTTTACGCTGAACTTTGCAAAGGGGGGGGCATAGAGTTCAAGCCATTTCGAGACGTTCTCGGCTAGTTCCCTGATACACTTTTCGTTTTCCGTGTCAAAACCTGAACGTGCCACGATTTTCAGGATCTGCTCGAAATCGCCCCTGGCTACCTGGGAGATGGTCACCATCTGCTTGAATGGAATATCGGACTGGCAGATGCCGGTTGCCCTGGAGAGTTCGTAGATCCTCTTATCAAAGTCCCCGAGAGAGGGGTCCTCTTCCTGGAACTTTGTCCTGAGACGCTCGTACTCGTCCACCAGGGAAAGGAGAGGCTGCCCCGGGTCGAACTGTATATGCTTTTCGGGCTTGGTCCGGATAATCAGGTAGCGCAGGACTTCCGGGGGCACAACCTCAAGCATGTCGGAGATAGAGACCACAACCCCGGTGGAAGAGGACATGGCACCCTTTTTCCCGAGCATGATCCACTCATAGACAATGGGGCTTGGAGGCTGGTGGCCGTAGATCTCTTCTGCGATCCGCGTCCCGGTGTCGTAGGAGCCGCCTCTGGAGGCATGGTCCTTTCCGAAGGGTTCGATGGACACGCCCAGGATTCCCCAGCGGGCCGGCCAGTCCACACGCCAGGTAAGCTTGCCCCCTCCTTTCATGGAAACGGTCCCGGCGTGGCCGCAGGAACAGACATAGTCCACGGTCTCCGCGTCTGCGTCAAACCCGGTGACCTTTGTGGTGGTAAGCTTGCCGCACTCATTGCAGATCGGGTTAAAGGGGCTCCAGTCTTCGGCCACGGTCTTCCCCGAAACTTCCTCGAGGATCTTTGCAATCTCGTCCCGCTTCAAAAGCGCGGTTTTGATGGCTTCTATGTACAGTCCCGCCTTATACATCTCGTCAGCTTTGTAGACCTTCGGGTTGATACCCAGGCGGTGCAGGGCTTCAAGGAAGGGTTTAAGGAAATGCTCGGCATAGTTTGCGCATTCCCCGCAGGGACAGGGGACCTCAGAAAGGGGTTTTCCCACATGCTCGGCGTAGCTTTCAGGAAGGAAAGGATAGACTTTCCTCAGAGGGTCGTAAGTGTCGGCAATGTATATCAGTTCGGTTTCCGCACCCTTATCCATAAGAGCCCTGTAAGCGGCATCTGCCGTCACCACTTCCCTCATGTTCCCGATATGGATGTGTCCCGAGGGAGTGATCCCTGTGGCAACAAGGTGCTTGCTGCTCTTTTGTAACGTGTCTTCAGCTATGACGTCTGCCCAGTGAATGATGTCAGCCATTTTTTCACCAAAATTTCCGATACGATTGTTAGATACAGTGATTTTAGATGTGATTTTAGATACAGTGATATGATGATAATGAAGCAGGAAACCCGAATGAGAATGAAAAAAACTATTCTGTCCCTCAGGTTTCCAGTATCAGGATTACCATAAAGGGGAAGAGTATTCCAGTATTCCGGAATTCAGTATTCCATAAGGAATTCAAACTTTAAACATCCGGGTTCGGATTTGCTTTTATCGGCACGAAGGTCACCGGAATTCGTTTCACCATATTCCGGGTTAAACTCCGGAAGCCACTTTTTGTGAGTCTTATTGCGCATATCCCATTATAAACTTTGGGCTATACTCCGGGAATTGTAAGCCCTGCAGCCGGTTCACAAGAACAGGAAACACCGGGAAAGAAGCTTTGATACCGAAAAAATAGCAGCCTGGAAGGAGAGGCAGAGCTGGAAAGAAAAGTTGACTCCAAAAAAGGTGAATACAAAAATAAAAAATGGAGGTTTTGAGGCAAAATTGCCCCAGGAATCCGCACACATAGGGAGATTTAAATGGCACTTGAAATGGCAAATCAAGTAAATTTGTTTTCCCATTAATTACAAGTACCTACACATATATAAACGTTTCTGGGAAAACCGGAAACTGAAGAGATAGAGCTAACAGGGAAACAAACCTGGTAGAAAAAACTGATTTAAAACAAATAAAATGGAGATCAACTAAAAACAAATTGAATTAAAAGATATATTGAATAGAAAAGGAAATAGAATTAGAAAGGAAATCAACTAAAAAACCAAATCAAAAACCAAATCAAAAACCAAATCAAAAACCAACTAAAAAAACCAAATCAAAAACCAAATCAAAAACCAACTAAAAAAACCAAATCAAAAACATAAGGGAATTGTAAGAAAACTTCCAGAAAAAATAAAATGGAAAGGACGGCAGGTTTGATCCCCGGAACCCGGGTCCGGAAAGAGCTTTCAGGAGCAGTTTCCCGGGGATTTTGAAACATTTTGGTGGTCTGTTCGCTTTTTTTGCTTCCCTGCCGTATTTCCATCGGAGGAGGATTCAGGCCGGAGCCTGAACCCGGATACTTCACTTATGCGATCTGTTTTCTGAAGAGGTCGCAGGAGTTGATCTTGACGTCGAGCAGCTTCTCGATGTTCATCTTAGCTGCAAGGCCCTTGGCTGCGCCAGGCACAGAGGTGATAACACCTATGTCGAGTTCTTCACGAAGTTCCCTCATGACGTATTCATCGCTGAGGTCCATGGTGTCAACGCCGAGCTTCTTTGCGACGTATTCCTTGGCTTCTCCGATTCTCATGTTCTTTGAGAACTCCATCCTTGCGACAAGGTCCCCGGCTGCTCTGATTCCGGTCATACCGGAGGCCATGATGTGGGAAATCGGCATACCCATCGGGTCGCCGACTCCGATCTATATGCCGTCTACGCCGGCAATCTCGACCATTGCCTTGCTTGCCCTGGTCACAGCGTCGATTGGGGGAGTCTCAAGCATGGGGATTCCGCCTACGCCCATTCCCATGTCAACGTGGCAGGGGAGGTTGGAGGCTTCGACTGCTGCCTTCATGAAGGTAACAGATCTTGCAAGGTTCCAGGCGGAAGTCTTGCTGGTGTTGGTGTTGCAGACCGGCCCGAAGACGTTTGCGCCTGCCTTTTCAATCAATGGGGCCTGCTGGTGGGGCCAGAGACCTGCAAGGGTTGTGCCGTCGTACTTGAGTTCACCGTGCATCCCGAGCACACATTCCCCGGCCATACCGGCTTCGATGTACATGTTCGGGAATTCCTTCCTGAGCGCTTCGATTGCGTGGAGGGTCCCGTACATATCTGCATCCCCGGCTGCTCCGGTGGTGTCGAAGTTAATACCGTCTGCTCCAGAGGCGAAAAGCCTCTGCATGACCCACACAGTGTCCCTGGTGAGGTGTTCTGCGGCATGTTCCATGGAATCCCAGGCTTCCTGAATCTTGAAAGCCTTCATCAGGTCTCCGGGGTTTTCGAAGGGACCATCAGGAGTATAATACAGGCCCATGTTCGGCATTGCCCCGTAGAAGAGCGGCACGACCATGTTCTGCTGGCAGGTTTCCATGGTCTGGCATTCCTGAGAGATAACAGGCTTGACAGGCTTGTAACTGTAGTCGATGTGACCGAGTTCCATGGTGTCAGCGCCAAATGCTCTCTCGTGCATCATGCAGCCGACAAGGCGGCTGGAAGGGATACCTACACCGCTGTTACCCTGGTCCCCGTCAAGTCTGAGGGTTCCGATGTCGTGGGTAACCGGGACTTCCATGCCCTGTTCTACACTGACGGTCTTACCCGGCATCATCAGGATTTCTGCGAGCTTGTCGATTTCGTCACCGGAAAGAGTAGGAATTTCACCAAGGTCTGCGGCGTCAGCCGTACCTGCCTCAATTTCCTCTATGATCGTTTCTTTTGTCAGGAAGAGCTTCTTACCGTCTCCCATCCTCAAAGCATATTCTGTAGCCATTATTTTCACCTAATATTAAGTATTGTTGGATCTGGAAAGCTGTGTTGTGTGCTGAGAACTCAGAACCGGGACACGAAAGTCCTGGCCTGCCAGAGAGCAAACACTGCAAGAACCAAAATCAGGACCATCCACATGATGTCCCCGGCAGGTATGAAGGAGTTTGCCCAGTATGCGTTGTACGCTTCCATAGCAGCTGCGGTTTGTACCATTTTTGAACCTCCATTACACATATCTCAGACAGGCATCGGACCCTCTCACTTTCCCGAAGTCCGTGATTGCGTATTTGTGCAAAAGGAAGTCTTTTTTGTAGACACCTTTATCATCCACCTTCTGCTCCACGTCCTTGAGCATTCCGCCGGACGCCAGTTCAAGAATGTCGAAGTTGATGCTATCCCTCTGGAAATTTCCCTGCATATTATATTCTTCCTGGATCTTTGAGACAATCTCATAGTTCCAGTGTTCCTTATCATCCAGGAAAAGCTCCAGGATCCTGAATTTAATTGGACGGTTTCCCATTTCACTCACCTCTCAGAGTTTCAAGTTCACTTGTGTCTTCCGTAATCATAGCGAAACTACCAATAACACAGAGAGTACCTCCGACAAGGATAGTCCACTCCGGGACATCTCCGAAGAAGAGGAAGATGAAGATAATAGCAAACAGCCCATAGAGGTTTCCGATACCCTGGCCTCTTCCGACGCCAATAAGCGGGAAGGACTTATACCAGCATACATAACAGAAACCAAAGGTAATTCCTGCAAAGATAAGGACCAGCAGGGTCAGGGGTTCAAATGCCTGGAATGCAAAGGAATACATCGGAAAGCCGACAAATGCAAGCAGCGGGACGATAATAATCCACCAGATAATGTTTTCTCCAACGAATCTCAGGGTCAGCCCCACGTCAGGCTCGGAAATATCGAGACCCTTACCTGCGATTGCACCTTCAATACCCCAGCCGGCAGCAGCCATCAAACCTCCAAGATACCCGATCCACTGGACGTTACCTGAAGAAAGCTCATTAATAAGCCCGCCACCGAAGATCGTGATGCCTCCAAGGATGATGATTCCTATGCCCAGTGCAGCTCTTTTGGAGATCTTTTCCCCGTACCAGTAGTAAGCAAGAATCGAGCCCACCACAGGGTAGAGAAGAGCCGCAACAGCTGCGAATGCGCCACCGATGAAACCCATAGCAATAAACGAACCGAGAATTGCCATTGGCCCACCGAAAATCGAGGCAAGGAAGAACCACTTGGAACACGGATGGAATTCCTTCATGGTCCGGACCAGTTCCCCGTATTTTCCGAGTACACCGTTCCAGAGCATAAGCGCCAGCATAACCGTAAGCGCATTAAAGGCGGTAATTAACACCGCAGTTATGATAAGGGAAGTTCCGTCCCCGCTTGTTTCGGCAATAGCCCCGTACATTGCATCGAACGGGTTCAGTACCCACACAACAGTTCCGGGAAGATACCAGATACCCCAGAACACAGCACAGAAAAGGGCCCACATGTACCCTTTACTGATTTTTCTTTTACTTTCCTGTTTTTTTAAAGCTTTCAAATCCACGAAAACTCCCTCCAGTTTTCAGAATGACTGCGGAAACTCCCTCACGGCAGGATTCCGAACCTGCCAAATTCCCACAGTCTAAAATGCAGCCTGCGGACCTTTCCGATGGGCATTGTATATCCAGGAATTACTCATTATCCGGGAATAATTCATGATTCATCAAGTTGCAACTTTCAGTTTGCCATTTTTCAATTGCAATTTTTAGTTTACCGTTTTTCAATTGCAATTTTTAGTTTACCGTTTTTCAATTGCAATTTTTAGTTTACCGTTTTTCAATTGCAATTTTTAGTTTGCCATTTTTCAATTGCAATTTTCAGTTTGCCATTTTTCAATTGCAATTTTCAGTTTGCCGTTTTTCAATTGCAATTTTCAGTTTGCCGTTTTTCAATTGCAACTTTCAGTTTGCCATTTTTCAATTGCAATTTTCAGTTTGCCATTTTTCAATTGCAACTTTCAGTTTGCCGTTTTTCAATTGCAACCTTCAGTTTGCCGTTTTTCAATTGCAATTCCGGAAATTCCCGTAAAGCTTTTGGTATGACCTGCAAGAGCTTTTTTTTATAACCACGGCTATAGGCTCCGCAAAGACTGCACAAAATAAAAAATTGCACAGAAAAGATGCACCATGGAGATGCATCATCTGTGCTTCGAGACCGTTTTTCAGGCTACAAGTGCCTTGATCTTGTTGACCACATCTGTGGCGTTTTCGCCGTAGATGTCTGCACCGATCTGGTCTGCCCAGTCCTGGGTAACCGGAGCGCCGCCGACCATGGTCTTGATCTGGTCGCGGATGCCAGCTTCCTTGAGCTGTTCTTCGATCTGGATCTGGGTGACCATGGTGGTGGTCATAAGGGCGGAGGATGCAACAACGGTAGGTTTGACTTCCTTTGCTTTTTCGATGAAGGCGGAAACTGCAACGTCCCTGCCGAGGTCCACTACTTTGAAACCTGCAATGTTGAGCATGGAGGCAACAATGTCCTTGCCGATGGAGTGGATGTCACCTTCGATGGTTCCGATGACAACAGTTCCGAGGCTCTTGGTCTCAGATTTGCGCTTCTCCATTTCGGGCTTGATAACTTCCATGCCTACGCTCATTGCTTCTGCGGCTGCAAGCACGTGGGGGAGGAAAAGGGTACCCTGTTCGAACTGTGCTCCTACTTCTTCCATCCCTGCGGTAAAGCCCTTCTCGATAAGCTCTACAGGGTCCATGTTGGCTGCAAGAGCTTCCTTTGCTGCTTCTTCAGCCATTTCTTCATCGAATTCGGTGATTGATTCTTTTGCTTTAGCAATAATCGCTTCGTTTGCCATTTTTAGATCTCCTGGATATCCTGGTATTATGATTACTGGCCTTCTCTGAAGGCTTTGTCAGCCCTGTCCACGACTGCCTGCATTGCTGCGAGGACGTCGGCTTCGATTGGTGGAACGACGTGGTTCTTGAGGACGTCTACAACGATTTCGTGTGCGACGGATGCAAGGTCCTTGGAACCTGCGGCTTCCCAGTCTCCGAACATCTGCCTGTCAATGAGCATCGGGTCGGAGGGGTAGTTCACAAGTTTCCTGGTCTGCTTGAGGGCAAGGAAGTTGTTTCCGATTCCAACTTTCTGGATGGACTCAACTGCCAGGGTCTCGGTGTCGACCGGGATTCCTTTCATTGCTTTCTTGGTCATCTTGATGATGTCGTTGTCAATTACCAGCTGTTCCATGGAGAAGGTCATACCAAGCTCAAGCATTCCGGCACCGTAGAGGGTGTTTGCACCAGAGAGGGCAGGAAGAAGACAGGTCATTGTCTTTTCGTGTCCAGCCTGGTCGTCCGGAACCTTGGCGTCAGACTAAGTTCCTGCAACGAAGGAAGGTAGACCGTAGAACTGTGCGAGTTTTGCAACACCGGCGCTGATGAGGCCGAGTTCAGGAGATCCGACAGGTGCCGTACCCTTCTTCAGGTCGAAGGTTGTGGTGGAACTGCCGTACATACAGGAAGCGCCTGGGCAAGCGAGCTGAGCGAGCACGATACCGGAGAGAACTTCGGCGTTGTGGGTCACAAGGGTTCCTGCGAGGTAGACCGGGGAGGATCCGCCGGACATTGCCATACTCAGAACGTTGAGTGGTACACCGAGGCGGGCACCCTTCATGATGACCTGACAGGCGTTGACACTGAGCTCGAGTGGGCTGGTCGGGCATACGAGCATGGAGAAGATAGGCTTCTTCTTTGCCATTGCTGCGTCGCCGCCGTAGAATGCGACTGCGAGGTCCCAGTAGTACTCGACGTTTTCACCGACAGGGTCGATGTGGTGGAAGTGCTTCTGGGTGTTGGTCAGAGAGGTAAAGGTTTCGTGGACGTCCTGTGCGCCCTTGCCTGCCCAGTCCCTTGCGGAAACAGGGAGGGAGAAGTAGTCAATGTTTTCTGCCCAGTCACAGAGCTTTGCGATTTCTGCGATGTCGTTGTCAACGGAGTCGATGGTGGAGTACTTGCCAGGAGCTTCGTACTTGCACATCTTGACACCGGTACCGAAGCAGGTCCAGTGTACCTTTCCGCCGCATTCAATGAGAGTATTGTACTTCTTTTCGCGGCCCCAGAGGGTGAATCTTGAGGGTGCGAGCTGGAGAGCCTTTCTTACAACGTATTCAGGGATCTTTACGATCTGGGACTCTTCGTCGACTTCACAACCGTTTTCCTTGAAGACCTGCCTTGCTTCAGGGTCAGAAACCTGGATACCAGGGTTCTGCATGACTTCCACGGTGGCGTAGTGGATTGCCTTGAGTTCTTCGTTGGTGAAAAGATTAAGTTCTACGCCGTTAAGGGCGTTCATGCCAGCAACTGCATTGTTCTGTGCCATTTTTTAACCTCCAATAAGAATAGGAAAATACAGAAAAAATTCTTATTTACAGTAACAGTTCTTTTGCCTTGGCAACAGCTTCGCTTGCGTTTTCAGCATAGCAGTCTGCGCCAATCTTGTCAGCCCATGCCTGGGTTGCAGGTGCACCGCCAATCATGACTTTGACACCATCCCTCATGCCTTCTTCCTTCAGGAGTTCAATGACATCCTTCTGGCCCTGCAGGGTGGTGGTCATAAGAGCGGACAGGCCAACCATGTTTGCGGAAACTTCCTTTGCCTTGTCGATGAAGTTCTTGACGGGCACGTCTCTTCCGATGTCGTGCACTTCAAAACCAGCAGACTGAAGCATAGTGGACACGATGGATTTACCGATGTCGTGGACATCTCCTTCCACAGTCCCGTTCACAATGACGCCCATCTTGGATTCTGAGCCTTCAGGCATCAGGTCCTTAAGGGATTCAACACCGGCTGTCATTGCGTCTGCAGCCATCATCACGTGGGGCAGGAAAAGTTTACCTCTCTCAAAAAGAGTACCGACCTCGTTCATACCTGCTGCAAGTCCCTTTTCAATGATGTCCGAAGGTTCAATGACTCCTTTTGCCTTTTCTACGGCAGCGAGCACTGCATCCTTCTTACAAGAGACAATCGCATCAGACAGTTCCTGAAGCAATTCTTCGTTGCTAATAATTGCATCCTCCATTTTTATTTTTAAGAAGTATTTTCAGAGACGACCCAAAAAACCAAAAAATCACGATTAATCATGATGATTTAGGCGCTTAACTCGTGCTTCATATGGTGGGAAAGGTCCACACGAGAAAATCTTATGGCCATCACAGGTGGGAGTCCGTGATTACCACACGTGGGAAATCATGACAAAAAAGTCATGACCATCACATTTTTGGGGTTCACAAGTTTTTAGCTGAGGGAATTTTTTTCAATTGCCATTTTTCTTCCCGGCTTAGAACTCAGTTTTACAGATGTCTCCAAAGCAGATGTTCTTTTTACTAGTATAAATATTTTGTCAGAACCGAAATCCAGAAATGGCAGTTACATATATAGTTTTTGGTTGGGGAGGTTTTTCGGAAATTATCCAGTCGAAATGACCGGAGATAAAACACAAATTATAAATATAAGAATTTAAACGCGGACGTTTCCCGCGAGACAAACGGTATAGAAGAAATGATATAAAGAAATAAGGATTTAAAATAGTAAGTCAGGTTCAGGGCTGGAAAATCTATCCATCTTAAAAGCACCATAATGACATGACCTTTCTAGATACTGTTTTTATAAGCAATAATACATTTTCAGGAAGAAAACGGAAAAAAAAGTTTATTTTCGATCGACCTTTTAACCTACTGTGCAAAAAAATAAAGTGCCTCACCATGCCAACCTCAAAAACAAAAAGATTATATATTAGAAAATGTCCCCCAAGAAGCCAGACCTTCAAAAAAAACACTGCCAAGCCTATAAAAAGTGTTTCCTGGCGATGAGAACATTAAATAAATAAAAACAGAACCGGGCAAAAAAATATAAAAAATATAATATAGTTTTCGACTTGAGATCGAATATATAATTTATGGGTGATTGCTTGTGAGTAATTTTACAAGGCAAATCATTTATGGGGAATCATTTTTCCCGTAACCTGAAACACAGAGCCTGTAAGCCCTGTTAACAACTTCCAGCATTTTCCCATCATCACGTTCGATTTCAATTCCGAAACTAAGAGCCAGGTATTCGGCCAGGTCAAAAACTTCTATTTTCCCAGACTCCCCATCCAACCCGGCTTCCACGAGGTTTTGCATGCAGCCAGCGCAGTTGGTTATGATTAGATCACAGCCCAATTCCCCCGCAACCCTGTAGCGGTCCGAGGCCACAGCCAGGGATTCGGAAGGATAGTTGAGCCTTACACCACCGCCAAACCCGCAACATGCCGAATTTTCAGGAGTTTTGTTTGCGAGAAACGTCCCAGGGATGCCTTCCAGCAGTTCCCTGGCTTCCCGGTACACGCCCATTCCCCGGGTAAGGTGGCAGGGATCGTGATAAAATACCCTGTTTTCGAGGACCTTTTCTGGCTTGAGTTTGCCTTCCCGGACCAGGCGTTCCAGGTACTGGGAAATCTGCAGGACTTCAAAACCCGGGTCTCCGAACATCCTGGGATACATTTCTTTGAAGGCTTTGAAGCAGCCGGGACAGGTCGTGACCAGGATTTTCCCTCCCCTCTTCCGGACTTCCTCGATATTCTTCTGCCCATTCCGGCGGATAGGGCCCGGATTCCCCGCACCTGCAGAAACCGCCCCGCAGCAGTATTCCACCCCGCTAATGACCGTGTAATCAACTCCAGCTTTCTCAAGCAGGGCAACAGCAGCTTTTGCCATATTGGTGTTAATGTAACCGCTGGCACAGCCGGGGAAATACACCACGGAACCTTTTCCAGCCCGGAATTCGGAAACCTCGCTCATTTCAGCGACTTTTTTTATCAAGTTATTTTCAGCATCCGGATCCATCAAGGTCTGCCGGTCCGTGAGGCCATGTTCGCCCACCCACTTCTGCCGGGCCGGGGAGATCAGCATTTTGATCCCCAGGTCCTCGGGACAGGCCTCGCCGCAGAGCCCGCAGGTCAGGCAACTGAGAAGGGAATCAGGGTCAATTTCAGAATTGCCTTCAAGGTATCCGTAAAGGCGCTCGAGCAAATCAATGTCATCATACATCGGACATACGTCCAGGCACTGCCCGCACTGTGTGCACTTTTCCCTGTGATTGTCTACAAGATCCATTTTTATATCACCGCGTATTCAGAAGAAAAATTAAACATCCAGGTAAAAACTTTATCGGAATCCCGCCGGCACTATTTAAAAGACCGGCTGTTTCCGCCATCTTCCCAAAAAAGATAAGACAAATAGCAGGATATTCAATAAAAGACATATTCAATAGCAAGACTTACCATATTCAATAGAAGGTACCATATCATTTCGACGAATCAGAATACCATGGATTCAGAGTACCATGGATTCAGAATACCATGGCAGAAAATCATTTCAGCCAGGAAGGAGGGGATTGAAATATTCAACGATCTGAAAAACAGCGTAAGGGAAAAAATAACACCATTCGCCCGTTTAATTCCCTTTTCCCCGAACACACTAACACTGATGGGGTTTGTGGTGAGCGTGGCCGCAGGTGCGGCATTTGCCCTGGGAAAGCCCTTCGAAGGGGGGCTTTTGATTCTTTTCAGTGGAGTTTTTGATGCCCTGGACGGGGGAGTTGCAAGGGCTAAAGGCATTATTACCCCTTTCGGGGGAGTGCTTGATTCGGTCTGTGACCGCTACTCCGACGGGTTGATGTTCCTCGGGATCATAGCCGGGGCTGTAAATGGAAAACTCGCGCTTCCGCCCATTCTGGAGATTGATAGCTGGCTCTGGGCAGGTTTTGCCCTAATAGGCTCCTTCCTGGTAAGCTACACCCGCGCCAGGGCAGAATCCGCAGGCTGCCGGAAGCTAAGTGTGGGGGTAGCCGAACGCACGGAAAGGATGCTTATCCTCGCTTTCGGAGCCCTGACAGGACTGCTGAGCGGGGCAATTGTGCTTATAGCCGTGTTTTCCCACATAACCATAATCCAGAGGGTCCTCCGGGCAAAAACTCTCCTGAATGGCCCTTCAGGTCCCGGTTTTTAAGAATCCTGAGCGAGAAAGAAAGAGCAAATAGGAAAAAAAGGATAGCTTTTCCTCACAACACCAACCAAACAAAAATACTAACAAAGAACCCAAATTCCATATTCGTACCGATATACATTTATACTACATATTTGATTACAATAGTTTACGATGGCAAGCAAACCAAGAATTGTCATCTAAGAAGCAAATTCTACTCTGCGGGGCCGTAGGGTAGCCTGGTCCATCCTGCAAGGCTGGGGGTCTTGCGACTTGAGTTCAAATCTCAGCGGCCCCATCAAACTCTTATTTTCTAATTGTTTTTCTCACAGAGAGTTCTGGCTTTAGGATTTCGGTTTTTAAGAATAGGATTTCAATTTTTAAAACATGATTTCGATTTTTAAAATAGGACTTTATTTAATTTTTAACAGGAATACCAGAAACAGCACCAGCAAAAAAGAAAATGAAAGCTGATCAGGATTTGATCGGCCAACATGCTGTTATTTAAAAACATCAGATAGACATAATAAAGGTTATAAAGTCAGGGCTGAGTTTGGTTTCCCCTGAAACCTTTTCAACGATATCCTGCTCGGAAAGCCCTTCGGACTTTAGTTCCGTTATGCGGTCAAAAACATGTGGGGAAACTTCCGAATATTCATTGATGTCTTTCCTGTGACCCCATACATCACCCTCAAGTAAGGCAATGCCCTGCATTGAGAGGTACATCTGGGCAGAGGTAGAAATGGTTTTCTTGTATGAAGAAGGGACATGGATCGCTTTTACATTCGGACACCTTATAATAAGTTTGAATATATCTTTGTTGGAAGGCCTGAATGCGAAGTGAATGAGTTCTTCACTTTCATTTAGTGTATCAATTTCTTCTTTTGAACTTACAACACGAAGTTTCATATATATCACATTTTAAGGGGTTTTTCAGAAATTACTATACAGAGGGGGGAAATAACTTGCTAATAATTGCAAGTAAGAGACCCTTCAGTTAAAAAAGTTGGCTTTTATTACACAACTAGTTAATTTTTTAGAGATGTGTATAAAATAGTATCAAAAGATGGAAATGTAAATAAAAAATCCCCAAATCGAGATCTGCTACTTAAACATGTGAACTCCCACTTTTTTTGAGTTGATATTTAAAGGCCATTCCCAGGATTTTGACATTCGATTTCAGATCCCAGGGCACTCACCGACTGCGAAGCAGGCGGCCTTTCAAGGAAAGTTAAAAAAATGAATAAAAATACATGAGCTGTGACATTCCAAATAAGGTAGATTGTATCTTGCCAGCATGTTTGCTAGACTTGTTTTTCATGGTTCCATATTTCAGGAGTTCATATTCGTACAGTGTACGCTCAGGAATGGCATTTCTTCATTTTCCATGCAATTTATCGGAAAAAGCCGCCCGCTGAGGCGGGCGGTGAGAACCCCGTTTATCCACAGGCGAATCCAAAAACCTTGCAGCTTTGGAGAAATGATTAAAAAAAGATTAAAGATGTATTATTACAAATGTTACTTTCTCTTTTTCCTGTAAAATAAGTAGAAAATGCAGAATATCAAAATGAGAAAAATTACAAGAAGTAGTCTCCCCGGTATGAATTGAGTAGAGGAAATAGTGCTCATGATGTTTTAAAGGACAGAAACAGTTAAAAAGTTTTCCATAAAATAGGTAGTTCCCAATGAGGTTCTCAACGTAGATTTTTAATTTAACCTAATATTGCCAGAGTACAGATAATCAAGAAATATATAACAACAAAAAAATACTATTTTTGAAGAACATTTGCGGAAAACTCGGCTATTTGAATGATTCAAGAAGATTATCTCTTTGATACCAGGCCTCTGTGTATTTAGGAGTGATTTCTAGAGCTTTATCATAACAAGCCAATGCATCATTATTCAGACCCAGTTTTTGAAGTACACGACCTTTATTAAACCAGGTTTCAGCAAGATCCGGGTTTGTTTCTAATGCCTTATCATAAGCTTTTAGGGAATCTTCATATTTTTTAAGCTTAAAGAGGACAAAACCCTTATTCCCCCATGCTTCCCCAGAATTTTCATTCAATTTTAATGCCTTATCATAGGCTTTGAGTGATTCTTCATATCTTTCAAGTGAAATAAGAACAAGACCTATATTGATCCACGCCTCGTAAGTTCCGGGTTTAAGTCCCAGTGATTTCAAATGCTCATTGAGGGCCCTTTCATGTTCATTTTCTTTGTTCAAAGGCTCATTAAGTGTACTTCCAGGCTCATTTTCTTTGTTCAAAGGCTCATTAAGTGTACTTCCAGGCTCATTGTCTTTGAAGAGCAATGAGATAATTTTTTTAAACAGGTTCATAAATATGGATATAAGTCAAAAATTTATAAACTTACTTCTTTCCGATTGTGCCCCTCTAACCATTATGAAATAAACCTATCAAACCCAGTGGAACAGCTTTTGTAAATGTTAAGCCCCGTGACATCAAACGGAAATTAAAAGCATGCAAGACCTGGAAAACTCACGTAAATCTATTACTCCTCCCCCTTTTCCTTTTCACGCTTATACTTTTCCCGGATTTTCTCAACCATTTCTTCATTTCCTTCGACAACGAAAGCTCCCATATACCCGCATTCCTTGCAGTGGTAGACCTTGCCGGCATACCCCCCGACCTCGTAGTAGAGATCCGAATTCCCGCAGACAGGGCAGACCTCGATCAATTTTTCCCGGCTCAGAACAGGTTCCTCCTTTGATCGGCTTATAATGCCGAATTGTTAAATTATATATAAGAAGCAGGATTCACATAAAGGAATAGCATTCAAAAAGCATAAAATTAAAGCTGAAGCAATCCGGCAATAGTGAGCACCGGCTGAGCTGCGGCAGCATATTAAGGCTAATTTACCGGGGATAATTCGACCGGGATGATTTGATCCTACCAACTGCGCTCGACTTTCTATTTTATACCAAATCGACTTAACAGCTTACAGTGGAATAAAAAATGAATAACCAGATGACCCCTGCAATGCGCCAGTACTATGAAGCAAAGCAAGAATACCCTGATGCCCTCATCTTCTTCCGGATGGGCGATTTCTACGAGTCTTTCGGGGAAGACGCAAAGACAATCGCAAGGGAACTGGAAATTACCCTTACAGCCCGGGGAAAGGATAAATCCGGGGAAAGGATGCCGCTTGCAGGAATCCCATACCATGCCATTGACACCTATCTCCCGAGGCTAATCAACAAAGGGTACAACGTGGCAATCTGCGAGCAGCTCGAAAACCCAAAACAGGCAAAAGGAGTCGTAAAAAGGGGTGTTGTCCGGGTAGTGACCCCGGGGACAGCCATAGATTCCTCCATGTTTTCCGACGCCTCGAATAACTACCTGATGGCAGTAGCAGGCCGGGAAAGCGGCAAAAGCGGTAAAGGCGGGAACGGAGACAAAAACGGGAAAAGCGGCAAAGGCGGGAAAAGCGACAAAAACCCCGGGGAAATGGAACTCGGAGTCTCCTTCCTGGACATCTCAACAGGGGAGTTTTTGACCACCCAGTTCAGGGACTCGGAAAACTTTGAAAAACTTATGAGTGAACTTGCCCGCATGCACCCGGCAGAGTGCATCCTGCCCCCTTCCCTTTACGGGAACCCCGAACTTGCAGGCCGGCTCAGGGACCAGACCATTGTCCACGAATTCGCCCCCGAACTTTCCGAGCCCGGAGAAGCGGGTGAGATGCTTAAAAAACACTTCGGGATTACGACCCTGGAAGGAATGGGCTGTGAAAACCTGGAGTTTGCGGTATATTCGGCCTGGGCAGCCCTTGAATACGCAAAGACCACCCAGATGCGGGACCTTGCCCACATAAACACTCTGCGGACCTACTCGAACTCCGAGTTCATGGTGCTCGACGCAATAACCCTGCGCAACCTGGAAATCGTGAAAAATGTGCGGGACGGCGGGAATGAAAACTCGCTTTTCAAGGTGCTGGACAGTACAAAGACCCCCATGGGGAGCCGGGCCCTGAAAAAATGGCTCCTGAAACCGCTCCTTTCCGTCGAACTTATTAACCGGCGGCTGGACGCCGTGGAAGAACTGGCAGGAGACGCCCTGCTCCGCTATGACATCCGGGACTGGCTCTCCGAGGTCCGGGACATCGAGCGCCTGGTTGGCCGCATCGTGTACGGAAACTCCAACGCAAGGGACCTTGTAGCCCTGAAAAAGTCCCTGACAGCCGTTGTGCCCGTAAGGGACTGCCTCCTCGAAAAGACCGACTCGAAACTCCTGGAAGAAATAGGAAAGGAACTCGCAGCATTCTCAGAACTCGAAACCCTGGCAGAACTGATTGAAAAGGGAATCGCGGACGAAGCGCCTCTAACGGTCCGGGAAGGCGGGATGATCAAAAAGGGCTACAATGAAGAGCTGGACGAACTGAGGGACATTGCAAGCAACAGCAAGCAGTGGATTGCCGCTTTCCAGCAAAAAGAGAGGGAAAAATCCGGGATCAAGTCCCTGAAAGTCGGGTACAATAAGGTCTTTGGCTACTACATCGAAGTTACCAACGCTAACCGCGCCCAGGTGCCCGAAGACTACATCAGAAAGCAGACCATGACCAATGCCGAGCGCTTCTTCACGCCGGAACTGAAGGAAAAAGAAAGCCTGATCCTCTCGGCCAACGAAAAAGCCGTGGCCCTGGAATACGAGATCTTCACAAAAATCACGAAAACCGTTGCAGGATACTCAAGGGAACTGCAGCAGACAGCTGAAAGCACCGGGACCCTGGACGTGCTCGCAAACCTTGCAGAGGCTTCCGAAAACAACAACTATGTCCGCCCCCAGCTGACCGAAGACTGCAAGATCCTGATCAGAGACGGAAGACACCCTGTTGTGGAAAATACCGTTCCCGGGGGGTTTGTTCCTAATGATACCGAAATGGACTGCAAGGAAAAACAGTTTTTACTGGTAACGGGCCCGAACATGGCAGGAAAGTCCACCTACATGCGCCAGAGCGCCCTGATCGCAATCATGGCCCAGGCAGGCTCCTTTGTCCCGGCGTCCCATGCCTCCATCGGGACCGTGGACCAGGTCTTTACGAGGATAGGGGCCTTTGACGACCTGGCAAGCGGGCAGAGTACTTTCATGGTGGAGATGGTTGAACTTGCAAACATCCTGAACAACGCAAGCTCCAAAAGCCTGGTCCTCCTGGACGAGATAGGGAGAGGGACGAGCACCTACGACGGGTACAGCATCGCAAAAGCCGTGGTTGAGTACCTGCACAACCGGGGAAAGGTCGGGGTAAGGGCCCTTTTTGCCACGCACTACCACCAGTTGACAGCCCTTGAGGAAAAGTTAAAGCGGGTCAAAAACTACCACATCGCGGTAAAAGAAGAAGGCCACGAACTGGTCTTCCTGAGAAAGATCGTGCCAGGGGCAACGGACCGGAGTTACGGGATCCAGGTTGCAAGGCTTGCAGGAGTCCCGGAAAAGGTGATAGACAGGGCAAACGAGATCCTGAAGGAACTGGAACGGGAAAACCTGCTTGAAGAAGCCGAAGAAGGGGAAAACGGGAAAAGGAAAAAAGGCAAGGCAGCCACGCGCTACACCCAGATGCTGCTTTTCGACCCCGGCAGCGGAGGCGGGACCCAGGCCCAGGCAAACAGGCAAAGCCCCGTGGAAGTCGCCCTGAAAAAGCTGAATGTGGACGATATGACCCCCCTTGAGGCCATGAACAAGCTTCACGAACTGAAAAAGTTGCTGGGTTAAGTTTCACTAATTGAAAGAGCTAGCAAATTACATCTCACGAAATGAAAAAAGGAGAAAGAGGTATGGAAGGGCAGGGAAATAAAATCCGGATCCTTGATAAGGATACAATAAATAAGATCGCAGCCGGGGAGGTGATCGAACGTCCCGCATCCGCCATAAAGGAACTGGTAGACAACGCAATCGATGCCGGAGCCACCGAGGTCCGGATCGAGGTCGAGAAAGGGGGCAAGAAATCGATTCTGGTAAGGGACAACGGCTGCGGGATGAGCCGGGCAGATGCCCTTCTCGCATATGAAAAACACGCAACAAGCAAGCTTAGGAAAATCGAAGACCTGGACACCGTAGCCACCATGGGTTTCCGGGGAGAAGCCCTCTCCTCTATTACTGCTATCGCGAAAGTGGAAATCCTGACCCGGCCCCCCGAAGAACTCGCAGGCACGAAGGTGGTTATCCACGGAGGGCAGGTGCAGGAAAGCTCGAATGTCGGCACGGCTCCGGGAACAGCTGTACACGTAAAAGACCTCTTTTACAACACCCCGGCAAGGCAAAAGTACCTGAAAAGCGACAGGACCGAACTTGCCCATATCACGGACGTTGTAATGAAACTCGCCCTGGCAAACCCTGAGATTTCATTCACACTCCTCAGCGACGGAAAGCCCGTCCTCAGAAACCCCGCCTCAAGCGAGCTTTTGAACAGTGTCGTAAACCTGCTCGGCCCCGAAACTGCAAGGTCCATGCTCCCCGTAGAATCCCTGACAGGGGACGTTGTTATCCGGGGCTGTGTCTCAAAGCCCGAACTTACGCGGGGAACAGGAGACCAGCTATTCCTCTTTGTAAACACCCGCCCCGTGACCTCAAAAGCCGTAAACACAGCCGTCCGCCAGGGTTACTATACGAAAATTCCAAAAGGACGTTACCCTGTAGCTGTGCTCTCCCTCACCCTCGACCCGCAGGAGGTGGACGTTAACGTGCACCCGCGAAAAGCAGAGGTCCGCTTCAGCAGGGAAAAGGAAATCAGCAATGCAGTGACTGCAGCCGTGGAAAAGACCCTTTCGGAACACGGGCTTGCTCCCGAGATAAGGGAAAAGGAAGGCAAAACCCACCAGAAAACCCTGGAAGTCCGGGAGCCGGAGAGCAGGGTGCTGTTCCCTGAAAAAACGGATGTTTCGGAAAAGCCCAGGAGTGGTCCCGGAAAAGATATCGTAAGAGCCGCAGAAGTTCCGGCAGGCGGAAGCAAACTCTTCAGGGAAAAACCCGAAACCTACAGTTATCCGGTAAAGGATACCGAAAGAAGGCTGAAAAGGTCGGAGCGGCTTTTGGGTTTTGCTAGCGAGAATGAGATGAAAGAAGCGGAAAAAGGAAGGGAAGAGGAAAAGGCGACAGGAGAAGAAAGGAAAGGAAAGGGAAGAGAAAGGACTGAAAAAGAGATAGAGAAAAGGGTTGAAAGGGGGACACAAAAGGGGACAGAAGAAAGGACAGAAGAAAGGACACAAAAAGGGACTGAAAAGGGGATAGAAAAAGGGACTGAAAAGAAGACAGAAAAAGGGATAGAAGAAAGGACTGAAAAAGGGATAGAAGAAAGGACTGAAAAAGGGACACAAAAAGGAGTGGAAAGGGCATACCCGGAGCAAAAGCCAAATAAAAAAGCCAACACTGACCTCCTTGAAGGCCTCCGGATCATCGGCCAGGTCTCGAAGATCTATATCCTTGCCGAAAAAGGGGAAGACCTTGTGATCATCGACCAGCACGCCGCTCACGAGCGCGTCCTCTACGAGCAGATCCTGAAGATGAAAAAGAACAGGGTCCAGGAACTGATCACTCCGATTACGATAGACCTGACCCCAAAAGAAAAGGTGCTCATGGAAGAATACATCCCCTACCTTGAAGAACACGGCTTTGGAATATCGGAATTCGGGGACAACACCTATGTGGTGACTTTCGTGCCGGACGTATTCGGGCGCCTGGAAGACCCGGGGATTATCCACGACCTCGTCTCGGAGCTTCTTGCGGGCGGAAAGATCAAAAAGGACACGGGAGTTTCCGAACAGGTCTGCAAGACCATGGCCTGCAGGGCGGCAATCAAAGGGGGGGCAGCCTGTAGTTTGCGGCAGATGGAAGAACTGGTGGAGCAGCTAAAACAGGCGGAAAATCCCTACTCCTGTCCCCACGGCCGGCCCACAGTCCTCACCTTCACGAGAGGGGAACTTGATCGGATGTTTGCCAGAATCCAGTGAATCCTCAGGGTTCACCCCCCAACATAAAACAAATAATTAAACTCTTCAAGCAAAAGCTTATTTTAGCAGAATTGAAAAACACTACCATGAGGACATAGATTAGATATATAGACTGACAATTACTACCCATGTCAACAATTGTCATCCTTGAAAAAACAAGAAGTATTTGCTAAAAGTATATATAGTATAACTGATGAGTTGGGAGCGGGTGTCAGGCATAGAACTGACATCTGAATAGGCACCATTTCGGGCTATTTTTCACACACCAACCCCCCCATCAGAGAATGGATCCCCCTCCATTCCCAAAACCTGGATACCCCCCATTTCCAGAAAAAACGAATGAAATACCCCCCAACACCCCGGAATGGTGCCACCCCTTTTCTTAAAGCTGTTTTCGGACGTCTTTTTTGCTCAGGATGTTTTCGGTCAGGATAATTTCCGAATAGGTTCAGGCAGGAGAAATTCAGGCCAGTTCCAAATTTCCACATCAATATATTTATACCAAAAAACCCCTGAATATCTTCCATGATAGATCCCGTTAACAATTTTGACATCCCGGAAGAATGGATAGCCCGCACCGGGATGCCCAGGGAAGAAGTGGAAGAAAAAGTGGCATCCGGAATGATCGTCGTCCTGAGCGACGGGTCTGTTCTGAAACGCGGGTACACCACCGGGACCACTGCCACTGCCGCAGCAAAAGCTGCGGTGCTCTCCCTTAAAAAAACAGTTGATCACGTTTCCGTCCCGACCCCTGCAGGGCTCAGGGCATACCTTGAAGTAAGCGAATCGGGTTCAGGGCGTGCCGTTGTGAAAAAGATCCGGAATGACCACGAATCCGACATCACCCGCGGCCTTGAGTTCGTGGGGGAAGCCAGGGAAGCTGACGGGATCCGCATCCTTGGCGGAAAGGGTATAGGGGTCGTGAAGAGGGACGGGTTACAGGTCCCAAAAGGCCAGCCTGCAATCAACCCGAACCCCATGGCGCAGATCAAAGCCGCGGTGCAGGAAGCCGTGGAAGAACTGGGCCTGAGGGGAGCGGAAGTCACTATTTCGATTCCCGAGGGAGAAAGGATAGGTAAAGAAACCCTGAACAGCAGGATAGGAGTCGAAGGAGGGATTTCAGTCCTCGGAAGCACCGGTTTTGTTGAGCCCTGGAATGACCACCTTGGCGAGATGAAAGGGGACCTGATCCGCGGTACCGAGAAAGTGGTCCTGACCACCGGGCGCATAGGGATGCGCTATTCCCACATGCTTTTCCCTGACTATACCGTGGTTATGGTCGGGAGCCGGATCTCCGAAGGGCTCGAGTCCGCCTCAGGGGACATTGTCATCTGCGGCCTTCCGGGCCTGGTCCTGAAATGGGGCAACCCTAAAATGCTCGAAGGAAGCGGCTATGCAACAGTCGTTGAAATGCTTGAAAAAGCTCCGGAACACGAACGCCTGAAAGAAGCCTTCCGGATGGCAATCGAAAAAGGAAACGGGGCAAGGATCGTTGTCATCGAAAGGGACGGTTCGGTCCTGATGGACAGCAAGAGTGAGAATTGAGTGAGAATAAAAATACAAAAGCGGACAGAGGGAAAAAGGCATGATAGTGGTAGGAGTCGGGGTCGGGCCCGGCATGCTCACGGAAGAAGGGATCAGGGCGATTCGAAATGCATCGGTCGTTTACGGCGCAAAGAGGGCTCTTGAACTTGCACAGGAATACATTGACTGCGAAGCAAGTACGATCAAGGACTATAAGGCCCTCCACCTCCTGCCCGACGATGCCGTGGTCCTGTCCACGGGAGACCCCATGTTTTCCGGCCTTGGGAAGTTTGCCGGGGAAAAAGATACCGTGGTCCCGGGGATTTCATCAATGCAGGTAGCCTGTGCCCGCACAAGAGTGAACCTTACAAACCTTACAGCAATTACTGCCCACGGCAGGGACTTCGAGCCTGCAAAAGCCGAACTGATCCGGGAACTGAAGAACGGGAGAAATGTCTTCCTGCTCCCCGACGCTAAATTCGGCTCCGAAGAAGTTGCCGAGGTCCTTCTGGAAATGGGCCTTTCCGCGGAACTCTACACCTGCGAAAACCTCGGTTACCCCGAGGAAAGGATTGCAAAAGGGACCCCTGAAAATCCCCCGGTTGCAGAAACTATCCTTTACGGGCTTATGGTAGTGCAGAAGCGTTGAAAACCTTTTTTGATCCATTTTTCAGACACCTGAACTCTCACTGACTGAGAAACAGGCGACCTTTCAAAGAAGGACATGTGAAGATTGGATTTAAACACCGCAATATTTAGAATTAAGAGCCGATCATAGAAAGGGTACCGGAATGCATAAGAAGGATACTCTGATGACTATAATGGGCATCCGGAGAACCAAAAAAGGTAGTTGAATAACTATAAAGGTCATTGCCATAATTGATATGCATTGAAGTAACCATAAAGGTTATTACCATAATTTATAGGTAGTGAAGTAACAATAAAGGTTATTTCCATAATGAAAGGGCATTAAAGTAACCTTAATAATCATTCCCATAATCAGAGCTCGGTAATCTGTTTCGACATATCCCTGTAGTAACCGAAAAGTTCCTGCCCCCAGGCAAAGGCGCTTTCTTCAAAGCTTACCATTTCGTGGTTATAGTACCTCCCGTCTTTGGAAACCAGGGAGATGGAAGTGAACCGGTCCGTTACAAGACTGGAAGCAAGTTCGATTTTATGCTCGCAGACATAGAGGCTTGCATTTTCCATGCTTATGAAAGCTTCCATATCAGCCCTGTGTTCCAAGGCCAGTTTTTCAAATATGGGCCGGTCAAGGACAATTGAAACTTCGACGCCTTTCCTGACAAGGTCCAGATAAAGCCCCGGATAACCGGGGCGGAAAAAGGAAGAAATCTCCATGATTGTTTTTGCCCTGTACAGGTTGTTCATAATTTCAGGAGGATAATCGAAGATATGAGTCCTATCAGGCACGATTTCCCGGCATGAACCCAGCTCTCCGAGCCTTTCCCGGAGGTACTGCGGAAGGGTATACAGGTCCTGGCTTGCCCAGTACTCATGGTTCTCATCAAAGACCCGGAAAGTGGAAAGCAGAGGCTGCATCCTGGGGGCAATTAACTTTCCTTTTACCGAAAGTTCGTAAAGGTTCTCTTTCTGCACCAGAAGCCCGTCCTTTAACAGGACCCGTATCTGGGCCATGATAGGGCTGGAACTGACATCGAGTTCCGTCTTGATCTCATCGATAGTTTTAGGCCCCTCCATCAGGAACATGAGAAGGTTCTTTCTTTTTTCCGAAAAGAAAATCGTATCAATCAACTGCAGGTCCATGGTCATTCAAATCAACCTCCGGAAATAGCATCGTGTATTTTAAAAAACCGGGAGTCAGGAGAGAGAGATAAAACTGACTCCTGAGCCATTTTTTGAAACTTTCGTACCTGTTACTGCAAACTGAACAGGGGAGATTCGGACAGGAAGTCGGTTCCGGAAGTACAGGAAAAACGTTCCATCCCCCTTGAATCCTCGATTAACCTGGAACGGGATTTATAGAACTCAAAAAGTTCCTTTGCCCAGTCGAGAGCCTGGGAATCTGAACAGAAAGCATGATCGTGGTGGAACCTGCCGTTGCTGGCAAAGAGGGAGACCAGAGTTCCCTGGTCAGATACGATAAGTTCGGCAAGCTTAACCCCATCATTACAGACGAAAAGTTCGGTATTGGGCATATCTGTAAATTTCTTAAGCTTCCGTTCATAATTGTGCAGGGTTTTTTCAAGTACCGCTTCAGTTAAGATCAGGGAAACTTTTGCACCCTTCCTGCCGAGCTTGGAATAAATAGGCAGGAACTCAGGCCTGAAAAAAGAAGAGAAAACCATCAAATGACTTGAAGACGAAATGAAATTTACGATTTCCGTTCGGGGTTCAAAAATCTGGCAGGGGGTGGGTTCGATCAGGCGGAAATCTTTAAGGTCTCCGAGCCGGTCCTGCAGATATTGGGGAATTCCGCTAAGGTCGTGCTCCAGCCAGTAGTCGTTTCGCTCGAGCAGGGTCAGGACATCGACAAGAGGTCGGACCTTCTTGACGACCTCTTCGCCCAGGACAGTCAATTCATAATACCCTTCCCTCTGAACCACAAGGCTGCTGTCTGTAAGCCTTTTGATCTGAGGCAGGATGGCCGTGGGAGAAACGTCAAGAATGGTTTTTATTTCTTCGATTGTTCTGGCTTCCTCTCCCAGGAGCAAAAGCAGGTCACTTCTTTTTCTGGAACGAAATACGACATCTAATAACTCAGGTTGCATAAAAACCACTTTGATTTCACTTTGTTTTAGGGTTGGGTGTTTTCAGGATAATAATAAGCTTCATCATCTGCGTGCCTTACTAAGCGGGATTTAGGGTCCTCCCGAAGGCAAACAAAAAATTCGGATGCTTCCCCTGTTATGCATAACTAAAAGCGGGGAGTGAAAGAATTAATCACAGACAGGAATTACCCACATCTCATTTATATAAAAAAATATGGATGGATAATTTAAGAAGCAAACTCCCTGGAAAAAATAAAAAATAAAGAGAGAGAGAACCCCAGAGGATACAAGAAGAAAACAGTATCAAAAGCCATAAAAATACAATTAGAACAACGCAAACAAAAAGAATTAATACATAATGTGTACGAGAGAATTAAAACAGGGTGATCAAAATTTTCAATCGGGTTTATTTCGGCAAAGAAGTTGATGAAAAACTACGCCTTTGAAATTTTTAATACATCTGTTCTAAAAAAATGTTTTCAAAAAAAAGGTTGTAGAGTGAAGTTGCCCCCTGAAGCAGGCACAGAACCCCTTTAGTATTAGTATGAAATCATTTCAGACTTGTTCTCACCACACCTTATATGTATTTTCTCCCTATTTATTTTTTATCATATATGCACCCATTTATCGCTGCCCAACGGAATCAAACATTTTCACCAGGTTTTACCAAGTGCAACCAATATTAACCAAGTTAGACTAAGGTTGATCATTTCAGAATAATTATCGCATGGTACTGAAACTACCCACACAGATGCCACCGCATTGGTACACAGTTTCGATGACTTCACCCATATATTATCCGTCTTCACAGCTCTGCAGACTTAGATATATACATTCCAATCTGCACACTCCAATCTGCACACTCCAATCTGCGCACCCCCTCAGACTTACATCTGCACACGCCAACATATAAAAATATACTTGCAGAGTTGCTCCTCACCATACAATACAAAGGTCTTTCCAGAGAGATTTGAGAAGGCACTCCTGAATTTTTGAGTATGGTGATCCGGAGCAATGTCCCCAGAATACAATGTCCCCGGAAATCACATACCCGGTTCAAAATTTTTTGACCCATGTATCCCCGTCGAAACCCGGAAAAATTTCCCGTCGTTTATGGTATATTTGATGATGCCACGTTATTCTGTGCGTTACATGTCCTGATATGGGCATGGAAGGTTCAAAAAAAGGAAAAAAATCCGGAGCATAAAGTGGAGGAAAAGTCTTTCACAGGTATGTACAGCAGGAAGTCCTAAAAAACCTGTTTTTAACAGAAGTCTCTGTGGGCTTTCCAGAAATGCGTACCACAGAAAGGCATGGAGGCCTCTACAGCTTAACGGAAACACCCGATGCCCGATGGGATCCGCACACCCCATTTACGGCTGCGATAACGGGACCTTTTTTTGCTGAAATTAGAATGGAGGTTAAAAATATGCTGGACTTTACAGAAGAAAGCTTGAAAAAAGTCTTAACCAGATACAACGTGGCTCTGGAAAAGGAAATGACTCCTGAAGAAGCCGCAGAAGAACTCTATCCGAAAGACGAACTCATCTACCCAATCGCAAAAGCCATCTTCGAGGGTGAAGAAGACGACGTCGTAGAGGGACTCCAGGCAGCAATCGATGCAGGCAAGGAAGCAATTACCCTTATTGACGATGCACTTATGGTCGGAATGGCTGTTGTCACCAAGCTCTACGACGACGGTGTCATCTTCCTCCCCAACGTTATGATGTCTGCCGACGCAATGCTCGACGGTATCGAATTCTGCAAGGAAAACTCCGACACTGCCCCTGAAACCAAGGGAACCGTTGTCTGCCACGTCGCAGAAGGTGACGTCCACGACATCGGAAAGAACATCGTAACCGCTCTTCTCAGGGCAAACGGGTTCGACGTTGTTGACCTCGGAAGGGACTGCCCGGTTGACGAAGTCGTCGCAGCAGTCGAAGAGAACAAGCCTATCATGGTCACCGGAACCGCACTCATGACCACCACCATGTATGCCTTCAAGGAAGTCAACGACAAGCTGGTCGAGAAAGGCCTCAATGTCCCATTCGCATGTGGCGGCGGTGCAGTGAACCAGGATTTCGTTGCACAGTATGAACTCGGTGTTTACGGAGAAGAAGCCGCAGACGCACCCAAGATCGCTGATGCAATCATTGCAGGTTCCAACATTGCAACATTAAGAGAAGCATTCCACAAGCACTAATCGAGGCGAGATAGATGGCAGCAAACAGATACACTTCAATGGCATACGCAAGCGCAGATGAGATGAGCTTCGGAAAGACCAAGCACCCCGTAAAAGCAGGCCTCGGCCTCGAAATCGGTGCTGGCTACACAATTCCTGAAATTAACTATGCTCCCAGACCTGAAGCCGGCGCATCCAAGGAAAAACTCATCAAGGAATACGAGAGGATCACCACCGACGTCATGCAGAGAATGGTCCAGGTCGGTTTCCCCGCAATCATCCTCGAAACCGAACACGTCCAGCAGATGTCCAACAACCCTGACTGGGGAGCAGAAGTAGCACACGCCCAGAAGACTATCATGGAAGAGTACCATGATGAATACGGCATCAAGTGCGCTCTGCGCCACACCATCGGTGACATCCGTGAAAACAGGGACTTCCTCCAGCTCAGGGGAGACAAGTACTCCGTATTCATGGAAGCTTTCGAGAAGTGCGCAGAAAACGGCGCAGACCTGCTTTCCGTGGAAAGTATGGGTGGTAAGGAAGTCTTCGACTACGCAATCCTCAGGAACGATATCGCAGGTATGCTCTACGGTATCGGCTGTCTCGGTACCATTGATATGGACATGATCTGGTCCGACATCGCAGCAGTTGCAAAGAAGACCGGAACCGTTGCAGCCGGTGACACCGACTGTGCCCAGGCAAACACCGCAATGTTCATCGGCGGCGGACTGCTTGACAAGAACCTCGCCCACACCCTCGCAATCATCGCAAGGGCAATTTCCGCACCCAGGTCCCTCGCTGCATACGAAAGCGGCGCAGTGGGTCCGGGTAAGGACTGCGGCTACGAAAACATCATCATCAAGGCCATCACCGGCATTCCAATGGCCCAGGAAGGTAAGACCTCCACCTGCGCCCACTCCGATGTCATGGGTAACCTCATCATGCAGTGCTGTGATGTCTGGTCCAACGAATCCATTGAGTACCACGGTGAATTCGGCGGTACAAGTGTTCAGTGCTGGTCAGAATCCCTTGCATATGACTGCGCCCTCATGAACACCGCACTCGAGACAGGAAATGAAAAAGTCCTCAGGGACATGTTCATGCTCTCTGACAGGTACAGAGACCCCCAGGGCTATGTGCTTGCATACGACAACGCCTACAGGGTTGGAGAAGCAATCGTCAAGGACGGCGACAACATCTACCTCAGGGCAAAGAACGCAGCCCTCGAATGCTGCAACATTGTCGAAGAAGGTATCGCAGGCAAGCTCGCACTCTCCAGGTTCGAAACCGGCGCACTCAAGGACGCAAAAGCAGCCCTCAATGCCCTCCCTGACGACATGGACAAGTTCATGGACGACTGCCTTACCAAGTACCAGAACGAAGTCAAAGTATTCCTTCCGGAGAACTACGGCTTCTAAGCCCCCAGTTCTCTTTTTTTCTTTTTTTCGATTCCGATTTCATCCCAATCTCACCCACCTCTAATTTTACTGCGATTTCGATTCCAGCTTCAGCTCATTTTTACTTCGATTCCATTTCCAATTTCACCCCTACTTTTACTCCGATTTAATCTACAATTCCATTTCCCAACCCCACCCGATTTTGCCCAATATCACTTCTCCGGATAATGCTGCCTATGAATTCCACTGGTTTTAATCGAAAACCCCCAAAATAGATATTTTTAAACAACGAAGCAGTAAGAAAGAATTAAAGCAGAGAGAAGCCATGGGTTGGAGAAGAAAAGGAGTTCCATCAAATGAAAGTTTTGCTGTTAATGTGCGGAGAAGGCCTGGGACACACAAGCCGCTGCCTTGCCCTCGGAAAAGAGTTCCTGTCCGCAGGGCATAACGTGTACTTCGGGGCATACGGCTACTCAAAGGACCTGGTCGAAAAAACAGGATACACAGCATACGAGATCCCTCCGGAACTGGCACTTGTGGGAAAGGCAGGCACCCTAAACATGAGAAAGTCCATTGCAAAAACCCTCCAAAATTCCAGCCCGGGTGATATACGGAAAATTTTGAAATTGCTAAAAGAAATCGAACCTGATGTCGTACTTTCCGACGGGTATTACCTGGGAATCCTTGCAGCAAAATACAGGAAAATCCCTGTTTACTTTGTCGGGCACCAGTTCAACATGGCAAAGTTTTTCCGGAATAAAGGGCCCTTAGTAGGATTGGCCGGAAAACTCGTTAAAAAGTTTTATACCCGCGTCTTCAGAAGCGTGGACGGAATCATAGTCCCTGATTATCCACTCCCTTACTCAGTCAACCGGCGAAACTTCGTGCTCTCAAGGGACATTAATGACACGATATTTTTCAGCGGCCCCCTGATCCGGTGGAAATACGGAGAAGTTGAGGCAAAAACGCTCCCCCACCCAAACGTTCTCTCCACCATCGGGGCTTTCGGCTACCGGGCAGCAATATTCCGGAGCGTGCTCGAAGCTGCGAAACTGGATCCGGGCATCAACTATACCTTCATAACGGGACCCGGGATCGAAGCCTCCCAGTTCCCGGAAATTCCGGGCAATGTTGAGTTAACGGGCTTTACGGAAAATCCCTTTCCCTACTTTAAAGGTTCGGACCTTGTAATCACTGCCGGAGGGCATGGAACCCTCCTTGAGAGCCTGGCTTTCGGGCTCCCCATCCTATCTTTCCCGGACGAAAAGCACAATGAACAGGAAAATAACGCCAGCATGATTGAAGAAATGGGATGCGGGAAGCGTCTGAGTTACCTGACCCGCCCTGAGGCCATCCTGGCCTGCATCCGGGAACTGCTGGAAGAAGAGCAATATGCCAGAAAGACCCGGCGAGCAAGGGAACTTGCCGAAACGCTGGACGGCCCGGCAGCCGTGAGGAGACTTCTCGAAAGAGAAGTGAGGAAAAAGTGCCCTGAAAAGTGAGGGAAAAAGCGTCCTGAAAAAGCTATCTTCCAGGCCCCCACAAAGCAAGGAGAGATAATTTAAGAAGGAGTTAGATTTTTCAGGTATCTCAAAAGAGCCGGGTGATTCTCGAGCACCAGGTCCGAATGCTGCAGCTTTTCAGGTCCCAGCGTACTGGGAACAGCCACACAGTAAAGCCCGGCTGCTTTTGCCGCCTCCACCCCCATGGGGGCATTTTCGATAACGATGCACTCTTCCTTTTCGAACCCCAGAATTTCGACCGCTTTCAGGTAAGGATCCGGGGCAGGTTTCCCGTTCTCGACATCAATCCCGGCAACGGTAACTTCGAATATGCCGGGGAAAAAGTGCTCGATCATCTTTTCAACAATCTTGCGGTCGGAGCCTGAGACCAGGGCAAGAGTGAAGTGCTTTTTCAGATCCTGCAGCACATCAACAATGCCTTCAAAGGGCTTTATTCGCTCGAAATCAAGAATAGTCCTCTTTTTCAGGGGGATTTCTTCCAGGTGATGGGGTTCGGGAATTTTCCCCTCCTTTTTGAAGATGGACCTGACAATCCCCCACCCGTTCGAGCCCTCGATCTCGTAAATATCCTCCCGTTTAATGGTAATGCCCACATCCCGGAAGGCTGCGATCCAGGCATCGGCGTGGAACTGCATGGAATCCACAAGGACGCCGTCAACATCAAAAATGATTGCTTTGAACATCTGTCCCGGAAATTGTCGTGATCTATAATAAATGTTACTAAAGTACTGGTTATATATGGCAACTATATAGAGAGTTGAGGAGTACTGGCTTCAGAACCTACCCACCCCCGGAAACTCCCATAAACTCCCGGAAGCTCCAATAAAAAGTCATTTCAGGTACCTGTCGTACAGGTAGCCACCCAGCCAGTAACCCAGAAGGGAAAAAAGCAGGGTTCCGGGCACAAAGATAGGAGAATCACCCCCTCTAAAGCGGAAAAGCAGGTTAAAAATAACCAGGTAAAGGATAAAAAATACGAGAAAACCAGCCAGTTCCGCCTGGGTTTTTTCGATTTCCAGATTAACTCACGCCCCCGACACAGGTTCTGCACTTCAAGCTCTCGCTTGCAGGCACTCCCCTCAGCTTCCATTTTACCTTCAGCTTTCAGCCTTTTCTTCTTCTCTTTCTTCTTCTGCCCCTTTAAAATCCAGGGACACGGAATTTATACAGTAACGTTTCCCTGTAGGTTTCGGCCCGTCGTCAAAGACATGCCCCAGATGCCCTCCGCAGCGGGAACAAACAACCTCGACCCTGTGCATGAAATAGCTATTATCTTCCAGGAGCCGGACCCGGTCGCTGGAAATCACGTCCAGGAAACTTGGCCAGCCAGTCCCGGACTCGAACTTGGAATCAGAGGAAAAAAGCTCCTGCCCACAGGCGGAACAGGTGTAAACCCCTTTATTCTTGTTATAGTACAGCTTTCCGGTAAAGGGCCTTTCAGTACCCTTTTTCCTCAGGACGTAATACTGCTCGGGAGTGAGAACTTTCTTCCACTCATCATCCGATTTCTCGGTTGTTTCCTGTAACACTCAATGACCCCCATGGTCTTGTTATTTCAAATAATATTCAGCTTACATTATATGAATTCCTTATGTTCAGCTTAGTTATATCCAATTTATAATTATATTCAGCATCATATATAGAGGATGTTCCTCCCATTCCTCTTCATATCCAGCTTTCACCATATCCAACTTTCATCATATCCAGCTGTCATCATATCCAGCTTTCATTATATCCAGCTTTCATTATATCCAGCTGTCATCATATCCAGCTTTCATTATATCCAGCTGTCATCATATCCAGCTTTCATTATATCCAGCTTTCATTATATCCAGCTTTCATTATATCCAGCTTTCATTATATCCAGCTTTCATTATATCCAGCTTTCATTATATCCAGCTGTCATCATATCCAGCTTTCATCATATCCGGCATCTTTTGTACCCGGCTTTCCTTATACCTGATTATCCCTGGAATTGTTATTATCCCTTCGGGTAGGGCAAATTGCCTCTCCTTCCTGAGAATAAAAAAATTGGCAGACTATAAAATTATAACCAATAGGACATAAATTATAACATAAATAATCGTGCAAGAACCAGCGACTTCAATCCGGGGATCCATGGAAAAAGATAAGAAGGAAAGAAAAGACCACAGCATGATAATAGCCCTCGTGATTATGCTGTTTATTGCGGCAGGGTTCATACTTATCATTCGTATGCGAATCAATCTGGGGAACCTTACCCTTCCCTTCTACCTCGTTGCAACCGGGTTGTTCCTCTTTGCCTCGGCTCTGGAAATGGAAGGGGGGATGGGGGAAGTCATTGCCGCCATGAGCGGAATACCCACCATACTGGGCTTGATCCTGCTCTACCAGTTCAGAACAGGAAACTGGGAAAGCTGGGCTTACGTCTGGCCTTTAATCTTTCCTGCGGGGGCAGGTCTGGGACAGATTTGTTACGGAACTTTGAAAGCAAACCGGGAGGCTATCGAGCGGGGGAAAATCCTGGCTCAGGTAGGCTTTGGCATGTCTCTTCTAGGGCTGGTTTTATACGGACTCATTTTCAGTTGAAAATTCGGAGGCTTTGTGTCCCTTCGCACCCTGCTATTTAAGGTTCAAAAGTCAAATAAGTTATAGATAAAAAATTCAAAGTAAACAGTGCTATGGCTATTTCCCTTCTATCGTACTCCCCGGTTCAAATTTCCGGGGACTCAGGGCAATGAAAGAGATCATTGAAAGGGATCATTGAAAGGGACCACTGAAGGGGACCACTGAAAGGAGACAGAACTGTGAGTGGAAACGAAATGGGGCTGAAAAAGATGTTTGAGAAGAAAGGAAAAGAAGGGCTCGAAAAGAAGGGAAATGTAAGGAAGGAAGAGATAACAATCAAGAAGAGCGGAAAAAAACCTTCAGGAATTTCTTTCCTGCTACCGGGAATTCTGATCCTGATACTTGCCGCAGTGATGGCTGGAAGCGGGTGTGCGGCTTATGAATGCGAACCGGGATCAGGAAACGTGGAAGAGGAAAACCGAAACGTTGAACCTTATCACAGCGTGGATTCCCAGGTATCAGGAGACATTTTCGTAGAGCAGGGCGGTGGAAGCAGCCTTGTGATCGAAGCCGAAGACAACCTCCTCCCCCTCCTGGAGACCAGCGTGGAAAACGGGGTCCTGGTAATCAGGGCAGAAAAGTGCATCCGCCCACTGAAGCCCATAAAGGTCTATGCAGGGATGGACGAAGTCCGGAGCCTTTCCCTCAGCGGTTCGGGGGATATAACAGGAACTACGCCGATAGATTCCGAAAACCTGGAACTTGCAATCATAGGTTCCGGAGATATAGAAATGGAAGTAAACGCAAGTTCCCTGAAGAGCCAGGTTTCCGGTTCAGGAGACTTCCTCCTTGAAGGCGATGCCGCCACACATGAAATCGAAATAGACGGTTCGGGAGACGTGGATGCCCTCGGGCTCAGGACTGAAGTGACCAGAGTCAGAATATCCGGGTCAGGAGATGCAAAGGTTTACACGGACAGGGAAATGGATGTTGAGATCGCCGGGAGCGGGAGTGTGTACTACTGGGGAGAGCCGGAAAAATTCAACACTCAGGTTTCAGGCAGCGGCAAAATCGAAAAAATAGATAATAGGGAATAAACCAGTCGGTATCTACAGGGATCAGGATCTGGCAGGATTTCACTCATAGCGCAGAGAGTCTACGGGTTTCATCTTTGCAGCTTTTCTTGCGGGATAAACCCCTGAGACAAAACCTACGACTACAGCCACGAGGAAACCAGCTATTATCAGGCTGAAGGGGAAAACTACTGGCAGGTTCAGGAGGGTTTCCACACTGTAGGCACCCACGATGCCCACCACAGCTCCTATGATGCCTCCGAAAACACCCAGGAGGATTGACTCAACCATGAAGAGGGACAGGATGTCAAAGCCAGTAAAGCCCAGGGACATGAGGATTCCGATTTCCCGGGTCCGCTCGGTTACGCTTACGAGCATGATGTTCATTATCCCTATGGAGCCGACCAGAAGAGAGATCAGGGCAACAGCTGTCAGGAAAGAACTGAGGGATTTTGACATCATGTCGGTCTGCTCCAGGATTTCTGCCTGGTCGATGATGAAGTAGGGGCGTGAGTCCTTATCCTCAATATCCCTTTCCGAAATCCCGAAGTTCCGGGCCAGGCGCTCGTCCACCTCGTCCGAGGTATCTTCAATGGTTGCAAGGTCCTCGGCCATGGCAAAGATCCCACCGTAGTCCGTTTCTCCCAGCATTTCGTTCATTGCGTCAACGGGGATTATTACCGCATCGTTGTCGTTGAAACCCTGGACAAGCGCGCTGTCCGGGTTCTCGATAATTCCCTTTACCTTGAAAGTTTTAGTGATTGTCTTCCCTTCCTCTACCCTGAAAGTAATGTCAATGGAATTCCTGACCCTGATGTCCCGGTCAAATTTTTCGTGCGCCACGTCGTAGCCCACGATTGCCACGTACATGTCGTTGTCGGAGAGAAAGTTCCCTGTCCTGAGGTGTGTGCCTGCAACATCGTCATATTCCTCCGAGACCCCGTAGATCGGAACGTTTTTTGCCTGGGACATGAAACCAATCACCCCCGACTGCTGCTTGAGCACGGAAACTTCCTCGATCCCGGGCGTGTTTTCGATAATCTGCCTCTCATTTTCATAAAACAGGTTCGGTTCCATACCCTCGATATAAATGAAGTTGGACCCGATAGTAGAGACCTCGTCCGTAAAATACTGGTTAAAGCTTCCTCCAAGAGATACGTTTGCAATCACTGCGGCAACGCCAATAACGATTCCAAGCACTGTCAGGGCCGAGCGCATTTTGGAATGAGAAATGCTGCTGAGGGCAATTTTTCCGGCACGGGAAAGAGGGATCATTGGATCAGAACTCCGTTTTTAGTATCGTATAGTATCGTAATTAGTATTGTAACAATTCGTTTGGGACAGCATGATCAGGCGAAAAAATGCAATCAAGTGGGACAACATAATCATTCAGGAATTAAAACAAAGTCGACTCATTTAGCAAGTCACTTGCATTTTATATTATCCACAATTAACTTTCATAGTATACATCGCATATATATTAAAATTGTCTCGAAATTGTCCACCTGGAAAAACCAAACCATAATTCCTGGCTAATAATTTCCAGATAACAGTTCCTCATCAGACATTGAAAGCCACGACGTAAAATCCAGCCGGAAAAAATATCAACATTGCAGTACATAAAAAAAGAAGAATTTTGTCTAAAAAATATGCTTTTATAAAAATAACTTGAGAAACATGAATACATATAGGCAAGTTTAAATAATTTTATCTCTAAAAGGGAAGCTATGAATAATAGCGCGGAAGTTGACCATATACAAAAGGACCCGCTTTTTTATTCGTCAGCTGTGTCAATAATTTTATTTATACTAATGCTTATCTGTTTCTTCGCAGGGATAAAAGCCGCACAGATCCTTTCTGCTCTCTTTATGATATCCGTGATATTTTCATACAAAATATCCGGAACAGGTGCCCATTCCACGAAAGTGCTTATACCCGGAGAGAAATAGAACCGGAAAATCCCAGGAACCCCAAAAACATCCTGATACACTAAAAAAATATACAATTAGCTGTAAGATAATTACGGATGAGCTATAAAGCACCCCTTCCCCGCTACAAAGACCCTCTTTTTTACACAGGCCTTATCTCAGCCGTTACTTTCATGCTCATGGTTCTCAGCCCAATTATGGTCAGCAGGCTCGATAAGGGTTTGGAAGCCGCAGCAATCCTTTCCACCCTTTTCATGTTCTCCCTTTCCCTTACCATTTTCCTCCGCCGGCACAGGTGCCCGGCCTGCGGGAGGCTTTTTACGAAAAAGTACCTGGGGATAGAAAGCCGTGAGTTTCTCACCGAGTCCTTCGACGGCCTTGAAGAAAACATTGGGTACATCCACTCCGAAGGCAACCGGAAAAACACAACTGGAAGCAGGGAGTACAAAGCATCCGAAAGGGTTGAAATCCGGAAGCATGCTTTCCAGTGCAAGGAATGCCAGTACAGGTGGATCGTGGAAGAGGAAAGGGAATTTTGAAAAGAAAAATGGTCTATACCCTCCATCGAAGCGATTAAAACAAATGGGGAGTTCATAAATGTTTATAGATAGTAATGTTGAGAAATTCAGTTACATAAACAAATAAAAAACCGTAGAATGTGTGGCCATTGAAATTAGAACATGGAGTTCTAAAGTTAATAAGTGTTGATTTTACTTGATTTATCCAGGCCTAAAATGTGATACCATGACGGTAGAGAAACAAATATTCCTTTCCTACTCTCACAAAAATAGTGATGTTGCAAATGAAATTGATAATACACTATATTTAAGGGGAGTTAGATTAACGAGAGATATAAGAGATGTAAGGTGCTCCTATAGTTTCAAAGAATTTATGGAAAATATAAGGAACCATGACCTTGTCTTGATGCTGATTAGTGATCAGTACCTTAAATCCCAAGCTTGCATGTTTGAAGTTCTAGAGTTTATGAAAAAGTCAGACTATAAACAAAGAATAATACCAATTGTCAACGATGATGTAAATTTTGAGTTGAAAGGAATAGCATACCTAGAATACTGGAAGGAAAAAAGAGAATCATTAGAAGAGAACATAAAAAAACATGATGTAGAAAAGATAAAACCTTTAGAAGAAGATAGAAAAAAAATAGAAAGAATTGAAAATAATATTATAGATTTTATTGCCACAATTAGAGATTTGAAATACATACAGTTTGAAAAATTAGGCATAAGTTATAATGAGATATATGAAAGAATTGGACTCGAAGTGAATGAAAGTACAAGAATAGATTATGATACCATTACTGAAGAAGACGTCAGCTTCGGACTTGCAAAAAGATACTCCACAAATATATTAATAAATAAAGATTACCCCAAATGTGAAATAAAAAACGCTTTAAGAGAAATAATATTTTCTTTGAAAGCGGATAATGATGTTATTTGGGTATTTTTTTATAATAAGTTAGACGACATTTCAAATGTTAATTGGTTTTGCCGAGGCTACTGGGTCTCACCTAATCTAGATCAAAAATGGAGACCAATAGGCATAAAATCTAATGACCAGATTGAGGATATCGAGATTGAGTGGAATGATGAATATGAAAACCTTAGAGAAATCTGTAAATCTCATTCCGGAACTAAAAATGAAGTTATAAACTGGTCAAATGCATTATTAGAGAAAATAATCCCAATAGCAAAAACAGCAATTGAAAAATTCAATCAATTCCAAAGTAGCGAAATTGATGAGAAAGAGTTCCTTGAATACATGCACAAAAATCGCCAAATTGTGGGTGAATTATATTTGGAATCTGGAAATGGGAAGTATCCACCATATGAATGTGATGAATACATCCAACACTTCCACTCGTTGTTTGCAATAGCTGATAATATGTTCCTGATCCATTCAAAAGAGCATATGAACAACTGGCCTAAAAAAAATAGGATAATATTAATGAAACAACAAAAAGACCATTTTTACAAAATATTAGATGACCTAATTTATGAAAAAAAGAAAATAAATTAATTGTAACTCTACTCAGGATAGTTAAGGAAAAAATAACTGAGGATTCAAGGATGCTACCAACAATCCGCCCCGAAACTCCCTCCGACTACCCAGGCATAACTGAAGTAAACGACCTGGCCTTCGGGCAACCTACTGAAGGAAACCTTGTAGAAAAGCTCAGGAGAAACCCGAAGTTCGTCCCCGAACTCTCCCTCGTAGCCGGAATTGACGGCAAGATCGTGGGCCATATCCTCTTTTTTCCGGTTGTCGTCAAATCAGGGGTAGGAGACGGAGAACCCGAAGGATACGAGGAATATGAAATAATTTCCCTCGCCCCTCTCTCAGTCCTTCCGGAGTTCCAGAAGCAGGGCATCGGAGGCAGGCTCATAAAAGAAGGGCTGGAAGCCTGCAGAAAGCTCGGGTACGGCTCCGTAGTCGTCCTGGGGCACCCGGAGTATTATCCGAGGTTCGGGTTTGAACAGGCGAGAAAATGGGGGATCAAAGATCCTTTTGGGGCACCGTAGGAAGCTTTCATGGCGTTGAAATTGAAGGAAGGGGCGCTTGAAGGTGTAAGCGGGGTTGTGGAGTATCCTGAAGAGTTCAGTGACGTATGACTTGTGAACTTAAAATCTGAAAAGAAGATAAAGGTTAGAGTTTTTTCCCGATTTCTTTGGCGTTTTCGAGTACTTCAGGCTGACGGAAAATATCATCGGGATTTATTGTACCCGAGGCCCAGATACATTCCTGGACATCGAAGCCCAGGTAGCTGAAAAGGCCTTGCATGTACTTGAAGTACTGATTGAAGTTGTTCGGGTTGGGGTTCCCGTAGGTGTAGGCAAGGACGAGTTTTGTATTTAGTTTTATAAGTGGAGAGAATTCGGGCTTTGCACAGGGCTGCCAGCAGGTCAAAGCTATCAGACGGTCGACAAATGCTTTTGTCTGGGTTGTGATTTCCCACATATAGATAGGAGAACCTATAACCAGGGCATCGGAGGACCGGACTTCCTCATAGAGTTCCTGCATATCGTCATCAATGACGCATTTTCCTTCAGCCCTGCAGGACATGCAGCCACTGCAAGCTTTCAGGTCCATTTTAGCGAGGTGGTAGACTTTTGTCTCTGCCCCGTTTTCGGCAGCACCTTCAAGAACAGCATTCACAAGGGTGGCGGTGTTTCCATTTTCGCGCGGGCTTCCTATCAATCCGAGTAATTTCATCTAACTATCCTTCCCTGGAATATAGCAGTCTATCCTGGAAATTCAACCTTTTATTATGAAGAATTATGAACAGGAAGCTAGTTAAGTGTTCGTCTCAGGAAAAGTAACCGGAAAAATTGCCAGAAACCGCGAAACTAAAAAAGAATGGAAAGGAGTGAAAAAAGCAAGAAAAAAATTTGAAAAAAATTTGAAAAAAAATAGTGGGAGACGGAATTCCCACGGCTATCATAAAGATAGAATTATATTTCTTAAATATTGCGGCTAAATGAGTTGCTTTATGGTTTACAGGTTCTTGCCCATTTCCTTTGCTTTGGCAAGGACGGCTTCCTGTGCGAGGATGTCATCTTTTTCACGGGTCCCGGCTGCAACGATGCTGCCCTGGACGTCGAACTGCATGAAGGAGAAAAAGCCTTCCATGTAATCGAAGTACGGTTTGAAGGTGGTCGGATCAGGGTTGCCCTGGGTGTAGGCAAGGACGAACTTCTTGGGCATGTTAAGGCGAGTTGAGAAGTCCGGTTTGATGAAGGCGACGAGACGGTCCACGAAAAGTTTGGTCTGAGCGGTGATTTCCCACATATAGAGAGGGGACCCGAGCACAATTGCATCAGCAGCCTGGACTTCATCATAAAGTTCCTGCATATCGTCGTCAATTACGCACTTTCCCTCGATTTTGCAGGTCATGCAGCCCTTACAAGGGTTGAGGTCAAGTTTGGAGAGGGTGTAGGTTTTTGTCTCGGCACCGTTTTCCGCAGCACCTTCAATGATTGCATTCACGAGCTTTTCTGTGTTTCCACCCTCACGAGGGCTTCCGATTAATCCTAAGACTTTCATCCGTATTATTCTCCTGATATATGAACCGATTTATAAAGCGGATTGAAAACTGCATTAAAGAAATGAAGCAGACAGTAATAAAATATTTCCCAGAAAACAGGGAAATTTCTCTGGAAGGAAAAAAGGACGAAAAAAAATCTAATAAGAAAGAAAATAAAAAAGGAAAAGGAAAAAGAGGAAGGAAAAATTGTTTTTGGAAAACAAATTACGTTACATTCAGGCGTTCTGGGCACCCAAGTTGGCTGCCGCAAAAGCCACTGTCAGGGAAGGAACCAGTTTTCTCCCACCATCTCTTGCCCTTTTCAGCACTTCTGGCCTGTTTGAAATTTTGGATCTGTCAGTGCCTGCCGCAACGACCGTATCCAGGACATCAAATCCGAGGAAATAGAGAATCCCTGCTGTATATTCAAAGTAAGAACAGAAAGCGTCCCTGTTGGAGTTGCCCTGAGTAAAAGCAAGGATGAGCTTTTTCCCTTCAATCCGGCTTGAAAAGTCCGGCCTCAGAAAAGCCATCAGGCGGTCAACAAAGATTTTGGTCTGGCCGCTCATCTGCCACATATAGACAGGAGAACCCAGGACCACCGCATCAGAAGTCCGGATTTCCTCGCAAAGAATTTGCATATCGTCTTCAATTCTACATTTGCCGCTTTCCTGGCACCTGCAGCAAGAATCACAGCCTTTTATGTCCAGAGCTGCCAGGTTGTACATCTTTGTCTCTGCACCAAATTCTGCGGCTCCGGCAAGAATTTCGTTCACAAGCCTTGCAGTATTTCCGTCAACGTTAGGACTACCTACCAATCCGATAACCTTAATGTTAAACCCCCCTTCAGTAAGCAAACAGTACAAATAATGTAACAATTGCTACATAAACAAATGGTGAAAAAAGTATAAGTAATCACCCAGCATAAAAATAATAAAACAGTTAGACAGTGGTTAAGCCACTGATACCTTTTTGAAGAAAAAGAGAAAAGAAATAAAGAAAAAAGGAAATATGGAAAACCGCGTCGAAACTTTAAAAACTGAGCGGATTATTTAGCCCTCATTTTTCTGATGATCAGGACAGCCCCGAGTAATGCTACAGGGGCAAGAGCTCCCCAGATAGGTGTAGTCTCTGCGTCAGCGCTTTCGGAACTTGCTTTTGTCTCAGCTTCGTCTCCGGCTTCCTGCCCATTATCGACATTTTCCTCAGATTCAGGCTCTTCTTCAGGTTCCTCGACCGGGGATCCGGAAATGTTATCATTTGTAATTACAACTGCCCCACCTTCATTGTCCCCGTCAGAGGACCCATCGGAACCACCGGACGATCCTGAGGGCTGAGAAACCGAACCCTGGACATCCATTTCGACGATCGAACCGGGGACATCTTCGTTAGCGATAGCGGCTGCCTCGCTTTCAGGGATCTCCAAGTCGGCTGCGTTTCCGTCAATATAATATTCCACTTCCCCGAGATTCTCGTAATCATCAGTGGCGAGGTTCAGATTGAGAACATATTCCCCTTCGTTTTCAACAGTGCTCTTTGCAATCAATTTACCTTCATAGTAAGCCTCGATCTCAGAACCGGCTTCAACAGGTTCCCCATTTACATCCAGGTCACCTTTCAGGATAAGCGGCAGTTCCGGCAGACTCTCGGTTTCCTCAGGCCCCTCAGGATCTGCAGCCAGCCCGACCACCGCACATGCTAGCAGTATCATCAGGCTTACGGAAAGTATTCCGAACTTTCGATATTTGATTAACATAAATTCCCCCCAACTCCTGTTAGTATCATAAATTACCATGGAACAGCAACATTCACAGACATATTCACAGACATATTCACAGACATATTCACAGACATATTCACAGACATATTCACAGACATATTCACAGACATATTCACAGACATATTCACAGACATCCTGCTTCGCTCCGGCTGTGGCCGTAAGTCTGCAGTTCGCATTCCCATTTAAAAGGCCCACTACTATGTTCAAGCTCCCTTTCGCATGAAAGAGACCTCATTTTTGGTCCTGCCGACAAATCCAGGAAACCGGAAATCGTAAACAATTACTTACCGGTAAAGCAGCGAAGATGCAAAGGACCTGCAGTTTAGGTATTAGATAGATATTATATATATCTAATATTTTTAAATATATTAATTATCAAATAAAACCTCAGAGAATGTTGAAACGCTATGTTAAAGCGTAAAGGCATTCGACCTTCTAATTCCTGATACGATTCCTGATACAGGCATCATACACCCCAAAAATAAAAGGTAAAGGGTCAACCTCCCCCTGACAGAACAGGCACCCCATACCCATCTCAAGGATCGAGTTTATCTCAGCGTTTCTGTCGATTTCTTATTTCACATTCATATCGAACTTGTTTACCACACTTGCTTATTTCACGTTCTTATTTTACTTTCTTACTGCACTTGCTTTTTCATGCACACCTCGGGTTACCATCCCACTGCATACAGGGTAGTGTTCTCAGTTGCAAGGATCCAGTAGCCCTCGTAAGGTTCCATCAAGAAGATGTCCGTACCCACATATTTGTCATCGGAAGCTCCGATTTCACCTTCGTAGCCGTTTCTTCCGATGTAAGCGTATGTGAGAGTTGCCTGGTTCAATGGCCCAACTACCTCAAAGTAGGAATCATTAATAATCTCCAGGGTAAATTCGGCAGATAGGGACTCGGTGGAATCCGTAAACCCGATGGCATTCCAGCCTTCGTAGATCGGGACGCTGGCACCGGGAACACCGGGAATAGGGTCTTCGACCTTTGCAAGTTTGTCAAGAGGGATCATCCCGAAATCAAGCGCATAGACCATATACCCCTTTAAAGGCTCCAGTTCTTCCACGTCCAGCCAGATTTCAGACGCTGCATCGTAATAGATTATGCTCTCATATTCCACATCAGCAAACAGGAAATCAACACTTGAATTATTGAGAACGTAAGGCACCGAGATGAAGTTCCAGCCAGGGGAGAGCATAATGCCCTTGGCATCCGAATCAAAGACCTTTATGTATTGTTCCTTTGTAATGGACTCTGTGGCTGTCGTGTTGCCGTCCTCGATAATGTTGATGGTTGCCGTTACGTCATAAACCCCTGGAGTTTCGTAGACATGAGTTACGTTCATCTCCGTTGAATTGGAGCCGTCCCCAAATTCCCAGAGCCCTTCAACGGTCATGTTAACCGGATCAAAGTCAGGACCAAGGTCCACAATGGGAGTGAAATTAACACTCAGGGGTGCAACCCCTGCCCTGGGTTCGCCGATAAAATCGAGTTTCGGGTATTCTTCTACAGGGGAAGGTTCCCCTTCAAGAACTTCGATATAAGCCTCTTTTGTGAGAGACCTGTTTAGAGTGTCGTTATCTTCCACATAGAAGAGAGTCAGGGTCACGTTATATATCCCGGGGTCCTCGTAAGTATAAGCCCCCGTAGCCTCTGTTGAAGTGAAATTGTTCCCGTCCCCAAACTCCCAGAAGCGCGTTAAATTCGCGGTTTCAGGATCAAAATCAGGCCCGAAATCCGAAAGGTCTGTGAAATTAACGGTTAACGGTGCATCTCCAGAAAGCGGGTCAGCAGTGAAATTGACAAGCGGATAGTCATCCTCTACGAGCGCGGCAAGGACTTCAATATAATCTTCTTTTGTAGCGGACCCGTTAGCCACTTCCGCCCCATTCTCGGTAACGGTCACGTTGAGGGTCACAGTGTAAAGACCTTCGTCCTCATAGACATGAGAAACTTCGGCAAACTCTTCCCCCTCTTCAGTCTGGTTATCCCCGAAATCCCATAAAAATGAAATATTCATGGTGTCAGGGTCAAAATCAGGCCCGAAATCCGAAAGGTCCGTGAAAGTAACATTTAACGATGCATTTCCCGAAAGTGGCTCGGCAGTGAAATTGACAACCGGATAGCCATCATCTACGGGCGCGGCAAGGACTTCGATATACTCGTCCTTGAGAACTGACCCATTAGCTATTTCCGTCCCATTCTCGATAATGGTCACGTTGAGGGCCACAGTATAGAGACCTTCGTCCTCATAGACATGAGAAACTTCGGCAAACTCTTCTCCCTCTTCAGTATTGTTATCCCCGAAATCCCATAAAAATGAAACATCCATAACATCCGGGTCAAAATCGGGTCCATAATCAGTTTCATCCGTGAAATTCACGGTTAGAGGTGCAGGCCCCGAAATAGGATCTGCTGCAAAATCAGGAATAATTGGTTCTTCAAGCTGCGCTACGGCACTACCTGAAAGCATCAGTGCTAAAAGTAGAGCTAACGACGAATAAAGAATATTAGTTTCTTTTATGGATATACCCCCTTTAAATCGCTTTTGCGATAGAATTCCCACCAAAATATATTCCCAAGAATTCCATCATAAAAATTGTATAAAGGTGATTATATAGATTTCGTTTTAATAAATTGTATATAAAAAATAATTATACAATACTTATGGAAAAAAGAGGTGCCAGAAAACTATATAAACAAAACACAAAAGCTCCAGTAAAAGAGGGAAAAAAGGAAGAAGGCAAAAAGATAACGGGAGAAGTGAAAAAGATATAAAAAGAGTTCGGATAAAAAACATAAAAAACGTACATGAAATCTTTCGAATAACAGGCTCAAACAAACGAAAGTACTTTTACGTCACATTACTTTCATGTTAAAGAGAAAAAGAAAAACAGAAAAGAAGTTGATTAGAAAAAGAAAAACTGGATAAAAAAGAAAAAGGAAAAGAAAAGAAGGAAAGAAGTTTAAAAGGAATTGAGATTCAATTCCTGCTTCAAAATGTTTCCTGCTTCAAAATGTTTCCTGCTTCAAAATGTTTCTTGCCTCAAGCTCTGTTTTTCACATTCTGCTCTTTTTCAGGAGAGCGATGGCTCCCAGACCTGCAAGAAGCCCGGAAACTATCCCGAAGCCGGGCACTCCGGTTCCAGGTTTCTCATCGGGTTCCTCTGCTACTTTCGGGAGGTCCTTATAGGTTTCATAGCTGGAGATTGTAACTCCAAGGAAAGCAGGGTCTCCGGAATAATATTCCGCCAGGGATGCAAAACATTCCTGTACGGTCATCTTATCTTCGAACCCGTCTTCAGCCCTGATTTCTATGATTCCCTTTGAACCTGCGCCCCTGATTTCACCCATCTGCAGGGCAACGGCATCCACTATGAGAGAAGCTTCATTCAGGTCTTCGTCACCTCTGCCATAAGCCCGGACCACAAAGAAATCAACCATGGGTGCAATATCCTCAATGGTGGAAGCGTTATAGCGGGCCGGGAGGCTTGCGGAGAGAGTTAGATTCGCTCCGGCACCCTCACGGGTAGCCCCAATAATGCTTGCGTAATCCAGGCAGCCCTCATTGGAAGTCGGGGCAGAGGACGGTTCCATATAGATGTTGATCCCGTCAAAAGCGGCAAGGGATTTACTGTTGTAGTCAAGGACCTCATCTATCGCCTCGCTGGAAGTGTTCAGGTCCCAGGCTCCGGTACATCCCGTATCTTCCAGAAGCACCGCATGCACCTCAAACCCTTCTTCGTGAGCAGATTTAACGAAACGCTCGTACTGCCAGACGTCTGTGGAGTCAACACTGAGGAAAATCGTGTCGATTCCGGAAATTTCGAGTTCCCTTACGAGTGCAGGGAAGTGGGGGGAATAGGGAGAAGACAGCCGGATTCCGGAGATTCCCACACTGTATTCCGGGAAGGAAACTACGGGAACAGCTTCTACCTCTTCCTCTTCTACATCTTCTTCCGGTTCTTCACTTACGTTTTCAGGCTCCGAAACATCTTCAATAGGAACTTCCACCTCTTCAACAGGAACTTCCACAGCCTCAGGTCCGGAGACCTCTTCAACAGGAGCTGCCTCTTCGGCAGGAGCCGGGGTTACCTGCACGGAAGGTTCTTCCGGTCCGACAAACTTGCGGATAAAAACATAGTCCACAGCCATATACCCGGTGTTTTCCGAAGCATCCGGGTAAGAAGCCGCATAAAGATAGATGTGCATAGGGAGGTTTGTGACAAACTCTTCGGAAGTATAATCCATCCTGGTATCCCTTACACCGTCCCTGAACCAGGCAACACTGCGGTTATCATCATCTACCTCGTACCAGGCAATCTCCGAGATATACCAGTCCCCTTCCGAGGCCCGGACGTTGGTCAGGTCAAAGGAACGGAACCGCTCTTTCCGGGCAGTCAGTTCCCAGCGCACCCGGGTCTCGTTGGCAAGTTCGGTCTCATGCTTGATCTCGTTTCTTGCGTTGTCGATCTGGTCAATAAAACCCTGCCGCAGGACAGGTCCTCTTTCATCGTCCCCTGTGGTCACCTTCATCCGCTTTGCCACGAATGCCGTGTTGATATCAAAACTATCTTTGGAATAGACCAGGGCGAAGTCTCTGGCATGAACTTTCGGGGCAGCGACCTTACAGATCCCGCCCTGGACATCGACAAAACCACCCCCGGAATCTTCGTATTTCCAGTCAATGCTTCGGAGGCTGGTCCCCGTAAAATCGTCAAAAAAGATGAACGTATCCACCCCGTTGCTCTCGGCCCTTGCTTCGGGATATCCATACTTCATCATGACCTTCCGATCCCCGTTTGCAGGCAGGAAAGGAACCTTGACCCAGACTGTGGCTTCCCCGCCTTTCGGATCCCAGGTTTCGACCCAGTAATCAAGCCTGGTACTTCCAAGCAGGAAGCGAAGATCCGACCCGTCGGCATTTGCCTTCGAGAAATCGAAATTTGAAGAATCCAGGCGGACAGGCACCTGATAACTAGTCAGGTCTTTTCCGGCATTTTCCGTTACAACTATCTCCTGTGAATAACTCCACTTGTCATCCGTTTCAGCCAGGGCACAACCCGTGATGAAAACTCCCAGGAGGAGCACAGATATGATTCTGCATGCGATCGATCTAACCCTCATTTTTAGCAGCCTCTCTTCAATTCAGAACTGAAAAAGCAATAATGATTGGAACTTAACAGACTGAATTTATTTACTTAATTTAAAGTAACAATGATTGGAACTTAACAGACTGAATTTATTTACTTGATTTAAAGTAATAATGATTGGAACTTAACAGGCCATATTTATTTACCCAATTACAGTAAAGCTTTTTCATTACTACTTATAAAAAATAAAAAAACATTAAGATCGCCCCCGAAAATAGGAGAACTTGAGTAAAAAGATGAAGAATTGCAACATAAACACACAGGTTGTTTCCCGTGTTATTTTTCCACTTTACCTCCTGCACGGAGTGACCTGATGCACCTGACGAAATGATCCGCCCCAATTTGAATCATTTTAGGTCTGCCATCCCTACACTCCAGGGAAGCATGGGGACATTCGGTATAAAAAACACACCTTTCAAAATCAGGGACCACCCCCGATTCTAATTCAAAAATCGGACATTGAGGCAGCTTTCCGGAAATTTCTGCGGATGCATTCCCGACCACCCTTCCGGAGGATTTAAGGCCCATGCCGTCTCGTTCCTGAATTTTATCTGCCAGGAGTTCCCGGGTATAAGGATGCAGCGGCCGGGCAAAGACTTCATCCACGGCCCCCATTTCCAGGATCTGTCCAGAATACATCACAGCGACCCGATCGCACATATGCCTGACAACCCCAAGGTCATGGGAAATAAAAAGCATGCTTAAAGAAAACTCCTTTTTCAATGCCAGAATCAGGGAAAGGATTTGGGCCTGTACCGAAACATCAAGCGATGCAGTCATTTCATCCGCAATTATAAGCTGTGGTTTCATGGCCAAAGCCCTTGCCAGTGCAACCCTCTGGTTCTGTCCCCCGCTCAGTTGGTGGGGATAACGGTTTACATGTTCAGGGCCAAGCCCGACTTTCGGGAGGAGAACTGAAACTTCCCTGCTGATTTCTGCACTACCGAAACCTTGAATTTTAAGGGCTTCGCCAATGCTTTCCCCTATTCTCATTCTCGGGTCAAGAGACGCGAAAGGGTCCTGAAAAATCATCTGAATACGCGGCCTCAGCTTTAAAAAAGTCTTTTTGTCCAGGGCCAGCAGGTTAACCCCGTCAAACACAACACTCCCTGAAGTTGCTTCAGCAAAACGCAGAATACATTTCCCTACCGTAGTCTTCCCTGACCCGCTTTCTCCTACAAGCCCAAGGATCTGTCCGTCCCGAATCTGGAAGGAAACATTATCTACAGCTCTTGTGCAGTGCTTTTTGAACACACCCGATAAAAAATATTTATTAAGATCTCGGACCTCAAGCATACAAAAAACACCTCACAAGCCGCCCAGCATCAAAAAAAGCGTTCATATCCCCATTAACGGCACCATCCACGGCATTATCCACGGGTACAAGTTCAGGATGCCGTGTTCTGCAGATATCCATGGAGTACCTGCATCTCGGATAAAACCTGCACCCTGAAGGGAGATCAATAAGTGAAGGACTCGTTCCCGGGATTGCATGCATGCCTCTTGAAGGAAGGGAATTGAGAAGCCCTTCCGAAAAAGGATGCAGGGGAGCTTTGAAAAACTCCTCACATCCTGCAATTTCAACGATTTCACCGGCATACATCACCGCAACCCTGTCACAGAGCTGTTCTGCAACCTCCAGGTCATGGGTAACCAAAAGCATTGCCGTATCCCGGGAGATCTTTTGCATCAGAGAGATGATTCTGCGCTTGACTGTTACATCAAGGCCCCGGGTGGGTTCATCGGCTATGATAAGCGAAGGTTCGGAAGCAATTCCCGTTGCAATCATGACCCTCTGTTTCATCCCCCCGCTTAACTCGTGGGGATACTGCCCGAAACGCAGAGCAGGATCCTTGATACTGACCCGATCCAACAACCCCAGAACCCTGGCTTTCACAGCATTTTTATCAAATGCAAAGTGGACCCGGGTAGCTTCCGAGAGCTGACCCCCCACAGTGAAAATGGGATCAAGGGATGCAGCAGGATTCTGGAAGACCATCCCTATTTCACGACCCCTGATTTTACGGAGTTCGGTGGAGGGCATAGAGAGAAGGTCCTGCCCTTTAAACAGGATTTTCCCACCCACTTCGGCATCCCCGGGTAGGAGCCGGAGTATAGACAGTCCAAGTATCGATTTTCCGGACCCTGATTCCCCAATAAGCCCCAGGGTTTCATTAGCCTTTACCGTCAGGTCAACCCTGTAAATGGGTTTTACAGTCCCGTTTTCGTCCGGGAAGCTTACCTTGAGATCTTTGATATCAAGCAGGGGAATCCCCTCTTTTGAGATAGAGGGGTCTCCGGGAAGAAAGGCAGATGCAGAGGGCACAGGTACCGAGGGCACAGGACTTTTGGTGTTCATAGTATTCTCCTTTTGAACCTGGGGTCCAGCGTATCCCGCAGTCCGTCCCCGAGGAAGTTAAAACCAAGGACCGTGATCATTATTGCACACCCGGGGAAAATCATAAGGTGGGGAGCTGTCTGAATAAAAAAGCGGCCTTCGTTGAGCATGGAACCCCATTCGGGAATTGAAGCCTGCACTCCAAGGCCCAGGAAACTCAGGCCAGCTGCGGCAAGGATCACATACCCGATCCCGAGAGTTGCCATTACAATGACCGGAGAAATCACATTGGGAAGAATATGAAGGAAAGCTACATGCAGATCACTTTCTCCAAGCCCCTTTGCAGCCAACACGAATTCTCTGTTTTTAGTTGACAGAACCGAACCCCTGACCACTCTTGCATAAGCTGTCCACTCCACCAGGACAAGAGCAATAATCAGATTTCCAAGCCCGCCTCCGAAGAGCCCTGCGATTGCAAGGGCCAGGAACATACTCGGAAAAGCCAGGAAACCGTCAACCAGCCGCATTAAGAACTCATCAATAAGCCCGCCGCAATAACCCGAAACTGTGCCCACCCCAATTCCTACCAAAAGGGAGGAGAACACAACCACAACTCCGATAAATAAGGAGACCCGGGTCCCGAAGAGTACCCTGCTAAAAACACACCTGCCCAGGTGGTCGGTCCCGAAAGGGTATTCGGAACAGGGGGGTTTCAATCTCTGGTCAAGATCAACTTTTTCCGGATCATGCGGGGCAAGTATGCCTGCAAAAAGCACAATGAATACCAGGAATGCCAGGATGAAAGCCCCCAGCAGAATGCTCCGGTTTTTAAAATCAGGTTTCATATCGGATCCTCGGGTCGAGCCAGTTATAGGAGAGATCTACCAAAAAATTCACGGAAACAAAGAGCACAGCCACAAAGAGCAGGGAACCCTGAACCATGGGCAGGTCCCTGTTGTAAATCGAATTAACAACAAGGCTTCCGATCCCCGGCCAGGCAAAAACAGTCTCGACCACCACCGAACCGTTGAGCAAGTATCCGAAGTTCAGCCCGATCATGGTTACAACGGGAATCAAAGCATTTTTAAGAGCGTGTTTTCCGAGCACAGCCCACTCGGCCAATCCTTTTGCCCTTGCAGCGTTTATAAAATCCTGCCCCAGCACCTCAAGCATGCTGGCACGCATCAGGCGCATGGTTACTGCTGCGGAACTGGTTCCAAGGGTAAGGGCTGGCAGGAGTAAATGGGAAAAGTCCCCATTTTCCCCAAAACCCCCCACCGGCAGCCAGTGCAGGTATATGGAAAAGATAAGGATCAGTAAAAACCCCTGCCAGAAATTTGGCATGGATACCCCAAGCAGGGATACGAACCTGCTCAGGTCATCAACAGGAGAATCGTGTTTTAAAGCCGCAAGGACCCCCACAGGAATGGATATCAGAAGTGAAAAAAACATGCTTGCTATCGAAAGCTTGAGAGTGGCTTTAAAAGTCCGGAGTATGGTTTCAAAAACCGGCTGTTCGGTCATGTAGGAATAGCCAAGATCCCCATGCAGCACATTATTCAACCAGTGAAGGTACTGTTCATATAAAGGCCTATCAAGCCCCATAGCAACCCGGAATTCTTCAACAGCGGCAGGGTCAGCCCCACCCCCGGGGCCCGTAAGGAGAATTTCGGCAGGGTCCCCAGGGGTGATATAGAGAATGGAAAAACTTATGGTTGAAATTAGGAGAAGCACAGGGATAAGAAGCAAAAACTTCCTTACGAAATAAGCTAGCATTCAACTGACGTCCGTTATTCTTTTTAATTTTTTTGATTAACAATTATTCTTTTTTTGTTTATTTTTATTATTAATTATTATCACTATTCAGAATTAACCATATTTATTCTTTTTACTTTGTATTTTATAACACAATAAAAAATTATAGAAAAGCAGAACAGACTGCAAAAAACCCGGAAAAAGATAGAATTAAAGAAAAAGGCTCATGAATTTTGAAAGAGAACGTTTGAAGCGTTTATGAGGGCACGGATCAAACCAGTTCCCGTCAATTGTAAAAATCTGTCCCCCGGCTTGAGCACTCTTTTCCACTCCAGAAAAGCAAGGTCCGGTTGGGAAAGGGTCCAGAGCAGGTACCTGTTTACAACCACGTCAAAATACCCGTCCTCAAAAGGAAGATTTTCAGCATTAAAGTGGAAAAAATCAACATCCAGACCCATAGCCTGTGCGTTACTTTCAGCACTGGCAAAAAAGGGCTGGAGAGAGAAGGTTACTCAACCCTTTCTTTCCAGCAGATATCCCTTTTTGTTTCCGCTTTAGGTCTAAAGTGGATTCTTTTTTGAGGAAGTTGTTTTTGAGAAAATTATTTTTCAATGTAGAGGTCCTTTGTCAGGAAGGATATTTCATTCGGGAAAATCCGGAAACCCCCTACATTAGTAGTTTCCCCGACAAGTTCCCTGTAATAGAAAACAAAGATCTCCGGGGAATCTGTAAGTACCTGGGTCTGCACCTTATCGTAATATTCCTGCCTCAGTACGGGGTCCATTGTTGTCCTGCCGAGCAGGACCCAGGAATCCACCTCCTCGTTAGAATAACCTGTCCAACCGGCATGTATGCCTGAGGACTCAAAATGCAGGGAAAGGAAATAATCAGGATCTCCCATGGGTGCAACTCCCCAGGCATAAAGGCCGAGGTCGTAGTTGCCATCACTCATATCAGCGCTCAAAGCTCCGGTCTCCAGAACGATCACGTTGCTTTTGATTCCAAGCTTTTCAAACTGGGAGGCAATTACCTCGGCAGTGGGTTTGAGCTCAGCCCGCTTTTCATAGGTCTTTATGGAAAGCTCGAAGGGTTTTCCTTCATAATCAAGCCAGCCGTCTCCATCAGAATCGGCAATTCCAGCCTCGGAAAGCAACTGCTTTGCTTTTTCTGGGGAATACGGGTAACCCTCAAGCTGCTCGTTGGCAGACCAGGGAAGCACGGATGGGAACACGCTCTTTGCAGGGACTCCTCCGACTCCTTCAAGTGCGGTGTTAACGACCTGTTCCCTATCAATGGCATAATTCAGCGCCTGCCTCACCCTTACGTCATCAAGGGGAGCTTTATTGCCATTCACATACATGAAACATGTCCGCAGGGTTTCCTTACTTACGACTTCAAGTTCAGGGGAGCCATCAATAAGGCCGAATTCAGTTGCCGGAATCCCGCGGACAATGTCCACATCCCCGCCCTGGAGTTTGAGGGAACGGGTAAGAGGATCGGAAACATAGTCAATGGTCACGTGCTCAAGCCCCACATCCCCGCCCCAGTAGTCCTCGTTACGGACCACGGACAGCCTCATGCCTTCTTCATAACTCTCAAACTTAAAAGGTCCCGTGCCCACAGGCTCATGTGCAAGATCAGGGGCTTCAGGACTGACTATTGAGACCAGAGGATCGGACAGGCTTGCAATGGTCAGGGCGGAAGGCTCCTTTGTCCGGACCAGAACGGAAAGCTCATCCAGCTTTGATACCGATTCAATGAAGTCATACTGGGTATGCCTGCTGTTTTCGGGGCCCATGACCCTGTTTATGGAATAGACCACCGCATCGGCGTCCAGGGGGGTACCGTCATGGAAACGTACCCCGGCCCTCAGATCGATTTTCCATGCAGTTTCATTTAGAAGTTCATACCCAGTTGCAAGCTCGGGGACAAGGTTCATGTCCGCATCATAGGCAAAAAGGGTCTCATAGATCCCTGCCTGCCGAACGTACCAGCCCACCCATCTGTGCCCCGGGTCAAGAGAAACATCGGGTCCGAAAATCAGGGCCATTCTTAGCTCCCCACGAGGAACTTCAGAAGCATCTGCCTTAGAGAGAAGTTCTTCAGAGTGAGAAACTTCAGTCTGTGTGGAATCAATACAACCGGAAATGAGAAGCACGGATAAAAGAACAAAAATCAATGCAATAAATGACGTACTTTTTTTTATTTTTCTTATATCAGCCACCGTTATCACAAAAAATCTCTTTAAGTTATAAGTATATTAAATTTCTTATTTGTCACAAAAAATATGATAAAATAAGAAATAATTAAGATCAAAACAAAATAACAATAAATAAAAATATCACATATCGTAGTGAATAGATCGTCCAGCATTAGAAAAAATAAAAATAAAAATAAAAATCAATCGGTTCAGAATATTGGTTCTGAATAAAACTAAAAATTCAGGAATCGAAATTATAATAAGCAATCATCGCAATTCGAATCCCTATGTCACTCCTATCCAGCAACGAACTGAGAAAACTGATGCAGGCAAACCCACCTCTGCTTGAAAACACCGTCGATCCCGAAACCCAGCTCCAGCCAAACGGGCTTGAAATGACCCTTAAGGAAGTGAGAACAATCGAAGGGGCAGGAGCTGTGGACTTTGACAACTCCGAAAGAGAACTTCCCGGAGGCAGTCCCCTGGAATTTGATACGGAGGGCTGGGTCCACCTGCCCGAAGGGATATATAAAGTCCTTTTTAATGAAATCGTAAACATCCCCAGAAATCTTGCCGCAATCGCAAAGCCAAGGTCCACCCTGATCCGCTGCGGAGCCACCCTTGAAACTGCAGTCTGGGACGCCGGGTACCGGGGCCGAAGCGAGTCAATGCTGGTAGTCTACAACCTTGCAGGGTTCAGGCTAAAAAAAGACGCCCGTATCATGCAACTGCTTTTCTATACCCTGGACAGCGAAGTGGAAGAAGGGTATTCCGGGATTTACCAGAACGAAAACACAAAACAATGATTAGCTGTAAAAATCCAGAACCGACATCCTGCACTGAAGCCGTAAACCTGTGCCTCAGGCAGGAAAACCAATTCTGCCCTGCACCCACAAACTGCTAAAAATATATAGAAAAAGTATATATTACCGAACCAATATAGGACATTCCATGAGCACAATCGGTAAATCCGTAAGGATGGAACGCATTTTCGACCGGAACACAGGAAACGCCATTGTCATCCCCATGGACCACGGAGTAGGGGCAGGCCCCATCAAAGGGATCGAAAACCTTCAGGAAACGGTCAACAAGGTAGCTGAAGGCGGGGCAAATGCCGTGCTAGGGCACATGGGCCTTCCCAAATACGGACACAGGGGATACGGGCACGATGTAGGCCTAATCATCCACCTTTCAGCCTCGACCTCCCTTGCAATGGACCCGAACCACAAAGTGCTGGTAACGACCGTGGAAGAAGCGATCAAGGTAGGAGCTGACGCGGTCTCGGTACATATCAATATCGGGGCGGAAGACGAGTTTGAGATGCTACAGGGGCTCGGGCAGGTTGCAAGGAAATGTGACGAGTGGGGAATGCCCCTCCTGGCCATGATGTACCCGAGAGGAAAGAAAGTCCGTTCGGAATACGATGTTGATGTCGTAAAACATGCCGCAAGGATAGGAGCCGAACTCGGAGCAGACATCGTCAAGACTAACTATACCGGAGATCCGGAAACTTTCAGGGAAGTCGTAAAGGGCTGCCCTGTGCCAGTGATCATTGCGGGCGGCCCTAAAGTCAACTCCGACAGAGAACTCTTTGAAATGATCGAAGGCTCCCTGGAGGCCGGAGGACGGGGAGTTGCTATAGGGAGAAACGTTTTCCAGGCAGAAGACCCCACAAACCTCATCAGGAGAATCGCAAAACTCGTCCATGGTGGGATGAGCGCGGAAGAAGTTATTGAAGCAGATAAAAAAGCCTGAAGCAAATAAGGGGAACGGAGGGCCGAAGGAGCCCCCTGGGAAAAAGGGAAACATAAGAATCTGAAGAATCAAACGAATCTGAGGAGTCAGGCGTATCTAAAATCGGATTTATCATGATTATTCCAGTGGAAATGAAGGGGTTGCGGATTTTAAGAAACTGTGTTCTGTAAATTTGATAAGAAAAATAACTTATGAGCCTTGATAAGAAATTTGGTTAAGTTTCAGAATTATAAAAACGTACTGCATTCAAACCTTTGGAGCACAAGTTTCCCTTATCCCCTCCAATAACTCGATTTTTAAACTAATTTTTGATTTTTGTATTCCCAGGATTGTGATCCGCAAAGTCACGTAGATTCATCAGACTAAAAAACTCCAATGGAAACTGAGGGGTGTGGACCCCTAAACAGGGGAAACGTTTGTCAAACCCGAAAGCTCCGACTTCACAACAACATTGATTACTAAAAGGAATTCCGGTATATATGCCTCAAGTCAAATGACTCCAGACACATAATCTCCAGTAGAAGTAAGGAGCTTATATATATAAACGCAAAAATGAAAAAAGATTAAACTGAACCCCCTACCTGGAAGAATTCAGGAAAATGTAAAGCAACCCCCCACTAACCCGAAAACCCCGAATACAAAAACAAAACAGGAAGAGAAGCCCAAGCCATCAAAAAACAAAAATACCAGAGACAAGGCATGAAGGATATAGACAAGAGAATAAAACAAATAGAAACCGAAAAAGTACCAGCATAGAAATAATTAAACCATAAAAAATTTCCAGTAGAAATAAGGGGGATGGCATTCCCCGGAATTTTCAATAATATGGCCCAGGCAATCCCGGCAAAAAACAGCACTATAACCAGGCAATCAAAAAAAGAACCATCAAAAGGCCTTCTAAAGAAAGCCTCGACTAGAAAATAAGTTCCCAAAATTGAAGCTCATGCAGGCGAACCTCAATTTTCTTTTAAGGATGGGGCCTTAAAAAGAAAAAAAGTCCTCTCGAGGGAGCAGAACGATCAAAAAGGACTGCGCACTGTTGCGATTTCATCGCAACTAAAAGAAAAATCAAAGATTTTTCTGATGCCGAACCGCAACTCGGCTGGCGCAACTAGACTGGGTAAACCAGGTACGTAAACCAGGTACATAAACCATGTAAGGCAACCCGACATTCAGAGGTCTACAAAAGGTACGAGGTCGCAGCCCGTACACCTTAGACACATGGTTTTTGCAAGTCCCGAGTTCAACCCGTATTTTTCGAGTATGGCTTTTTCCATTTTTGCAAGTTTCAAGAGGCGTTCCCGGGAAGGCCGCTCTGCAAAACAGTCCCCTGCCCTGAGGGGATGGGGATTTATAGGGCGAAGGATTGGGATTACTCCCAGTTTTGCGAGGGTTTCAACCCCGTCCCTGACAGCAGAATCACTTTCCCCAAGTCCGATAATGAAATTACTGAAAACCCGGTTTTTCCCGAAAATCCCCACAGCCTCTTCGAGTTTTTCCAGGATGTAATCGAGGGAAAGGTCCCCGCAGACCTGTTTGAAAATTTCCGGATCCATCGTCTCCACATTGTACTTGACCTCGGATACCCCTGCCTCGTAAAATTGCCTGGAGCACCCTTCGGTGGGGTATACCGAAACTCCGATCGGCACATTATACTTTTTGAGAGCAGGAAGCAATTTGAGGACGCGGTCCACTTCCCCCTGCACAGAATTTTCAACCCCCGAAGTAAGGGAAATAGCCTTCAGGTTTCCATTCCTGAAAACATCGTCCACAATATCCAGGACTTCCTTATCACTCTTGACATGGCCCTGGAGTTTGGGCACGGGACAGTATTTGCAGTCGAAAATACAACGCTCGCAAAGGGTAATAAACGCCTGTTCCGGGCAATGGGCAAGAGCAGGCTCAAGGGTCCCCCGAACCAGTTCTTCCCCTTCCATAAAAAGGGAAAAAGTCCCGTCTCCCCCTACTTTTTCAATGGAAAGGGGAGAATCCTTATTGATACTGAGCCGGACTCTCCGTTTCCCTGACCTGAAGAAAACCGAACTTGTCCCGGCACCCGGACCGGCTGTGGACCCGAGAGCAAGGGGAACAAGGGAAGGATCTATGGAAACGGAACCAATAGAGATCAGGAAAGCTTTTAGTTCTGCAGTCATGAGCTTATTTTGCATGCAAATGATCCTCAAAGTGCTTGTAATTCGTACTTTCACAGATTAATTCGTACTTTCTCAGTTTTCCATTTCTATACAAGGAAGTATATAATTTTTGTCAATTATATAATAGTAACTGTTGGGAAACCATCTCCTGTTTTATCCTGAAATTGAATTGTCGGACAGTCTCTGAGGGTAGAGGTATTCGTGACAACTCTTATTTATTATATTTAGCTTTGAATAGTCACCCTTATTCTTTTAAAAATTATTGCCAGACTCCAATACACCCGTATGAAAACAGGTGAGGATTCACATAACGTTCCAGGAAAAAAAGAGCGCCTACATTTAGGAAGTTCAGACTGAAAAAAACAGTATCAAAGAGAGTCATAAAGATTGTTAGGGACATCAATGATAGTTAGGTATTATTATAATATACTTATCATTAAGATAATAAGACAACGTTAGAAAGATGCAATAATATTAGAATATTGCATTAAAAACATAGGAATGGAATAACTAAAGAGGATAAAAATAACATTATGTGCTACATATATTTACAAAAGTAATATATAGGATGTATACATAGTACATCTTGCATTCTCATCCCTCACAACCCCGCTAACTAAATATTACTCCACAAGGGACAAAAATAGGGACATTAGGGACAAAAACACACAGGGATAAGTGAACAGACAAGACAAAAAGCAAAAGACGCGCAGCACAAAGAGTCCAATACCTTTGTATCTCTTCCCAGAATAAAAAGACTCATTAAACGCCGTTCGAAGCTTCCAGGTTTTCTTGGATGGGAATGCAAACTTTTCTTTTTTTTCAGAACTAAACCAGAATATTTTCTATAATAACTGAATAATGATCTTTTATACCGGAGCCTAATCTTACCATAAGATCTACAGAAATTAGGAATTCTTATTGAAGAAATTAGGAATTTTTATTGAAGAAATTAGGAATTTTTATTGAAGAAATTAGGAATTTTTATTGAAGAAATTAGGAATTTTTATTGAAGAAATCAGGAATTTTTATTGAAGAAATCAGGAATTTTTATTGAAGAAATTAGGAATTCTTATTGAAGAAATTAGGGATTCTTATTGAAGAAATTAGGAATTCTTATTGAAGAAATTAGGAATTCTTATTTATTACTGCAGAGAAATAATAAGTTATATCTATCACCTCTCCTAGAATACCTGTGCATGGAAACTGATGAGAAATTTGAGGCAGAAAAAGTTGCAGAAACAATAGTTAGCTGGTATGATGCAATCAAAGTGGATCCTGAAGACAGGGAAAATTTTATGATACTTTTGAAAGTTGCCATCACTAACCCAACATTCCACATGGAGATTTCCGAAGAGGCCGGAAAGCTCAATTATGAAAAACTTGAAGGTTTTATCCGGGGGGACATAGAAGGAATAGAACAGTTAATGAAAGACAAAAGCAAGTATTTCAACAAAGCTCTCCACGGGGAAGTAACTAAGTTCAAAAGCTACCTTGGTGAATATATTGAATCAATATCTAAAGGGGAAACTGCAGAGTTTGAGGAGAAGGAACAAACTATCCGAAGCGTTGCAGAAGAATACTCCGCAATCATCGATGAACTTTCCGCGGAATAAGCAAAAAATCATTTTTCAAGCAAACTTTCCGGAATGAAAAGCCCTTCAGCCAGGGAACAAACCTGAAAAAGGGATATCAGGACGCAAGAAGCCTGAAAAAACAAAATACATATAAAATGGCCTCAAAATGCCTATAAAATTGATCTCAAAATAATTATAAAATTAACCCTTCCAATCTTCAAAGATATGATAACTTTATTGTTACAGGGTGGCCCAAACTATGGAAGAAAAAGACGAAATTGACCTGTTTCTCGACTCACAGGAAAAAACGGAAGAAGAACTGCTGCAGGAGAAGTGTGAAAGGACATACAATGCGGCCTCCAATCCAGTACGCAGGGACATCGTCCGCGGGATATGTTTCCTCGGGAAGACAAAAGAAGAACTCCTGAACGAAACCGGCCTCGATGAAGCCACTTTGAAATTCCATACTGAGGTCCTGATAAACGCAGATTTTATTTTTCAGGATGAAAAAGAGGTTTACAAACTGACCGAACTGGGGCTGAACGTGCTTCCAAAACTTTAAACTTTTTTAAATAAATTAACTCTTTTTAAAGGCCTGAAACCTCGTGATTTCCTGCAAGAAAGCCCTCTTCGGAAATCCGTACCCGCAAAAACCTGTCAAACCAGGGTGGTTCGGGGTGATGTATACGGGCGGAGAAGTATCTCATGCAGAAACTCTGGTAGCCTGCGCACAACAAGAAGGGAATTAGAACCTTCCACATGCCAGTTACGCCTAAGCTGTTGACTATCAAAATGTATCCCTATGTTCTTCTTAATCCGTTCCTGGAAACTAAAAAATGACCAGATAGGGAATATTAGGTCAGAAGAAATAGGTGTTATGAAGAAGAGTCTGTATATTTTATATATTGGTAAATATATTCATTTAGTAATAGTACACGTCGTTAACATTTAATATAAAATCTCCGAATTAATCCATTTACACTAAATTGAATTACAAAATTCTGTTTACACATTCCATTTTACAAAAAACAACGAAAGGAAGGAAAAACAATGAAAGTAATGATCATAGGAGGTTTTCTGGGAAGCGGGAAAACCACCACCATACTGAAACTCAGCAGGCAGCTTAGCGATTCGGGAAAGCGGATTGCCATCATAGTAAACGAGATCGGAGAAATCGGGCTTGATGGAGACACCTTATCGGGAACCGGTATCACGACCGAGGAACTGACCAGCGGCTGCATTTGCTGCACACTTAAAATCAGCATGCAATACACCCTCCAGACCCTGGAAGAAGAATTCAAGCCTGATGTGGTCATCATCGAGCCCACCGGGATAGCCTTCCCGGGACAGATCAGGGAAGAAATCAAGAATATGGGGCTTTCCGAACTTTCCTTTGCCCCTGTGGTGACTCTGGTAGACCCCTGCCGTTTCGGGACCGAAGTCAGTGAGATCCCCAGGTTTATTGAAACCCAGATAAGGGAAGCCGAGATCCTGGGCATAAATAAGCTGGATACAGCCCCCGGGAAGCGAGTCCTTGCCACGGAAAAGATGCTTTCGGAACTGAACAGCGAAGCCATGGTCCTCAAATTCTCTGCAAAAAAAGGAGACGAACAGTTCGAAAGCCTGCTGAGCCACCTCGCAGTTCCGGGACTTGAAAAACCCTCTTCAGAGAAACAAAACTCCATTGAAGTCTCAGAAGTTTCGACGTTTTCAACCCGTTATACCCTGGCTTCCGCCCTTGACCCGGAAAAAGGCATTGTCCTTGCTGAAGAGAGCCTGCTAAATATCCGGAACCGGGTAAGTGAAATAAACCCAGGATTCATAGGTCATGTGAAGCTTTCCATCAAACTCCCGGAATCCGTGGTCAAAGGCAGCGTAACCTCCTCGAAAGAGGCCCCTCAGGTGGAGCTGGTCCTGAACCGGAAGAGTGAAAAGCCCGAATTGAGACTGCTTTCCGCAATCACAAAAGTCCCAAAAGAAGAGCTGACGGAAATCGTGGAAAGGTCCATAGAAGACAAACTCCAGGAAGCAGGACTCCCATTCGAAAAAATGGAGCAGAAAGGACATGGACACGGACACGGAACGAGAGTGGACATGAACACGCTCATGAAGCCGGAATAAGCTTTGAAAAAGTAGAACATAAAAATGAACATCATGAACATGAACACCATTAGCATTGAGCTGATTTTCTCAACTACCTTGTGACCAGGAATTTTCCCTACCCTTGCACCTTTCCCCACCACCAGTAAAGCAGAAGCATTCAGTACTCATATCCCCTGAAAAAGCAGAGATCTTAGAAGAAACGTCAGTGTTTTATCCCAAAAAACTTTGCCAAAATACCGGGTTTTTGCAAAAGAGTTTCTCTGCTTGAGAAAAAACAGCTAAAAAAAAAGATTGTAAATTAAAAAAACAGAAATAGTATGATGATTAAAAACTCTATAATATATGGAGTATTGATATGCAAGAAGAAGACGAACTTGAAGCCTACATAAATTCCGAGAAGGAGCCAAGTGAAGCTGAAGCTGTTAAAAAAGACCATGTAATGATGGGAAAGGTCGCCCTTAATTCCGAGAGGAGAAAACTCGTGAGGATTGTAGGTTTTTCCGGAATAAAAAAAGAAGAATTAAGGGAGAAATCAGGCCTTAATGACTTCATGTATAAATACCACATGGACCTCTTGCTCAAGGAAGGGATCCTTAAGGACGAAGGGGGAAAATATCACCTGACGGACCCCCAAGGAATTACAGTACATGAGTCAGGATTAAGGATTTAAGGGCCAAAGGGTTAAAATCTGGAGCCCTAATTGAAGCCTGAGTACTGAAAAAAAGGACCTGGAAATCGAAATCAAATTCAAGAAAAATAGCCCCAGGCACAGACAAAAGGAAAAAGTTCATTCTTTTTTAGATTTATTCCTCTTTGAATTCCTTACATATAATTACCTTAATGAAATTGCCCTAATGGATTTATACCGGTTATCAGTTCCGTGAATTATTCCTTTTAAATCCATACGTTCATTTCTATTCATTTCATTCCATACTTCAGGAAATATAATTTTAGAGATCATGCGGCACCTTTTATCTACCAAACCAGTGGACTTGCTTTTTACTAAAAAGCGATAAGTTTTTATGTTTTTCGGAGTAATGGCGTAATGACTAAGTTTTCGATATTCTATGGAAGTTTCAAAAACGCCCCTGTCTAATTTCCAGAATACATATCGAATGATAAACAAAAGGAGTGTGAATAAATATGCCAGCAATAGTTAACGAGGAAGAATGTTCCGGATGCGGAACCTGTGTCGATGAATGTCCCTCAGAAGCAATCACCCTCGACGATGACAAAGGAATCGCAGTCGTCGACCAGGACGAATGTGTAGAATGTGGTGCATGCGAAGAAGCATGCCCGAATGACGCAATCAAGGTAGAAGAATAAAACAATCAGCTTGGAATAATTTTTTATTCCATTTTTCTTTTTCATTTTTATCGAATTATTTCTTTCTCTACGGAGGTATTTTTTTAGATGGCAGCAGTTAAAGCGGGTATTTTAGGCGCCACCGGTGCTGTAGGGCAGCGGTTCATAGAAGCACTGGCAAACCATCCCTGGTTTGAGATCACAGCCCTTGCAGCATCCGAGAGAAGCGCCGGAAAAACGTATAAAAACGCAGCAAACTGGAGGCTTGACACCCCGATGCCGGAAAACGTGGCCGACATCGAAGTGGTCCCTGTTGACCCAAAAGCCGTGGACGCCGACGTGGTATTTTCGGCTCTCCCTGCAGACCTTGCCCTCACTGTCGAACCGGACTTTGCAAAAGCTGGCTTTGCAGTTGCAAGTAACGCCTCAGCCTACAGGATGGAAACAGACATCCCCCTTGTAATCCCCGAGGTAAACCCCGAACACCTGGGGCTCCTTGAAGTCCAGCAGGACAACAGGGGATGGGACGGGTATATCATCACAAACCCCAACTGCTCCACCATCGTCATGACAGTGAGCCTGAAACCCCTGATGCAGTTCGGGCTCGAGTCAATCCAGGTCGCCACAATGCAGGCAATCTCTGGAGCCGGGTTTGCCGGGATCCCGGCAATGGCAATCTACGACAACGTGGTCCCATACATCGGAAACGAAGAGAATAAAATGGAGACCGAACCCCTGAAGCTCCTTGGAGAATTCAACGGTGCGGAAATCTCACCTGCAGACATAAAAGTAAGCGCTTCCTGCCACAGGGTCCCGGTAATTGACGGGCATACGGAAGCCATCTGGGCAGGCATGGAAGCAAACCCCAGCCCCGAGGAAGTAAGGGAAGCCTTCCTGAGCTTCGACCCGAAACTGGGAGACCTCCCCTCAGAACCCGCAAAAGCCCTTATCGTGCGGGACGAAGTCGATCGTCCCCAGCCGCGCCTGGACCGCAACATGGGCGACGGCATGAGCGTCTCCGTTGGCAGGATCAGGGAAGGCATCCGCTACATCGCTATGGGCCACAACACAATCCGCGGAGCCGCAGGGGCAAGTGTCCTGAATGCGGAACTCCTGCACTCCATGGGAAAACTGTAATCCTGGAAAAACAGGCATTCAGGAAAAAGCAGGCAGCGCTCCTGAGCATGCCGCCAGAACTTTCTCTGCAGCTGGTAATTCGCTTCTGGTTGTGGAGAAATATTCTCTTTATTTGCAGGAAGTAGGGCATATATGAGTAAAATAAAATCACTGGAGTTCTTTAAATTCTTTATGATATACAGCCTCAGCCTTATAGCAGGCAACCTGATAATTTACGGCATTGACAGAGTTGGCACATTAAAGGGACACGAGGCGATGGCTCCGTCCGATTTTTTAGTGTTTAATGTTGTCATAATCGGGTTGTCAATATTATTGCCTGCATTAATGGAAAACAAAAAGCTCGATGACTTACTGGACAAAATTCTTTCATAATTACGGTAATTTCAGGGTTTTTAAAAATCCCGGCAGGCCGGGTCAGGAAAGGTACCCTCTAAACCGAAGTGGGCCACAACACAATCTGCAAAGCCGCGCAAGCGGCCTAAACACCGAACTCCTGCACTCCAGGGAAAGCTCAGAGCAGAGAGCTTCATCCCAACCAATTTTTATTTTACCAGATTTAAACCGTATCTGGATCTTATTCTATCAGATTTAAACCTTATCAGACCCTCATTCTAACATCCTATCCTTTTTATCATGTTTCGGGCATGATTACAGAAATCAGATTTAAGATTTATAGAAATGCAGGATATAATTGCCCGTCAATATAAAAAGGGACTTAAAGGATGTAAACCAAAATAAGTATTGGTAGAAAGTGTAACTTCGATTTGAAGCGTGAATTAGACATTAAATCTGAATTAAATATTAAATGAATTATTTTTTAATTTTGTTTAAGGAAAAACTTTCCCGGACCAGAAACGCATCGAGCGATAGCTATGCAAAGGGAATTCCACCTGTCGGACCGGAGGTTCACATTTGGGCTCAAACCTCCGGAATCCCCCGACAAAAACCCACTGTGCTTCGCCTTCAGCAGGCGCAGGCTACTTGTATGGAAACCTGCAGGAGGGGTTTCGGAAATCCCATACCAGCAGGACCTTGAGAGATCAAAACTTCCCGTTTGCAGGTAGCAGTACTTGGGGACCTTTGACAACATACCCTGCTATTCCCTTGAGCTGGAAGAGGAAGTAGAAGCTCCGGAAAACATGGAGTTTCTGGAACTCCCCCGACTCTACGGAAAGCTGAAAGCCGACCTCCTGGGAGTCACAGGAATGGCTGTCCAGGTAATGGAATGGAACCGGGCACATCAGTATTGCAGCTTCTGCGGAACCAGTACATTCCTGAGAAAAGAAGACCGGGCCAGGCAATGCCCTGACTGTGGAGCCCGGTATTATCCCAGGGTTACACCTGCGGTAATTGTACTTATCTCAAGGGAAAAAGAATTGCTGCTTGCCAGGTCTCCCCGATTTCCTCCCGGGGCCTACTGCCTGGTGGCTGGTTTTGTCGAACCCGGAGAAACCGTGGAAGAAGCCGCAGAAAGGGAGGTGAGGGAAGAAGTAGGGGTCAGCATAAAGGACCTGAAATATTTCGGGAGCCAGCCCTGGCCCTTCCCTCACACCCTGATGCTGGGCTTCACAGCAAAATATGCGGGAGGAGAAGTTTTAGTGAACCATGAGGAAATCGAAGATGCCTGCTGGTTCCCTGTAGAAAAACTTCCGCCTCTTCCTTCAAAAATAGGGCTTTCCAAAAGGATCATAGCCCACTTTATTGAAAGCTTGGATTGAATATTTGACCTGATAAATTGATCCGGCCTGATTTGCCCGGGTTAAGTACGATCCCCCCAGGTTCAGCTAGAATCGAAATTCAGGAAAAAAGTTTCCATGCGACTTCTTCGGCTCTCCGCATGACCTCTTTTACCGGAGTCCCGGACTTTCTTGCGACCTGTTTGCAGTCCTCAAACTCCGCGGAGATGTTGAGCAGGACCCCTTCAGAGTCCCTGGCTACCTTGACAGCCACTTCAAACTCCTCTCCGGCAACATCGATCCTGATCAGCTCGATCTGCCGGGCGGCGATCAGCCGGTGCCGGGACGGCATCACCCTGATACCCAGGGAGCCGGTTTCGGTTATGATTTTTCGGGCAAGTTTCGAGCTGTCCTCGGGTTTGCATATAACCTTGATGACATGGGCAGGCCTGCCTTTTTTCATGGTGGCGGGGATAACCGCAACGTCCCTTGCACCCATGGCAAGCAGTTCCTCGAAGAGGTTGCCGAGCACTTCTCCGCTCACGTCGTCCGCATTTGTTTCCAGGACCTCGATGGTATCCTGAATAAGACAGGAGTCAGGCTCGGATAGTATACCCTGGAGCACGTTCGGCCCCGGCAGATCGGCATCCCCTGCTCCGTACCCTATCGCTATTACTCTCCCCTGGGGGAAAGTTTCCAGGGGTTTTGCAAAATGGGAAAGGACAGCGGCCCCGGTGGGAGTGAGCAGTTCTTTTTTCACGTTGCCCCCCCTGAAAAAGAGCTTTCCGTTCCTGAGAATCTCAAGGGTTGCAGGGGCTGGTACCGGAAGAGTCCCGTGGGCAGATTCAACCGTTCCGCTGCCAACATTGATAGGAGTGCAGTAAACGGCGTCACAGCCAAGGGCATGGATCGCAGCCGAAGAGCCGATAACATCAGCGAGCGCGTCGCTTTGCCCGACCTCGTGGAAGTGCAGGTCTGCAAGGTCTGAATACCCGTGGACAGCAGCTTCGGCATCAGCCATCTTCGCAAAGATGTCAAGAGCACTTACTTCCACACGGGAAGGCAGTTTTGCGGACTTAATTATGTCTATCAGTTCGGGGTATTTCCGGACTTTTTCCTTTTCCGGCACCCCTATCCGGACGTCCAGGGCTTTTATGCCCTTTTTCTTAACTTCCCGGATGTCCACGGACACATCTACGGAAGCCTCTATCAATTCCCGGACGTACTGCCGGTCTGCCCCGAGGTCAAGGGTGCAGCCAAGGATCATGTCCCCGGCAGCCCCTGAAAAAGGATTGAAAATCAACGCTTTCATGAAATTCCTGCCTGCAGCTCTGCTATTCATTAATTCCTGTTCTTTAATTCCCTGCTTTTTATTTTCCTGCTTTATATTCTTCTTTTTCATCCCTGTTTTCCTTCTTAAAGCTGGTTCCTGCAGCAGCTGCGATCAAATTCGCTATACGGGCTGCAAAAGCCCCGGCTACAAAACCGGCATCGATGTTCACTACAGAGATGATTGAGCAGGACTGAAGCATTGAGAGAAGAGCTGCTTCTCCTCCCCCGCCGGCCCCGTATCCCGTGGAAACAGGCAGTCCTATCACCGGCACATCGACCAGCCCCGAGACCACGGTGGGAAGAGTCCCCTCCCTTCCTGCGGCAACAACGATAGCTCCGGGGTTCCTGGCTTTGAGCTTCTGAAGCTCGGGGATCAGCCTGTGAATGCCTGCGACTCCCACATCATACACGGCAACGGTCTCACAGCCCATCTCGGAAGCCACTACCCTGGCTTCCTCAGCCGCAGGGATATCCGCCGTGCCTGCGGAAATGACCCCAACAACTCCACCGGTGACCGGCGAAGGAGTTCCATCATGAACGACTACGGTGCGAGCCCGCCTGTTCAACTCAAGCTTTTCGGGAGGGAATGCTTTCATGAGAGCTTCAACGTGCTTTTCCGAGACCCTTGTTATCAGGGCTCTTCCGCTCTCGGCGACCAGGACCTTTGCAATCTCCACGACGTCTTCGGGTTCCTTGCAGTCGGCAAGGATTGCTTCCATTATCCCGGTCCGACTTTTCCTGTGGGTATCCACCTTCGCAATGCTCGAGTAACTCACAAAACCCATGGACCGAATCTGCTCTTCCGCGGTTTCAAGCTCGATTGTTCCGTTTTTGATATCTTTTAAAACTTTTGTTAGATCCAGAGGGACCACCTCCCAAGATGTGGACGTTATAAGATAACAGGCATTTTCTGATAATACCTTTCATGACAAAAATATTCCAGAATAAGAAATGATTTTTTTTCTTGAATGGAAACGCATTCAGGAAAGACACCCTTACCCCGAAAAAAGATAAAAACCGAGCTTCAATTCCCGAAGCAAGTTTTCGTCTTATCCGTACAGCACAGTTTTTTCGAAACTGGGGACAAAGGCGTATTGTCCAGTCCCAGGCTATCATCCTCGAAATTAACAGTAAAGTCCTTTATGCCTTTCAGAGCCCTTTCTTCAATCAATTCCTTAATTTCATACATAGAAAGCTTCAGGCCGGCTTCTCTTGCCCGATTTGTCAGTTCCTTTAGCTCTTCGTACTCAACCCGGGCAGAAAGAGGCTTTTTTTCTTTTCCTAGAACTATTTTTACAGCAATTTCCCCTTCCCAAAGAGGCAGGTCATTTTCATCCCTGAAAGAAAGGCAGAGCTTCCTCATTTCGTAGTCAAAAGGATAATGTTCGGTCTTCAAAATCCTGACCCCGAGAGTACCGGTTTCCAGAGCCATGAACTCGGCAAGGACCTCAAGGTTCCCCTCCTCACTGTCGATCAGGAAAATATATTCGCTCCGGCCTTTCTTCGTGAAAGCCGGCACTACATGCACATTTTTAGCCCCAAGCTTCATCAGTTCCTCGATCAGGTAGGGCACCTGGTCACATGTAATATTGTCAACGTTGGTCATTAAGAGCAAAGCGTGACCTCCAGGCAGCCTCCGGAAGAGGGAAGGCGAAAAGGAAAAAGGACAGAGACCAGATAGGGCAGACTGAGCCACCCCTATATGGAAATGTTGCCTCTGACCACAACCTGATCTGGCTGTTAAGCCAGCCTTAGCTGGAAAGAGTTTATAAAACTGTTAAGTATTTCTCAGTTGTTAAATCTTTTCCAGCGGCAGGTTTTTTTCGACTATATGAACCTTTCCGGATTGGCGATATGTTCAAAGATTTTACATGGAGTCCATTATCCGGACTGCAAGTTTTGCAACGTCGAAAGCTTTTTCCCGGGCTCCGGGGATTGCAGCAGTACCGGCTTTCCCACCCTTTTCAGCAAGCTTTGAAGCTTCTTTTGGCTCTAAAACCTTCATTGCTGCGGCTACGGCTGCAGGCACTGTGATATTGATAATAGAGTGGCCCGAGAGCTGCAGTTCGCTGACAGGAATAGCTGCCAGGGGGATTACCTCCAGGATATCCTGCTTGTCATTGAAAATGGCATCAGGGATCACGGTCTGCCCAAGCCCCTTAAGCTCGAACTTCTTACCGTCTACGGTTACGTCCACATCGGCATCGGTGTCAAAGCCGTAGTAGGAATTAGTGAACGGGTGGTCCCTGCGGGCTCCGCCTACCAGTTTTTTGATTTCGATCTTGAGTTCGTGCCCGGTCATGGCTCCGAGCATGGCAGCTGCCCTGGTCTCAACGGTTGTCTTCCTCTCAACATCAATTTCCCGGACAACATCTTCTACGGTCTTTCCGGCTTTAAGGGCATCATAGGTCTTCTGAGCCCTCCGGAAGATTGCAGCCGAGCGCACACCGTCAGTCCCGAGGATCATTGTGCGGGTAACCGGACCTCTCCTGACCTGCTCGGTCTTCCTGGAGATGGTGTTAAGGGCAACAGCTGCGATTTCGGGATCAAGCCACTCATTCTTTTTGACTTCGGCAATGATATCCGCAGCCTTCTCGACGTCAGTTTCGCACTTGATCAGAGCCCTGAGGGCGATGATACAGTCTGCGGTCATGTGTCCGAGAGGTGGCATAATCGGGCCCCCGGAGAAACCGGCTCCTATCTGGACTGATTCCTGGAAAGCACAGAGCATTTCCCCGAAAGACATCATCCCTACAACGGTTGGGGCACCGATGTCCTTTATAATGACTCCGAGGTCTCCTACAAGCCTGGCTGAGTCGTACTCTTCGCCTGTCCCCCTCATGTGGAGCTTTTCAGGGATTCCTGCGACTTCACATGCAGCTTTTCCTGCAAGGTAAGCACTGTTTACATCGAAGAAACCGCCGTACTCAGCCCCAACAAAAGCGTCAGGGTGAACGATTTCCAGGGATGCGGCTGTTCCAATGATTGCAGAAATGATAGGGCTTGCGGAAACTCCTGCTCCCCAGTATGCCTTCATCATAGCTTCGGTTCCGACTTTTGCCGCGTTCATGGCAACTTCGGGGAAGCCGATGTCTTCTCCAAGGGTATTGTGACCGTAGAGAGGACCTCCGGCAACGCCAAGGGGAAGTTTGCGCCCGTCGATCCGCGTAAGTTTACCTTCTTCCATGGCTTTGTAGATTGCCTGGACCGCTGCAAAGCCCGATACCTTGTTGTTGGACTTGGGAGTAGGGACTGAAATGACCCCGGTCCTATCCGCACCTGCGATCATACGGGCAAGAGCTCCTATCTTCCTGTTCCCTGCAGGGACCCCTGCCTGGGCGTTGGAACCTGCAAAGTAGCAGATACTTGCGGCAAAAAGGGCTGCATTTGCAGGGTTTGCCCCAGCTTCCTTTGCGGCTTCGATTCCCTTTTCAAGGACCTGGTCAATTTGAAGACTGCCGCTGTCCTCGTCGGTAAGCTGGATGTTGGCGCCCCGGAAGAGTTCGGTTGCAATAGCGTTTGCGGCACACATTGCCCCGATGTTAGTCATGCCGTGCCCTTTTGTAAGGGCTTCAATCCTGTCATTGGTTATGTTCTGAATGCTTGAGATCGCCGCCATGGAAGCAGCGTAGACTTCGTTATTCAAGAAAAGTTACCTCCTATTTTATAAAATCCAAACATATATTATTCACAAAATTGTGTGATAGTCCTCCCGTAAATAGTTATGCATTAACACCGTTACACATGATAGATTATTAAAAAACAAGAAGGGAAAATATACAAAAAACAAATAAAATTGATTTAATGTATCGCCGTTAACTTATGAAAAACCCATAAAAAAGCATCAGAGAAAAAATAATCCCGATTCATGAGAAAAAACAAAAATCCGGGAAAAAAATACAGGAAAAAAATACAGGAAAAAAATACAGGAAAAAATTTGGAGGCAAGGAAAGAAGGGATTCAAGGAAAGAAGGGATTCAAGAAAAAACTCAGGGCAAGTGTGGGAAAGGACAGAAAGGCACTTTTTTAGACATTGTAGCCCAATTTAGGGAAAAACGGAAGAATGAGGAAATCAGGAGAGCGAGGAAATCAAGAGAATGAAGAAAAAAGGACAGTAAGGAAAGAAGGAGAATAAAGAAAAAAGGAAAGCTAGGAAATTAGGGTAGGGAGTCCAAAACCCCGGGCATCGATAAGTTTAAAAGCGAAATACAGTTAATGAGTAAAGATTATCATGCTCATAGTTCTATCCCTAGGCGGTTCAATTCTTGCGAAAGACCTTAACCCGGATCGATTTTTAAAATACTCCGAAGCTCTCAGAAAGCTTTCGGAAAAACATAAACTGCTAGTGGTAACCGGAGGCGGGGAAGCTGCCCGGAACTACATAGCAACTGCCCGCGCGGTGGGGGCGGACGAAGTTACCTGCGACTTTATAGGCATTGACATCACCCGTCTGAACGCAAGGCTTCTTATCTCGGCCCTCGGAACAGCTGCCCACCCTGAAATCCCGGCAAGCTACCTGGAAGCCGCAAAAGCTCTTACATCCGGGAAAATCGTTGTCATGGGAGGAATCACCCCCGGACAGACCACGGACGCAGTCTCGGCAATCCTGGCAGAATTCCTGCGGGCGGACCTGCTGACAATCGCAACCTCTATCGACGGTGTCTACTCCGCAGACCCTAACAGTGACCCTGATGCCGTAAAATACGACATAATCTCTCCGGAAGAACTCATCAACATCGTGATGTCCATTGAGATGAAAGCGGGCTCAAAATCCCCGGTAGACCCTGTGGCTGCAAAAATCATCGAAAGGTGCAAACTCGACGCCCTGGTAATGGACGGGAGAGACCCTGCCCTGCTTGAAAAAGTCCTTGACGAAAAAACAGCAGAGAAATCCGCGATTTCTGCAGGGACCTGGATTACAAGCAGAAAATAAGAGTCAGAAAAATAAGAGCGGGATTCAAGACCTTCACCTCCAATCCCCTCCGAACCCTTCTATACCGGAAAAATCAAAACCGGAACACGAAAAACAGAATATCAAACATCAAAACTTAAACATAGAGGTTCCTACATATTTCTTACAGATATTCATTAAGCGGGGAGCAGGGCTCACGAAAGTTTCCGGTTCCCGGCAATTTTCAAAAAGAGGAGGGAACAGGCTTGAGCCTGCAAGGAAAAATGAAACTCAGGGAACCAGAAGGAAACGCATTTCACTTTTTTGTATTAATAAGCTTTTTCACTGTATTGACCATCCTGACCGTCCTCTCCATCCCGGTTCACCCCGCTGCAGGCATGGGAGATCCAATAGCTCCGAAGGCTGGAGGGGAAGAAAACGTCCTTATAACCGACTTCTTTTCCGACCACGAGCTCTGCGATGCAACGATCCTTTTTGAGCAACCGCTTGAAAACGTCACCCTTAGCTTCACCCTGAGTTCCGGGAAAGAAATCCTGAGATCGGAAAACCTGACCCTGGGTTCCGTGGAAACCGGAGAGGAGGTCACAAAAATCCTTTTCTGGGAGCTGGAAGAGGATTTCGGAAAAGACTATGAATCCTACACTGCCCGGCTTTCGGTTCATGAGGGGAATGAAGTTCTTGCAGCCCGGAAAAGTTCGTTTTCCCAAAGAAGCCCAACCCTCTCAAGAATCAAGCTCGTGGACTTCTCTGCGGACTCCGAAAAAGCTTCTGCCCTTATAAGCCCTACAGAACTCAGTTTCATGCAGATGCCAGAACCCAGCATGATTGACCTGAACCTGAAACTGCTCTCGGGAGGAGAAATCGTATATTCCGAAAGCATGGAAAACATACCTGTGATGGAGTCCTACTATGAGGCAATGTACTGGCCCTTCCTCCTTGAAAAGGACAGGAAATACACGGCGCTCCTGAAAGTCAACTCCCATTCCCCGTCTCTTACCTCGGTCTACCGCTCGGATTTCAGAGCAAGGGAAGACGTTGAGATTCTGGAGGAGGATGTGGACGTGGATGAATACGGGGCCAGCGTAACGATAGTAGGGAAGTCCCAGGTGCCCTTTGACGGAATAATCAGGGTGGTGCTAACCCCCGAAAACGGAGAGGTCCGGGTCTATGAAGAGACCGCAGACATCCTGACAGCAAACAGGGAAGATACTGTGGGGATAATCTGGCAGGGGATACCAAGGGGCGACTACAACGTAATGGTCTACGTTGTGAACCTTGAAGATGAGGTTCTGGACAGTTACGAGACGGCCCTGCGGGTTTTTGAGCCCGTGGAACTGGCAGGCCCGGCAGAAAAATCCTCCGGACCCGGAATAATGGCTGCACTTGGAACATTCCTGGGCCTTGCCGTAATAATCGGGAGAAGACAGCCCTGAAGCTTTCCGAATTTTCAGGAAAAAATACGAACACGGATTCGAACACGGAAAAGAGATAAACATGCTTGACCTGATCATCCGAAACATTACGAACCGGAAAGTCCGGAGCGCCCTTACCATCTGCGGGATTGCCCTGGGGATCTTTGCTGTAATCGTTATGGGAGCCATGTCCGAGAACTTCCACCAGACCTTCGAGCGCTCCATGAGCGTGACCAGCGACAAGATCAGGGTTTTTGCGGAAAGTGGAGTCTTCGGGGGCGGACTGACTAACGATAAGGTCAGCGACGTGCTCAGGGTAGCCGGGGTGAAGGACGCCTACGGGCTTTTAATGACAACATTTGACGAGGACAAGCTGGGCATGACAGGGAAACAGATCCTTGGGGTACCCCCGGAAAAGTCCAGCGTTGCCCTTCACCCTGTAGAGCTGAAAGCAGGGCGCTTCCTGAACCCGGGGGACTCTTACCAGGTAGTTGTTGGAAACAACATCAAACGGGAGTACGGACTCGAAATAGGAAGCAAGTTCGAAATCCATGACAAATACTTTACCGTCGTCGGGATCCTTGAATACACGGGTTCGATCTTTGACAATGCCGTGATCATACCCCTGTACACCGCTCAGGACCTCTACAACGTAGGAGACTCCCTGTCCTATATCTTCGCCGTACCCGACGAGAGGATAGATGCCGAAATGCTCTCCAAACGCATCGAACTCAGCGTCAAAGGCACAAGCACCCTTTCCCCGGGGGAACTTGAGGTGCAGGCAAAGCAGTCTTTCATGATCTTCAGCGTGATTACAATCAGTTCCGGGCTCCTTGCAGCCATCATTGGGGGGCTCTGCGTAATGAATACCATGCTAATGTCCGTGGCTGAAAGGACCCGGGAGTTCGGGATTTTGAAAGCCATGGGAGCCGAGACAAAGGATATTTTGCTCCTGACCCTGGGGGAAGCTTCCTGCATGGGCTTATTCGGAGGGGTCCTTGGAATTCTCGTTGGCGTAGAGGCCGTTTTTGTTATGAACGCCTGGCTTGCGACCACAAGGATCGTGCTCTTTTTGATAACCCCCAGGCTCATTGTTATTGCCATGCTCTTCGCCCTGCTCATTGGGGCGCTTTCAGGCCTCTACCCGGCATACAGGGCCTCTAAAATGAGCCCCATGGAGGCGCTGAAACATGCCTGAAGAAAAAAAGAAGGTTCAAGAAAGAGAAAAGAGACAGGTAGAAAACGAAAAAGGGGAGAGGGGAAAAAAGGAGCCGGAAATAATCCTCAAAGTAGAAAACCTCTCCAGGACCTATATCCGGGGGAAAATTCCGGTCCATGCCCTGCGCTGCGCCTGCCTGACCGTGAGAAAAGGGGATTTGCTCGCCATCATGGGCCCATCGGGATCGGGAAAATCCACCCTTCTTGCCCTTATCGGCACCCTTGAAACAGCCAGCGGAGGAAAGGCCATCCTTGACGGGACAGACCTGACCACTGTCCCCGAAAAACTGCTTCCCCGCCTGCGCAGGGAAAAAATAGGTTTTATCTTCCAGCACTACAACCTGATCCCCACCCTTACAGCTCTTGAAAACGTCGAACTTGCAATGCGCTTTTCCGGGGTTCCGAAAAAAGAAAGAGTTGAAAGGGCAAAAGCCCTCCTTGAAGACCTGGGCCTGGAAGACCGCCTGCACCACAAACCGACAGAGCTCTCGGGAGGGGAACAGCAGCGGGTGTCCATTGCCCGAGCGCTTGCAAACAGGCCCGCCCTTATCCTTGCCGACGAGCCCACAGGGGAGGTGGACACTAAGACCCGGGACTCCATTGTCCGGGTGTTCAGGGACTTAAGCGAAAAAGGGCAGACTATTATTGTGGTCACCCATGACCCGGCAGTTGCAAAAGAGTGTTCCCGGGTGCTCAAGATCGTGGACGGGACGATAAAAGATGAGGATGAAAACGGACAGTGGTAAACCGTCTGGATGAGGATGGAAGCCTGTCCGGCACCGAGAATAGCAAATGGTAATAGCCAAATTCAGGTTTCCAGGTCAGCAGGTTCGCTGGTTCACTGGTTCACTGGTTCACTGGTTCACTGGATTTACAGGTCCCCAAGTTCCCAGCCAAGGTGCTCCCTGATGACAGTATATGCCATGGCAGGGGGAATAATCCCTACATCGGTTACGATCATGTCAATGTATTCGGAAGGAGTAAAGTCAAATGCCGGGTTTTTTACCTGTACATGAGGAAGCTCAGCCAGGACTGCCGGATCTATTACCTCTTCTGCAGCCCTTTCCTCGATTTCAATGGGGTTTCCGACGATGGTGCTGGGGCTGAACTTATAAGTCTCGGCTGCGACCATGAAACTCTTCCTGGCCTCATGAGCTGCAAGGGCAAGCTGAGAGGTCCCGATCTTGTTTACGAGAGCCCCGTTGGCTGCGATGGCATCGGCTCCCACAACAACTTTATCAACTTCCTTCATGTGGTAGCGCACTGCCGAGTCCACTATAAGAGATGTCGGGATTCCGAAATCGTTCAGGTGCCGTATGGTCAGGAGGCCCTGGCGACGGGGCCGGCTTTCGGTCGCAAGGACTTTGATATCCTTTCCTTCTTCAAAAGCCGTTGTGATGATGGAAAGCGCAGCGTGCGAGTTGCAGTGGGTCATGATAACATCCCCATCCTGAATCCTTCGAGCTCCGATTTTTCCGATCAGTTCAAGAGCCCGGTCAGCCTGCTCGATAAAACGGTTTGCACTCTCGATGATTTCCTGCCTTGCCTCTTCCACATTTCCGGAAGAGTACTTTGAGGCGAGCTTTACGGCGTTAGGGAGGGAAACCGCCGTAGGCCTGGTACTGATGAGGAGGTCCGAAACGTCCCGGATTCGGGTATCGAACTCTCCCATAGAAACGACATCAAGCTCCGCTGCATAGTCCCTGATTGCTCCGGCTGCAGCTTTTGCAATTCTGCCTGCACCCCGGATCTCCATTGTCCGGATCTTTTCCGCAATATCCTCAACTTTTTTCATAAAGATAGGATAGTAAGGATTCTAATTTATACCTATCTTCCCGGCATTCCGGTAAATAGAGAAGAGCGGATAAAAGCAGACCAGATTTAATGGGATCAAATAAGATATAATAAAATCAGACCAGGTAGTCCAAAAAAACAAAAAAACAGGAAAGAATTAATTGGAAGTTGAACAGGTCAGATCTCAGTTATTTCTTCAGACCTGCCCCGGTAGTAAGCAAAAAGCTCTTTTCCCCAGTTGAGGGCGGAAGGTCCGAAACACAGGACATCTTCCTTGTGGTCAAAAGTCCCGTCGTGGAAAGGAAGGGATAGGGAGAAGAAGCGGTCAGTCACTACATGGGAAAGTTCCAGAGTTTCCCTGCAGACGTAAAAGTGTGAGGTTTCCATATCAATAAATGCACTTAACTCGGCCCGGTACTCCTCCCTGATTCTATCAAAGACAGAGTCCGTTACAAGGATTGAAACCTTCATCCCGCTTTTTGCGAAATTGAGGAAAAGGGTCGGATAGAGAGGATGAAAAATGGAAGCTGTACCCCATAAGCAACTTGATCGGGAAATGTTTTCCACAAACTCCCTATGAGGCTCAAAAAGATGAGTTCTGTCGGGAGGTTCTGAGAACGTGCACTCTCCCAGCTCATCAATCCTTTTTAGGAGATGGAGAGGTATGCATTCGATTGCATGTCTTGACCAGTAATCGTAGTTGTTCCCGAAAACCCCCAGGACGCCTACCATATCCTTCATTCTTCCGGCTATGGACCGCCCGAGAGGAGACAGCCTGTAGATATCGCCGTCCTTGAGGACCAGGTTTCTTTCCCTTAACTTTTTAATTTGAGGGAGAATTGCCACTGAACTGACATCTAGAGCGGACCTGATATCTTCAATGGTTTTCGGTCCCTCTTTCAAAAAAAGAAGAAGATTTTTTCTTTTCTCAGAGAGAAAAATCAGTTCGAGAAGCTTTTTCTTCATTACCCTGCGTAATAAGAGGTATCTTGATAAATATTTTACGTATTCATCCGGGCATAAACAGCGTTATTGTGAACTACCCCTGGACCAAAGACCCAGGAATTTTACGCTCCATTTATAAATATATTTCATGCCACCCGCACCATACATGATTATTTTATGCCATATGTGCCCGGTAGTAGGAGCGAATTTTAACAAATCTGAGTTATATAATTGAAGAAATATAAGACATCCCAGTCCATTCATTATGCAAAGATGTGATAAATATGAAATTAAGGAGAAAAAAGATTAAACAAAACGATTTAACAGGACAGCTGAAGAATGGAAAAAAATTGCATGGATATTTGAAGACAAAGTTGTTTAAACGCCGCTAAACATACAAGTAGATGATCGAGAATCAGTGTCGGGAGAACTTATTTAAAGGTCGCTAAATAATTTAATGCCGGTAAAATTTTAAAATCGTTTAGGTTATATACACCCATAACATAGAAAGAGAGTTAGCGGTTGAAGAGTTAAGGGGTTTTCTCTTACACCGCTGGGGTTGAATCACACAGTTGGGAGCCAGATCAGAGGTGGCAAAAGGCTCCCAATTATTATAAAATAAAAGGATTCATTACACAAAAGTTTTTGAAAGTACCTGCAAATCATATCCACCTTAAAACTATATAATCTTTTTGAAATGTCGAACAGGTTAAGAAATTTGTGAACTTTTTTAAGAAAATATACAACATTACTGATGTTCAGACTCCTTGACGCCCAGCAAAAGAAAAGAAAGGAACTAAATAGAGAAGTTTTTATTTAAAAAATAAACGTATTTACAAACTCTTTTCAGGAAAAACGAAGAAAAACGGGGAAACAAAGAAAAAATCTACAAAAATAGAGGACCTTAAAAAATAGAGGACCTTAAAGGGACTTTAAAAATTACGATGGCGATAAAATATTTAATAACAACAAAATATTTAATGGTTACGAATATTTTAATATATGTCCAAAAATTTAAGGAAACCCAATATTTGAATATTGATAAATATTTTATGTCGTTTATGTTATATATTCAAAAGTCGTAGGAAACAATGCAGATTGAGAGTTTTAAAGGGTTTCCTCTCAATCTCATGGGGTTGGATCATTGATAGGGACCGGCGGACGGGAACAAAAGGTCCCTATCTAACTAATCTGGCAATTATCGGAAATATATATTGACTTCTTTTTTATTTTGATTTTGCTACTGATTTTGAAATGAATATTTTTATTAAAACAGGTTATCTATTTTACAAATAATATAAGTCCAGTGTCATAAAGTAGATAATCTGGATAGATAATCTGTAAAGAGTTACACCCCTGACCCGGCTGTTATGTCAAAATCTCCCAGGACATACAGCTAAAATTGTCCAATTTTTATAAAGTAACTAATCATAAATAAAGCTTATGAGTGAAATTTCAAGTAAGCAATATATTTTCAAAAGAAGACCTGTTTTAAAAAGTTACGTGTGCCAGCCCGGGTATGGCAACAAAAATTCCATCACCCTAAAAGGTTTCCAGCCAAAGAAATCTCAGAGGGGAAGACAGGAACAACCATCACCTGCTAGTTTTCATAAAAGGTAAGGAAGGAGGAAATTAATACGAGATCAATCTTTTGTAATATGATTGAAATAAAAAGTTTATAAATAATAACCCACCAATACGGAGAACAGTTTCATAAAAATTCATCATATCACTCAAAATTCAAAAATCAGGAATTTAACAATTGGAATTTAACAATTGGAATTTAACAATTGGAATTCAAAAATTATGAATTAAAAATCAAGAATTCAATTTAGAAAAGGAGCTAAAAACTTGGACTTCGAAACAGCTGTACAATTTCACGGACACGTTTGCCCAGGGATTGCAATCGGATACAGGATAGCAACGCTTGCTGCCGAGCGCTTCAAAGACCGGAGCGAAGACGAAGAACTGGTCGCAGTTGTGGAAAATAGGTCCTGTGCCGTGGACGCCATCCAGGTTGTCAACGGCTGTACCTGCGGGAAAGGGAACCTTGTCTTTAAGGAGAACGGAAAGCACGTATACACCTTCTTCAAGAGGGGGGACGAAAAAGCCCTGAGGATTTCCCTGAAACCCGATGCTCTGCCCCAGGACGATCGGCACACTGCTCTCTTTGCAAAACTCAGGGCAGGGACTGCAAGCCCCGAGGAAGTAAAGGAGTTCAGGGCAGCACATGAAGCCAAAAGCCAGAGTATCCTGGAAAGGCCCGAGGAAGAAATCTTCTGGATTAAAGAAGTGGAAATCGAACCCCCCCAAAAAGCCAGGGTTTACCCCACAGTCATCTGCAGCGAATGCGGAGAAGGTTTCATGGAACCCCTGGGCAGGGTCAAAAACGGGAAAATAGTTTGTATCTCCTGTTTCGAAGCAGGAGAATAAGACCTTACAAGGAAATAAGGCAGGGCAGAGAAATGAACGAAAAAGCCCCGGGACCCATTGAAATGGAACCCATCGGGTACGTTGAAAACGATTATCTGGAACCGGTCTACAATGAAAAAGTCTACCAGACGGTTTCGAAAATTATCCTGAAAGACGAATTGGCAGAAGGGCTCCAACGGATAGAAGATTTCGAAAAACTCTACGTCCTCTTCCATTTCAGCAAATCAAAAGACTTCAAACTGGTCCAGCGCCGCCGCTACGATGGGGAGATCTCAGGAGTCTTTGCCTGCCGCAGCCCCCACCGCCCTAACGGAATCGGGCTCACACTGGTAGAGCTTGTGAAAGTCGAAGGCAACGTGCTCCACGTAAAAGGCCTGGACGCCATCAACGGGACCCCGGTCCTGGACATAAAGCCATACATAAAAAAGATTGAAGAAGGATCGGATTGAAAAAAAAGAAGCTAAAAAAAGAAGAAAGGGAAAAATCCCTTTTTTCAAATTTTACGTTTCAAATTTTAATTACATTTTGCAATTATTCAGCTGCTTTTTTCTATTACAGCTCTACGTCTCTATTACATATCTATTACATATCTATTACATCTTTTTCTTCCGCATTCCCAGGTAAATTCCGCCTGCTGCGATCATTACGAAGAGAGTTCCTACAATGTCGGCACCCGAGAAGGACATACCTCCTTCAGCCTCACTTTCAGCAGACTCCTTCGTCATTTCATACCCTTCGACGTAGTCAGGATCAGGAGTGGATTCAAGAGCCTGGGGCACAGGTTCCGGAGAATCAATGCCGTATCCCGAATCTTCATTCATAGCGGTCCGGTTGCTGCTTTCTGAGGACGCCGGCTCTTCAGTTTGGGTTTCTTCAATTTCACCAAGTTTTTCGGCAAGGCTTGTTTGGTGTCCGCCACTGTTATGGTTGGGTTTCGTTTCCTCGAGGGACTGCTTCGTAACTTCCTCAATCGCTTCACTGAAGCCAGGCACCGAGACCAGGCCTGCAACGTACTGGTTGAGAGTTGGGTTCCCGCAGGTATGGTGGCAACAGGCAGCTCCTTCTTCAACCACGGACTCCGCGTATTCCCGTGCAAGGTCTTCAAGGACCTCCTCGGAAGGATTCCAGTCTCCCCTGCGTGCGGACTCTATAAGGTTGAGCGCCATGGACTGGTAAGCGTAGGGGTTCGTGGACTTCAGGTGTTCGGCAACCCCCGTATCATACTGATCCTGGAAATAGGTCTCATAGACCTCGTTCCACATATCGTCGGTGATAAGGTCCGGAGTTGCAACGTCCCAGACCCGCATGTTCTCAATAAAAGCATTCATGTAGCGGGTCCCGTCGTACCCGTCCTGCATCATGCCTTCGATCCAGGTGGGATTCATGTAACGGGAACGGAGGTCCCTGCTCAGGAAATGCTGAAGACTCTCCACACCTTCCTGCCCGGGTTCACGCAGGTTATTGATGTACATGTCAGGGCTACCCCCACTCACCCTCTCAACAGCCATTGAAAGCCCTCCGAAATAGGCTGCCACCATGGGGTGCTCAAGGGTCCCGTAGACGTTGGAAGTCCGGCTAAAGACTCCCACTTCCACGTCTGCAAGGTTCTGGCGGAATACGTCCGAGTACTGTTCTCCCCAGATGTCTTCGCCGTAGACATACCCCATGCGGTCGATGTAGAGGTCTGCAACCTCATCCCTGTCATCCCAGTCCGCACCCGAGATAGCGTGCTCGATTCCCGGGGTGTAGGAACCCGGCGGCGGGCAGAAAATGCGGGAAACTGAAAGTGCTTCGGCAGTTTCAGGGTCGTACCCGGCAGCAAGCAGGTCTGCCTTAATCGCCTCGGTGTTTTGTCTCACGTAGTTCGGGTAAATTTCATCATCACTGGCATTTGCCGCCATTTTGACCGCTTTATCGATCAAGAGGAGCCGGCTTGCGTACATGTCCCTGTAGGACCCGGAAGTCGTGACCACAACATCGATCCTGGGCCTCCCAAGTTCGCTTGAATTGATCAATTTTACGTCCTGAACCCTGCCCTTGCTGTCCCTATCAGGTTCCACCCCAAGGAGGTAGAAGATTTCGGATTCCATTGTTCCATGGTTCCTCGTGGTTTCAATGGACCAGAGCAGGAAAGCGACTTTTTCCGGGTAAGTCCCGTTCTCTGCAAGGCGTTTTGCAAGAAGTTCATCCCCAAGCTTGACCCCAACATCCCATGCAGCCACGGTAGGGATCAAACGGTCGTCAAAAGTGCATAGGTTCCTTCCCGTTGGAAGGGCTTCCGGGGTCCGGACAGGATCTCCCGCAGGTCCGGGAGGGATGTACTTGCCTTCAAGGGCATCGAGAATCCGAGGGATCTCAATAGTGCAGGCGTTGAGATTTTCCGTATACTCGATAGAGAGGTTGAGGTCGGAACTAATATCTCCCGAAACCGTACCTAACACCAGGGTCTGGGCTTCTTCTGACGTCTTTCCGTTGAGCACGGTCTCGTTAAGGAGAGCCGTTGTCAGCCCTTCGGAGGAATTTACGGCTTGTACATGGGCTTTGAAATCCTCCCCGAGCATCGCCTCGACCATTGCAACCAGGCTTTCCCCGGTGGGGGGCTCGCCCAGGGTGTGAGAACCAAAGGGCATGAACGTGGTCTTCAGTTCACTGAGGTAGTCATCCAGATCTTCTATAAAGGAATCTGTCTCGGTTTCATTTCCGGAAATGCTTTCAAGGTCAACTCCGAGGTCCGTGTCCAGGTCAAGTTCCAGGGTCCTGTTCAGGATAATTTCCCTGTACCCGGCTTTGACCGCAGGGTCAGAAGCCTGGTGGAACATGCTGATGTCCTGCTGGAGGAGCGAAAGGTTCCCGTAAAGCCCGGAAGGCACGATGGTCGGGGTCAGGAAGTCCACGATCAGCATGTTTGCCCTCCTCCGGTCAAAGATCCCTTCGGCATCCATGGGAAGCACATGGACCATGGGCATGTCCTGGAGAAGGATTGCACCCCAGTCCTTTGCGGAAAGCCCCGCTTCTTTTCCGGGCATCATCTCAATGCTCGTGAAAATCGTGAAAAGGGCATCAGCCCCGTACTCCTCTCCCATATACTTGTAGAAAGCCAGGCAGTGGTGGGTCGGGGGAATGGAACCGTCATGATAGGTTACGGATTCGTCCTGGTCCCAGCCCCACATAGGGTCAGGAGCAAGCAGCACGTTCCCATACTCGATATTCGGGATCACGAGATATCTTCCGGTCTCGTTTTCCCAGACCATTATCTCCCCGGGTGCAGGCCCCCAGATCTCTTCCATCTCGGCCTGCTTCTCTTCGGGAAGAGCTTCGAACCATTCAAGGTACTTGACTTCAGGGATAAGGATGACAGAGCCGTTTTCAACCATGGAATCAAGTACACCCGGAGCCCAGACCCCTACATTGTGCCCCCTATCCATCATGATCTCGGCAAGTTCGTCCCTGTCCGGAAGGCTGCCGTTTCCAAGGTCGTAGCCTCTGTCCCTCATTGCCGGGAGCAGGTTTGCAAGGCTTGCCTGAGCGTCCAGGTAATAGTCAATGTCAGCCCCGACTGCGGCTTTTCCGGCTTCTGCGGCGTAGTAGGGGATTACGATTTTCTTTTCAGAGTTCGCCTTACGGTGGAGTTCCATCCAGGAAATCGTCCTGTCCACAAGCCACTCCGTCTGGTAATCGATAGGATAGTAAGCAGAATCCCCAATCTCAGGGTCTTTGCAACCGATTACGACGGGCTCGATGATTCCGTCCATTTCCGCAGCTGCAAGCTGGTATGTCTGTTCAGGCCCGACCCCGTGGGGAGAGTTTTCCCATTCCTCGGCACTTATACTGTAAAAGAGCCTGATCCCGTTCAGGGGCGTTACGTTCCAGGTCTTGAGGTCCTCTACACCCTGCTCCGAGTCTGCGTAATTAAAGCGCGAGCCTCTCGAGACCACGATCACACTGTCCACGATGCAGCTCCCGTTGAGCATGAGGTAGTCCCTGGAGCCCGGGTCCTTGTAGGAATAAGTAACTACAACGGCGTTGCAGTCCTGAGCCTCAAAAGAGTTCACAAGAGCTTCGATAAGGGGAGCGTCCCTCGTAGTGACATACTTGAAAGAAGAATAAATAATTCCTACGGTGGGCTTTGCAGGGTCATAGCCTTCCGTGATGTACCAGTCAAGGTAATCACTGGATGAAGAATAGATTTCCGGAGCATCAGGGTGATAAATCCCGTATAAAGGCCGTGAAACAGGTCCTCCGATAACATCGTAGCTGTCTGCGAATTTCACACCCAGGAAAGTAGCGAGCCTCTTGAAGTTTTCTTCCGAATCATACATGAAATACTCATTGATATCGGCGTAATCGGGATCCGAAAGGTTAACATTGTGCAAATCATAAGACTGGATCAGGTTTCCTACACTGATTACGTCAGCCCCGTTGGCTTTTGCTGCATTGACAGTGGGAGAGATCGTTTCAATTACCTGGGCATCCAGGTCCCTCATTAACACAATGTCCTTATCGCTAAGATCGAAGCTCAGGTCTTCATTGGAACGCCCGAAGTACGTGCTTATATTCATCCTGGCGGAAATCTCCGGGTCCAGAGCTACTTTATCCATTGTAAGAATGGAACTTTCCCTGGAAAAGACAAAAGCAACTTCAAGCTTTTCCGGGGTCTGGACGCCGTCCCCATAGAAGGTATCATTCATGTAACGTACGAGTGTTTTTACGTTGTGGTACCCCCCGGCTTCCCAGAGCTCCGTCATATTCGAGTCGTTTGAGTTCCCGAGGTCAAAACCTTCGGGAAGTCCGTAAGAAACGACATGAGCGCTCTGGTTAAGCGTACTGTTAATGCTTGTGAGGTTCCCTTCGTCAAGGGATGCTAGAAAGAGCACTTTTTCCGAACTGAAGTCCGTGGCATTTGCCTCGGTGGCGTTATAGACGCTCACGTTTACTCCAATATCGTCGCCTGCAAGCACATCTTCAAGTGCCTGCATATTATAGTCCGTCCCTAGCACAAAGCTGAGGGTGTTGTCCGATGCTGCGGCTGCCGATGTCAGGGTGGCTAGCAGCAACACCGCTGTTAAGAGTTTTATACAAAAGCTTTTTCGAGAATAGACACGTCTATTTCCATGCATATCGAAACACCTATGGTATGCAGCCCGTACCTGTGTGTGGAAGCGGAGGCACGGGCTCCTTCTATCCATTATATTTCTAAATTTGGAGTTTTTAAGTAAGTATAACAAAGAATAATATATTTTGAAAGTGTGTTATCCAGTGCTCCTCACAACTCTCAAGATCTCAAGAGTAGTAGTTGGACCTACATAAAAAGGAGAAAAAGCGGCGTATAATATCTGCTAATACGCCGTTTTCCGGATTCAACTGAACTTATATCCACCCGGAATTACAGTTTCTTTCTCCGCATTCCCAGGTAAATTCCACCGGCTGCGACCAGCACGAAGAGGGTACCTACAATGTCGGCACCTGAGAAGGACATGCCCCCTTCATCTTCATTTTCAGAGGATTCCCTTGTCATCTCATACCCTTCAACATACGGGTCAGCAGTAGATTTCGGAGCTTCAGGGGCAGGTTCGGGAGAATCGACTCCATACCCGGCGTTCACAGCTGCCATAGTCTGGTTTCCGCCCGAAGAGGTAGTTTCTTCCGGCGGGTTGAGTTTTTCTGCAAGGCTTGTTTGGTGCCCGCTGCTGCTGTGGTGTTCATCTTCATCCGGGAGAGACTGCTTAGTTGCATCTTCGATCGCGTCACTGAAACCGGGCACGGAAACCAGCCCATTTACGTATTCGTTAAGGAGCGGGTTTCCGCAGGTGTGGTGGCAGCAGGTGACACCGTCATTTACAACGGATTCCGCGTATTCCGAAGCAAGGCTTTTCAGGACTTCATCCGAAGCATCCCAGTTGCCTTTGAGTGCGGTTTCGAGCATCCTGGCAGTCATAGCCTGGTAGGCATACGGATTGTTATCCTTGAGCCAGTCGCTGAGTTCCGGATCTCCTACATAGGTCTGGTAGACCTGGTTCCAGACATCATCACTGATAAGGTCGGGGTTCAGGGCTTCCCAGCCCCAGAGGTTTTCAAGGAAGTCTGACATCTCGGTGGCTCCTGCATACCCATTTTGCTGCATCCCCTCGATCCAGGAGGGGTTGAAGTACCTGGCATACAGCTCTTTTTCAAGGAAGGAACTTAGGGTCTCTACCGCTTCACACCCGGGGTTCCGGAGGTTGAAGATGAAAGATTCGGGGTATTCCCCGCCGGAAGCATATTTCACGGCAAGGTTCAGGCCGCCCAGGTACTGGAAGAACTCGTCGGTGTCAAGAGCCCCGTAAGTATTCGAACTCCTGCTGTGCAGGGTGACCTCGACGTCCTTGAGGTTTTCCTCAAAGAAGGCTTCATTTTCAAGCTCGTCACAGCCTGTAAACTCCGCAAGGCTTTCACCCCAGATGTATTCGCCGTAGGCATTGCTCATCTTGCTGATGTAAAGTTCGGCAAGTTCCTCGGTATTGTTCCAGGTATTGCTCGCGGAAACCGCGTTACTCATGCCTGTGCCGTATGCCCCGTCCGCAGGCCCGAAAATCCTGAGGGTTGCAACCTGCCAGGAAAGTGACTCATTTTGTAGGGTCTCATTCAGTACGGCAGCAAGAGATTTCGTGTTTTCAAGGACGTAGTTGGGGTTTTCTGCTGTTCCGGGATACTCGGACTCGTCGCAGACTGTCCTCACCGCATAATCGATCAGGCGGATGTTGTTCGGGTAAGTGTCTCTGTACAATCCGGAGATCTGAACCATAACATCGATGCGCGGCCTTCCGAGTTCTTCGTCCGGGATAAAGACCAGGTCATCGTAGCTGTCAAAGTCCTCGTCCTCGTCCTCGAAGTTCGGCTTTACCCCGAGGAGGTAAAGGATCTGGGACTCCATGACACCCTCGTTACGGGTGGTTTCCCCGGCCCAGAGGACATAGGCGACCTTTTCGGGATAGCTACCGTTGTGGCTTTCCCTGTACTGCCTGAGCATCTCATCAGCCATCTCAGTCCCGATTATCCAGGCCTCTTCGGAGGGGATTTCCTCAGGGTCAAAGGAGTAGAAGTTCCGGCCCGAAGGCAGGGTGTCCGGATCCCGTACAGGGTCTCCCCCGGCATTAGGTTCGATGAACCTGCCGTCCAGAGCTTTTAATACCTGGTTGATTTCGTCCTTGCCACCGGCAAGCAGGGCAGCATACTCTTCAGCCGTGGCAAGGTCTGCAGTCAGGGTTACGTTCACACCGCCCAGCACATTGGCCTGGGCTTCTGCGGAACTATTCCCGTAGAGCAAGACAGATTCGAGAAGGGCAAATTCGGCTTCATCAGAATTGTTGCAGCCGGAAAGAGCCGGGTCAAAGCAGAACTCGACATGTTCTTCAAAAGGTTCTCCGAGCATCGAGTTTACCATGCCCACGAGTTCGGCTCCTTCGGGAGAGGTCCCGAGCACGTGCAGGCCGTAGGGCATGGAAGTACTCTTGAGTTCTTCGAGCAGGTCGGAAAGTTCGTCCAGGAAAATATCCTCAAAGCTCACTTTATCTTCGGCAAGGCTCATGTTCAACTGGCTGTCAAGCCCGAGTTCCTCTGTAAGATTCAGAATCTCGGCCTTATGCATCGCCACGAGTTCCTCGTCCATACCCATGTCCACGGCATTCGTATAGTCGAGGATGGCTCCGTCAAGGTCCGCGTATTCCCCGTAAAGCCCGGCTTCAAGGACAGGAGGGATGAGATGGTCGATGACAACGGCGTTGCCTCTGCGCTTAGCCTGGACGCCTTCCCCAAGCCCGTCCATGACATAGGGATAAATAACCGGGATGTCCCCGTTCATCAGGGCAGGCCAGCCTTCACTGGAAAGACAGAACTGTTTGCCTGGCAGCCATTCCACGGTCCCGTGCCTGCCCATGTTCACCATGGCATCTGCCCCGTATTCGTTCTGGAGCCAGAGATAGAAGGCAATGTACTGGTGGTGTGGGGGCAGGTCCTTGGAATGGTAGAGGGCGTCGTTGTCCTGCAGCCAGCCCCTTGTAGGCTGGGGAGCAAGGATTACCCCATCTCCGACTTCGATCTTCGGGATAACAAGATATTTTCCACTCTCGTTTTCATACACCATTATCTCCCCGGGAGCTTCCCCCCAACGGGAAATTACTTCCTGCTGCCGGGCTTCAGGCAGGGCTTCGAACCATTCACTGTAAGTAGAATTGGGGATCAGGGCAACGTCCCCGTTCTCAACCATCCGGTCAAGTTCTCCCGGAGCCCAGGTCCCGATATTCGTGCCCTGCACCAGGATAAGGTCCGTAAGTTCGCTTCCGTTCGGGATACTGCCGGAATCCACGGCATAACCCGCATCAGCCATTCCTTCAAGGAGCTTGCTGATACTGGGTGCAACGTCCAGGTAGGAAGCCCCGATCCCGTCCTTACCACAGCCGTGGTTGTAATAGATGATTGCAACCTTCTTTTCGGCTTCGGGAGTCCTTTCAGGAGAAAGCTCGACCTGGGCAAGGGTGCGGTTTACGAGCCAGTCAACCTGCCCCGGAATCGGAACGTAGATTTCCTCCTCGGTTTCAGGGTGAATCTCGGAGGTGGAAATCATGATCGGGTCGATGAACCCATACCATTCCGGCCTGTAGATCCTCATCATGCTGTCAGCCGGAAGGGGGCTACTGCTTTCGTTCCATTCCGTATAGTTCAGGTACCCGTTCAGGACCCCGTTGATAAGGGGGATGTCCAGCCCTTCGGTATCGAAGTAGTTTCCACGGTACGTAAAGGAGATGAGGGCGTCCATGTACGTCTCGGTCTCGTTCCTGATGAAAGGATCACACCGGTTGGAAGAATCCCCGTAGAAAGCGATAACGTTGACACCCCTTGATTCGAATTCCCGGATAAGGGTTTCGAAAGGTTCCATCCTATTAGGGTAGTAAGAAGCATAGAAAGCCAGGCCTACGGTGGGAGCACCTGCGTTATAACGGTGCCCCTCATCCTCACGGTTTACATACCAGTCCAGGTATTCCTCATAGCTTTCGGCAAAATAAAGGTCTGAACCATTAACGAAGTCAGGGTGATAGATAGCTCTTTTAGGAGGACCTATCGGAGCCTCTATATCGAGGTCATTCCTGCCGTAGTACTCACTTGCGAGGTAAAAAATCATGTAGTCCAGGTTTTGGTCATCTGCGGGGATATTTGACCAGTAGCTCTGGAGAAAAGCCATCAATCCAGCTTTATCATCAAATTTTGAAGGAATTGGCTCAGGATTATCAGGAAGGGTAGTAGTCTGACCAATGACCACAGCTCCGTTTGCAATTGCCTCATCAATATCGTCCCGAAGCAGTTCCGCGTCCTGGGTAAACATATTGATGTAGATGATATCCATACTACCGAAATCGACCTCAGTATGGTTTTCCAGGTTATTCGGCGTAAAATAGCTCACTGTCAGGTTCAGGTCACTGTTAGCGTTGAGCCTGTTTACCGCAGTCTCAAGCTGGTAATCATACCTGTATCCGGTAATAATCGAAACGTTTAGGTGCGGGCTGTTTGATAGGTTCGTATACTTTTCTTTTAAGAGCACGACATCAACATAAGGTTTGGCAGAGCCCATTTTAGGTTTGGCATACCCACTAACAATTGAGCGGTCAAGAAAGCCCAGAACTTTATCATGAGGAACGAGGTCATCGGAACTTATAGTGATATTTTTATTAGAGAGATCAGTACCATTTAAAACTGCAAGATTTCCAGAGCCACTGTACCATAACCAGGTATCCGTACTCTTATATTGAGCGTAAGTAGCGGCAAGTAATTCATATTCACCGTTTGGGATATCTTCAAAAGAGTAGTATCCATTCTCGTCACTGGTAGTATTAGCTACAAACTCTTCATCAGAACTTATCAGCACAACATCAACATACGGTTTGGCAGAGCCCATTTTAGGTTTGGCATACCCACTAACAATTGAGCGGTCAAGAAAGCCCAGAACTTTACCATGTGGAACGAGGTCATCGGAACTTATAGTGATATTTTGATTAGAGAGATCAGTACCATTTGAAACTGCGAGACTTCCAGAGCCACTGTACCATAACCAAGTATCCGTACTCTTATATTGAGCGTAAGTAGCGGCAAGTAATTCATATTCACCGTTTGGGATATCTTCAAAAGAGTAGTATCCATTCTCGTCACTGGTAGTATTAGCTACAAACTCTTCATCAGAACTTATCAGCACAACATCAACATACGGTTTGGCAGAGCCCATTTTAGGTTTGGCATACCCACTAACAATTGAGCGGTCAAGAAAGCCCAGAACTTTACCATGTGGAACGAGGTCATCGGAACTTATAGTGATATTTTGATTAGAGAGATCAGTACCATTTGAAACTGCGAGACTTCCAGAGCCACTGTACCATAACCAAGTATCCGTACTCTTATATTGAGCGTAAGTAGCGGCAAGTAATTCATATTCACCGTTTGGAATATATCCAAAAGAATAATATCCATTCTCGTCACTGGTAGTATTCGCCACTAGTTCATACTTAACTCCTTCACTTCCAGCTGCAGGGCAAGCAGAGACCAGCATTATAAGCAGTAAAAATATCAATCCGAAAACTTTAGCATATTGCACAGGGTTTTTTAATTTATTATTTCGAATTCTTTCCATTGTATCTCCTCGTGAAAAATCAAATTATGTAAGCCCTGGTGTGGGGCTGAACACCGGGTAAGAGACTGCAAAGGGACGGTAATTGCAAGCCAAAACTTCTTATTAAATGAGATTCCCGGCGATGGAACATGCCGGGAAAATGCATTTCCGGAGGGGCATGATTCCAGAAATTGAACACAAGTATACTTTCAAAAAGTTGAGAAAATGCCAGCAACAATCAATTAAAAACATATTGATTCGCCAGCCATGAGTATGATCTCGTTTTTTTATTATAGTCAATCCCACCTATTTCATCCATAGAGTATCCACTTAAGGGACAACTCAAGTTGAGTTTATTTGACATATAATCCCTGTTTTTCGGGTAACGATTGTTACCCTGGGAGATAACAAGAAGTTAAAAAGGCTGGAAAAATAGCCCAATCAAATAGAAAAATTCGTCAAATGAAAACCAGTAAACACTGTGCCATAAAAAAGAAGAGATGAAGAAAAGAAAACCATAGAAGTAAAAAAGAGATCAGTAGAAAAGGAAATCAAGAGAAAAGAAGCAGGAGAAGTAAAAAAGGCTCTTCGCTGTTTCGAGTGGGTAATTTCATCCATCTCCTAAAAATGGGAATGGCATGTATGAAATTTAAAAACACTTATTGTTGAAAATCAAATTCAAGCTCAGTATTTGTCTTTACGAGTCGGGCAACTTTCAAACTAAAAAACTATTTTTAAGCCATACAAAATAGCGAAGAGCCGTAAAAAATAAAAAAAGGATTTGAGGGCACTGAAATAAATAATACCCCCAATCTATCGAAGTCTCAAAGCTTTCTCTTCCTGAATCCGAGATAGATACCTCCCACTGCTGCAAGTACGAACAAAGTACCCACAACGTCAGAACCTGAGAAAGACATCGGACTTCCTCCCTCGGAACCATCGGCTGCATCTTTCTGCATCTCGTAGCCTTCCACATAAGGATCGGATTCGGCAGATGAAGAGCTTTCCGGAGCATCGGGGGTTTGGGTTCCGTATCCGGCATCGGTTTCCTGAACGGTTGTCTGGTTAGCACTCTTTACCACAGGGGTAGAACTGCCCCTGTTGCCACTGCTGCTCCTGCTGGAAGAAGTAGTAGAGGTAGTCTCCGGGAAATCGGTCGCTTCGGTGATCTTCTGGTTATATGCGTCCTGAAGCTCCTGGCTGACTCCCGCAACGGACATCATGCCTTTCACGTACTCATCAAGCAGGGGGTTTCCGCAGGTGTGGTGGCAGCAGGTGACTCCGTCCTCTACCACTGACTTTACGTACTCGGAAACGAGCTGGTCTCTTATCTCAGTATTCTCCCAGTAGCCTTTACGCATTGTTTCCAGCATCCTGGCTTCTATTGACTGCATGGCGTAAGGGTTGTTTTCCTTGAACCATTCCTGCATGTCCGGGTCGTTGATGTAGGTTTCATAGACCAGTTCCCAGTCGCTGTCATCCACAAGGTCCGGGTCACAAACTTCCCAGCCCCAGAGGTTGTTTACAAACTCGGACATTATCCTGCCTCCGGCATACCCGGATTCCATCATGCCCTTGATCCACTGGTCATTGAGGTACCTGGACCGCAGGTTCTTTTTCAGGTATTCGTCCATCGGGACCATCCCGCAGTTTTCCGCGTCCTGGCTCCGGGTATCGGAGACGTACATCTCCGGAGTTTCCCCTGAAAGGTACCTGCTCACCAGGTTCATGCCTCCGAAGTACTGGAAGAAGTCGTCGTTGTCAAGAGTGTCGTAGAGGTTCGAGGAATCCGAGTGGACAGACGCATCCGCAGCTTTCAGGTTTTCTGCCAGGAGCTCGGAACACTTTTCGCCCCAGATATCGGTCCCATAGGCATAGCCCATCTTGTCAAGGTAAAGCTCGGCAATCTTATCCTCGTTTTCCCAGGTCCCGCTTGCACCGATGGCATTGGCAACCCCGATCTCGTAAGTCCCGTCCTTAACCGCAAAACAGCGCATTTCGGACAATTTTTTTGCAGTATCACTGTCATACCCTGCAGCGACAAGGGCAGCAAAGATCTGCTGGCTGTTCTCATTGACATAGTTCGTGTAGTTGGTATCCGGGACTGTGGATTGGTTGGCTGCAAGCCTGACAGCCTCATCTATCATTTTCATCTTGTCAGGGAAAGCGTCCCGCATCCCTGCGGTCGTATAGACAATGTCGATCCTCGGCCTGCCGATCAGGGATTCGTTTCTCAGGATGGAGTCTTCAGGCAGGAGCGCATACATCTCAGACTCGTTCATGACCTCAAACACAAAATTTCCTTCATCGTCTACTTTTAGCTGCCTGGTTTCATCATCCCAGATAGGCCTTATCCCGAGCAGGTAAAGCACTTCGGCTTCAAGGGTCCCGTGGTCTCTTATGAACTCCACGCCAAACCTGGAGAACGAGACTTTTTGCGGGTATTCCCCGTATTTTCCGTAATAGTCCTCAAGCAGGGAATTTGCCATGGCAACTCCCAATTCCCAGGCAGCTTCCGAGGGGTAAAGCCTTGAGTCTACCCCGTAGAAGTTACACCCTGTGGGAACCGAATCAGGGTTCTGGATCGGGTCCCGGCCCGAACTCGGGGGAATGTAGCCACCTTCAAGGGCTGAGAGCAAGTGGTCCATTTCCTGGGAACACTGCCTGAGCCTGTCCCTGTATTCGATCCCGACCTCAAGGGCGGAACTGACCGAACTCTCATTGCTTCCGTAGACCAGGTCCTGGGCTGCTTCGGGGGTGATGTTACTGTTGCTGCTAACCACTTCCCAGACAAGCCGGTCCACCCTGCTGTCATCCGAGGGAATCCCGAGCGGGTATTCCGTTGTATCGGAATAGAAGGCAGCTTCCACAGCTTTTTCAAAGCTACTTCCCATCATTGCCCTTACCATCAGGCTCATCTCGTCCCTGTGCAGATCCAGGATATCGGCTTTGTATTCAAGACCCTGTTTCAGGTCGATGTTTACCGAACTGTTGTTGAAGCCGTAAATCGCGTCCTGAGCGTCCCGGTACTTCGTACCGTTGTAGATAACATCCCAGACCAGGGCATCTACTTTCGTGTCGTTTTCAGGAATACCTGCAGGGTAGAGGGTTGCGTTGGAATAGAACGCAGCGGTCACGTTCCCTTCAAAGGAAGAACCGAGCATAGTCCTGATAACCGAGGGCAGGTCGTCCAGTACAGGTTCGACAACTCTGTCTTTGTAGCTTAAACCGAATTCAAGGTCACTGGTTACGGAAATGTTGTTGGAACCGTATACAATGTCCTGGGCCGTTGCGGGGTCCGTCCCGTTGATTACAACTTCCCTTATCATCAGGTCTACATCCGTATCCTCCTCAGGAATACCTTCAGGATACCCTGTTGCATTGGTATAGAAAGCAGCGGTCACATTCCCTTCAAAAGATGTACCCATAATTGTCCGGATAATGGATACCAGTTCGTCCTGCTTTTGCTCCAGGCTCTTTTCGGGAGGTACCTCCCCGAACACATGCATGCCGTAGGGGATGTTTTCTTCGGAAATTTCTTCAAGATACTCGTGGAGGACGTTTTTCACGAAATCATTGAAGAAGGTTTCATTGGTCCTGAGCTCCTCAACCATGCTTTCGTCAACTTCAAGGTCTACATCGAGTTTGAGTTCGAGCATCTCATCGATTATAAGCTTCCGGTATTTTTCCTGCACATCGGTCCCGCTCATGGCAGGGTCGTAGTAGGACTGGATGTTTCCGGCAAGCCCTGCCATTTCCCCGTGCAGACCACCCTTTTCAAGGGTCGGGGTCAGGTGGTCGATTATCAGGGCGTTTCCGCGGTATTCCGCAGTCAGGCCTTCACCCACGTTTGCCACGATATAGGGATAGATATTCGGAAGGTCCTGAAGCAAGAGGGGAGACCATTCCGCTGTGCGGTTCATCCCGTACGCCGAGCCGGGGAGCCATTCGTGGGTCCCGTGGGTCCCGAGATGGATCAGGGCATCGGGCTGCCACTCCTCATTCTTGTTCAGCCAGAGGTAGAAAGCGATGTACTGGTGTGGGGGCGGGAGAATGCTACTGTGGTACATGGCGTTTTCATTCTGCATGAAACCCCTTGCAGGTTGGGGCATGAGCCAGACGTTCCCGCAACGGACAGCCGGGATAACGATATATTTCCCACTTTCGTTTTCCCAGATCATGTGGCTCTTGTCCGAAGGCACGTCTTCTTCCCAGGGTGCGCCCCACTCCGCAATGGTAGCTTCCCTGAGGTCTTCGGGAATTTCGGACTCAAACCATTCCCTGTAGGTCTCCATTGGCAGGAGCACCATGTCCCCGCTATCAATTCCATTCTGGACCATTGCCTCAAGTTCCCCGGGAGCCCAGCAACCGACATTCCGGCCCTGGCTCTGGATCCTGTCCAGCAGTTCCGTTGAGTTTGTCGGGATATCCTCTACATCATAGTTCCTTTCGCTTTCATTCATATTTTGAAGTATGGAAACCATGCTCGAGATGGTGTTAAGGTAACTTGCCCCGACGTTGTCTTTTCCGGGAGGGTAGTTGTAATAGATTATTGCAACGTTTTTCTCATTGTTATCCTTGAGTTTGAGTTCCGCCCAGTTTATCGAGCGGTTTGCGATCCAGTCTACCTGAGCAGGGATTGGCTCAAACAATGACTCGGTCCAGGAAATTTTGATCCTCTTCCCAACCACGATATACTCGAAAATGCCGTCCCTGTCCGGAGCCATGGTCTTTCGGGCGACCTCTTCGGTGGGAATCCCCCTGTTAGCATCGGCAGGATCATCGGATTCCGAAGCCACGATGCCTTTCAGTACCGCCACGTCCAGGTCCTCCAGTTCCTCGATTCCACGGGTATAGTTTTCGTAGTTAAGCGCAAAACTCTTTAGAGAAATCGCACACTGGATCAGAGGTTCACCGCTTTCGTCACAGTAAAAACCGGTGATATTGTTAAACGTATCAAAACCTGCAATCACGTTGCAGTCCTTGCTCTCAAGGTCCCTGATAAGTGCGTCCACAACCTCGGTGTTCCCGTCCTTGTAATCCCCCTTATGGAACCATATCCCGATTGTGGGACGGTCCGGGTCATAGACCCTGTGATCCCCGTTTGAGCTGTTGCCGTACCATTCAAGGTATTCTGAGTTGTTGTCAAACCAGTACTTGTCGACAGGAGAATCCGGGTGGTAAAGCCCGGAAGGCAGAATTATAGGAGGATGATCATCAAGTTTCCAGCCTGCAGTCAGCTCCGTTTTGCTTGAAAAATTCTGGGCAAGGTAGGCCAGGAAGTTTCTGGAGTTTTCTTTAAGGAACTCTTCCTTTACCCCGATGTTAAAAAAGTACCTCTCGACCGTACTTCCGTTTTCATCCCCGGGGTAGGCATAGTCATAATCAGACATATTGAACGACGCCCCCGAAGTGGAGGTAATGTCGATAAGCACGGTCCCGTTCGCCTTTGCCCTTTCAAGATCGTCTCCAATTTCATCAAAGACAGAACCCCAGAGCATGTAGGTGAATATAACATCCGGGTTTCCTAAATCAACACCCGAAAAATCGGTAGCTACGGACTCGTAATAAGTAACACTCAAATTGTCCTTGTAAGGGCTAGTATTCCAGCCCTCCTCAAAGGCAGCCTGAGTACCGTAGCTTATTACTGTAATATTAACATGGTTTTCGTCAGCCGATACCGCTGGCATTGAAAAAACCAGCAAAATCAATACGCTTAATAGTAATAATTGATGTTTTATGTTTCGCATATTATCCACCCGATAATGTGTAAGACATCCCGGCACTTTGCTTGGCGGCTGTTCCGGGATGTTGCCTTCACCTCATTTTACCAAAAAAAACCGTTCGTTTGATCATTTCATTTCCTTGAAAATGCAGGACCCCCCCTCACTAACCCCATAAAATAAAGAGAATTTCCGACAGGGGTTGTATAGATAAATTTTATGCGATATTGGATATTAAAGGCAAATTACCTTAAGACAAGTTTACTTGTTTAATTTTTCGAAAAAAATTAACCCGAAGTCTCGTTGCCTCCGGCCTCTTCCTCACTTTCCGGCACGTAAATTACCCTGCCGTCAGCCAGTTTGTAAGCCGTTCCGAGAGCTTCTCCTGTCCCTCCCCCGATGTTGTCGGTCATGTTCAGGACTTCAATGGGCTGACCCTCTTCTTTGATGATTATCTTCATATCCTGAGCACCCGGATTTTTTACGATTGTTATATCTTCGTTGGGGTTCAGGAGTTCAGGAAGCTGGTAGGACATCACCAGGGCAACCAGCAGGGCAACCGAGAAGACCATCGCCACATCGAAAAGGTTGGCAACCCCGGTAAGGGGGTTCTGGTCTTCAGGGTCAGCGAAGAGACCTGTACGGTGGTAGCGTCTTGATTTTGATCTTTTCATCCTTAATCTCCTGTTTTTTCTTCAATTGTGTCAAGGATGTAATCGATATCTGACATGTCTTCCCAGTACCAGCGCCTCCTGACCTGGGTGAGGACATACCCTATGCTCCCCGCAAAAAGTCCCACGACCGTGGTGGCAAAAGCGATCATGAGGTTGTTTGCAAGGGTGGCGATGTCTCCCTGAGAAAGCCCGATCAGAGCGGGCCCGAGAGGGATAAGGGTGCCCATAAGCCCGAGCATGGGGGAAATCGTTGCAACGATCTTTGTTTGCTCAAGGCGCTTGGCCATTTTGATTTCATAGTCCTCGGAAAGCCTTTCGATAGCAGGGAAGTTCAGGTCATTCAGGTACTTCGAAGCATCCCTCGAAAAGGAAGTTACCATGTAGTTTTGCTTTATGCTTCCCAGAACCCCGGCAGCCTCCGAAAAGTTTGAATTCAGACAGGATTCCCTTAAACCCTTGCACTGAACTTCCAGATTGTCCCTGTCCCTGTGCCGCTTTGCGTACTCAGAGAGAAATTCCCCGATAAGGATCAGGGAAAAAAGCACCAGAAACAGGAGGATCAAGATTACCGGATAGAGCAAAGCCGAGGAGAAGGTATACATTATCTCGAAGATGGGGCCTGCACTCATTGTTCAGACCTCACATGCCCGAGGAAAAACCCTCCCAGAATGATGAGTCCCAGTATCAATAGGGGAACCACTCCTGAACTGCCTCCGTCCAGGGTAGCCAGGTGCATCTGTTTAGTTTTCATGTAGGCGGGGATCAGCAAAGCACCCATAAGGTAATAGATCCCGAGGAGCATCATAACGGTTCCCAGGGTCTCGGGAGTCTTACCCATTTTCCTGAAAATGAGGGAAGAACCTACAACCGAGATGAAAAAAGCAGTTCCTACAAGAAGTCCGATCTTCAACCCTCCTATGTCAAGGGTGGAAGCCAGCAGCAAGCAGGATACCGCAAGAGCCGCCAGGCAGACAGGGCAGGGCATTGAGATGGCGAGGAAGGTATGCCTTGAAACGTCCTTTCCCGAGTTCCACTTTTTCTGGGTGTAAATCCCAGCTCCGATAAGAAACAGGGAAACGATCACGTGAATCCCCATACCCATCGATGAAATTTGTTCAAAACTATCCATGCTTATGTTATCCACAATACTTCCAAAGAGCAGGGCCAAAAAGAAATAACTGCTTCCGACTGCGAGGATTTCTCGCGTTTTTAGGTTTGAAAAGCCGCAACCTAATCCAGTTTTAAGCCCGAAGATGAGGATACCTATTAAAATCCCAATAACAGTCAATACAGCAGAGTCCATAGTATCTCCCTGTGCATTTAGAATTGAGTTAAATAAAAACTGGTTTTTGGGTAACGATTATTACCCCAAAGACTAACAAGCCAGAAGATGAAATCGTTTTTTAGAGAAGGAGAAGTTTAAGAGGAAACTCGGACCTGAGCTCAAGAACTAAAAAATTAAAAAAATAACATCAGAAAATATTAAAAGGAATATTATAAGCAGCGATCAAAAAAATACGCGGATGACCTAATAAGAAATATTGAAAGAATATTAAGACTAATTATGCGCAAATTAACTCTGTTAACATCTGAGATTTGATTTGAGAGGGTGGAATGGAGCAAATAAAATTCAAGTAAATTTTAGTAAACGCAATTAGAAAAAAGGAACTAAAAGAGGGCATATAATATATTACTTGTATTTACGAATAGCAATAATTATAAGTAATGGAGTTTGTATAGGGACACATTATGGTAGTAAATGTTATGAAGAATTCGGGAATAAACGGAGGGGGAGAGAAACTATTCAAAGCAATATCGAGCGATACCCGCCTCTCCATTCTGGAACTCCTGAGCGGAGAGGACACTCACATCTCAGGTATTGCCAGAGAACTGGGGATCTCCGTACCCGTCGCTGCCAAACACATAAAGATTCTGGAGGAAGCCGAACTGGTTGAGAGAAAAAAGTTAGGGAACCTCCATATGATAGCAATCAAAATCAGCAACGTATATTCATTTCTGGACCACTTTGCAGAAAACCGGGACGTGGAAGTTGAAGAAGGCACAACCCTCCTTGAAGCCCTGAAAAGTGTTGCCGCTGTGGAGGTCACACAGATGGGAAACAGGATTAAAGTAGTTTCCACGGACGGAGAGGAAGGCTTTTACATTTATGAAGTTGACGGGAAATTCTCGGACAAAACAGTGGATGAATATACTTTTGAAGAAGACGCAGTCGTGGAGTGGAAAAAACTTATCCCGGTCACCAAAAAGAGACTGTTTGTGAACGTCAAAAGATGAAAAGGGGAATCAAGAACCTTTTCCAAAGCTTTTCTGTAGTTCTTAACCTTTTTCCTTTGGCTTTTCAGGCTGATTCCTGCAACTCTTTATCCAAATTTCCACGGCTTTTAACTATAGTCAAGGACTCAAATTCCTTCACCAATCTCAAGTGAAAGTTTAACCACAGAAAGCACGGAAAACACGGAATAAAGGAAATTGGGGAACAACCTTTCCGTGCTTTCTGTTTCTTCCGTGGTTATAATGTAAGTGTAAATATTTACGTTCGGGACTATAATTCAGATGACTATTAGCCGAATTAAAATGGCCTTTAGCCCAATTCCTTCGACTTTTCAGTCCGATTTTTTGAGCTTTGCCAGGACGCCGAGATGGTCTTCATGATAGGGCTTCAGGTCCCTGGCAGTAAGGATTTCAAACTTTGGTTCGAATGCCTGCTCCAGTTTTTTGATTTCGTCCCTGAAAACCTGTTTCGGGTTTGCCGCGGTGTCAATGCTCCGGGCTTTGATGGCTAACAGGAGATACCCGTCACTTTTCAAATAGCGGGCCGCGTTCCTCGCGGCGATCTCGGCCTGGTTAGGCTGGGCAACGTCCTGGAAGACCACGTCCACGGGTTCGACCAGGTGGGCATAGATATTGGGTTTTCCAGCGTCTGCAAGGATCGGGTACAGGTTACTACGGCGGGCTACAAGGCTTATAAGGTCCCGCATGCTCCGGGGGGAAAACTCAACGGCATAAACTGCCCCTCCGGGTACAATATCCGAGACATGGCTAACCGTTGTGCCGGAAGCAGCCCCAAGATAGAGGACTTTTGAATCCTGCCTGAGAGGAATTCTGAACTTTTTGAGTACCATTGCCCCAAGCTTACTCCGGCGCGGGTCCCAGGTCCTGTACTCCGAGCCTTCGATAGAGAGCAGTCTTTCTCCGTATACCGTCATACCCGGGTCCAGGTTTTTCGTGGCGAGATACTTTTTGCCCTTCGTGATTTCAAAAATTCCTTCGGAAAGAGTCTTTACTTCGGGCATTTACTGCCTCCTCTTCTTTTTTCCTTTTGGCTTTAACCCGCTTTCCGGCTTTTTCCGGGGAGGTTCGGGATTCAGAAGCCGGATCTGCTGCACTTTTGCGTCCAGTTTTTCTGCAAGGGAGGGGACTTTTTCTCCGGAGTAAAGGTCCGTTCTCGCAGCCAGGGAAAGCTTTGCAGCAACGGCTCTTGCGATTTTTCCCCGCTGCCACCAGGGAGAGGTATTGATAAGGGGGTGGCTGAAAATTATCCCGTGTTTCGGGGAGGGAGCCCTGGACCTGAGATGTTTGAAAAGAGCTTTATTAGCCCCTATTACCTGGATCGTACTGGAGGGAAAAGCGGCAAGTTTTTCCAGGCTGCCTGCGATGCTGATAAGCCTTGCCCCAAGCATGGGACCTGCAAGCAGGCTAAGGTTTGGAGCTGTGTTTTCCATACTGGATTCTATATATGCCTCGATCTGCTTCCGCCGGTCGTAGAGGCTGCAGACGCTTGTGGCAAACCCTTTGAGAAGTTCCTCATCAAAGGCTTCGAGTTCCGCACCCATGGAATCCGCGGCTTTTGCGTAAAGAGGATCTTCAGGGTCAACATTTTTCCTGGAACCATATTTTGTGACAAACCTGGCCAGGGTTTCCCCACTCAAACCGCTTTCCGGGAAATAACCCCCGTACCACTCGGAAAGCCTTTCCGAAAGGACGTTTACAGTCTCATTTACATCATCCAGGGCTTCCACTGCAAGGATTATGCGCTGGTCAGGCGTTAAAGCCCCCGAGATCTGCAGCTTTGCAGCATCCAGGGTTACTTCGTGTAAGAGGGAGTCATACTCTTCCGGAGATCCGACAAACCCACAGGCAAGAGCAGCGGACCGGAGGTCAAAACCTGCAGGAGGGATACCTTTTCCCGGTTCCCTCAGGGAAAGGGAACGAAGCGCAAGCTCCCTTACATTTTTTGAAAAAGGATCTGATGCAAGGACTTTCCCGTCCTCGCCCAGATCAAGCGTCCCGAACCAGGCCTCAAGTTTCAAAAAAGCCCTCCGGAGATCTCCGCACCCCTGTTCCTCGCTTTCGTGAGCAGAGCTTCTCCCCCGATGGACTCGTCAAGCATCTGCTGGACTTCCTTCCGGAGCTTTTCGCCTTCGCTCATGCTCCCTGCAATCCCGTAGACCACAGGCCCGAAGGAGCTGACTCCGGAGCCGCTTGCTCCGTTATCCCGCATGAACTGTACGACATCGAGCACCGGCCGGGGCTGGATTTCGACCTCCCGCTTTTTGAAGCCGACAGTCTGGAGGTGATTGACCGCAGCTCCAAAGCTTTCCAGGTCTTCTTCCACGAGCGCGGGAAGCATCTGCATGAGAATCACATGAGCAACTTCCTGGACTTCAGCCAGGGGAATGGGGCAGACCTTTTTGAAAATATCAACCTCTTCCGCATCATGGGCCCCTTTGGTGTCCGCTATTGCAAGGACGATAGGCCAGTCCGGGAAATCCTCCCTGAAAAGTACAGGCCCTGGGGGCACATGGCTGGCGGCTGAGGGGGAAAAAGCACCCTTGTCCTTGAATTTGTGCCCTCCGTCCAGGAGAAAACCCCCATTTTCAAAGGCAGCAACCCCTATCCCGGAAGTTCCCCCTCTCCCTACGGCAACCGCAAGTTCCCTGACAGATTTACCAAGCCCGTAAACTTCATTTACAGCTGCTGCAGCCGAAATTGCGGCCTGGGTCCCGGAACCCAGCCCTACATGATCAGGGATGGCCCTTTCGATATTGATCCTGATCCCCCGGTCCTCGGGAAGTAAGGACTTCGCCGCTTTTCGCACCCTCCCTGCGAGAACGGAATCACCAAGAACCTCCACAGTCTCAGCTTCAACTGCGGAAAGTTCCATGCCCGGGGATTCAAGTGTGATTCCCACCCCTCCATCAACCCTGCCAATCTCCGCATTCAGGTCAATAAGGGTCAGATGAAGTCTGGATGGAGACACTATTCTAATCATATCCATCTGTATCCTCGTTACATATTCATAAAGCTTAGGGCTAACCCCTTCGATCGCTTCTGAAAAAGATAGAACGGGTAAGCAATACCAACCGGTGGCCGGCAGGAGCTTTCAGAAGCAGAGCAGGTTGCCAAACCCGGCCTCAGCACGAGATATCCGCATCTTTAGATGATATCCGCACCTTTATTCCTGGCTTTCGTCAAAAGTACAGTTCCACCTACCGACTCATCGAGCATCCTCTGGACCTCGTTCCTGACCTGAGCCGCTTCCCTGGAGTTGTCAACCAGGCCGTAGACAAGAGGCCCGAAGGAACTCATGCCTGCCCCGTAGCAGCCGTTCTCCCGCATGAAAGCCATAGTATCCTGCGCGATCGGCTGGAGATCGACCTCGCGCTTTTTGAAGCCCACGGTCTGGATATGATTGACCGCATCCCCGAAACTCTCCGAGTCCTCTTCAAGAAGGGCGGGGAGTAGCTGCATAAGGAGCACATGCGAAAGCTCCCGGACCTCGGAAAGCGGGATTGGGCAGGTTGTATTGAAGACGTTGATCTCCTTATCGTCATGGACCCCCTGCCCGTTGGGGACTGCAACAACAATCGGCCAGTCAGGAAACTCGTACCTGGAGAGCAAAAGGCCCGGAGGAAACCCCTTCACATCGTGTGAGAAGGTTTTCTTATCCCCGAACCTGTGCCCGCCGTCCAGCAGGAAGCCGCCCCTTTCAAAAGCTGCAACCCCGATCCCCGAGGTGGTCCCCCGGTTTGCGGCAATGGCAATTTCCGTTACGGATTTTCCAAGACCGTAAAGTTCGTTTACGGCCTTCCCCGCGGAAAGCGCCGCCTGGGTACCCGAACCAAACCCTACATGATCAGGATAATCTGCTTCGACCCGGATGCGTATGCCTTCTCCCTCGGGGAGCAGGGCAAGGGCTGAACTTCGGATTTTTTCCGTAAGACCGGAATTCCCGAGCACCTCAACGGAATCCGCTTTTTCTGCGGAAAGCTTGAGAACGGGAGAATCGAGGGTAATCCCCACCCCTCCATCAACCCTACCAATCTCCGCATTGAGGTCAATAAGTGTTAGATGAAGTCTGGAAGGGGACACAATTCTAATCTTATCCATCTGTATCCTCGTTACATATTCATAATTATAAAGCCTGGGAATGAGCTTTCAGTTTACCCTGAAGCCATTCTTTAATAATCGAATATGTAAAACATAAAGTTTTCCGGTTTAATATAAATTTAAAGAATGAGAAAATAATGGAATATATTTTTATACTGATTTTTGTATTCCCCCGGAAATCCAGGACAGGATCCATGAATACAGGATTGATATAAACGTTACACTGCCTGCACCTCCCATGAAGCACCCCCAGCAGGGAGTGGGCAAAACCGCAGAGCATCCCCGTGTCTGCAGGATCGGGCAGGCCGAAGGTAAAATCAGCATCAAGATATTTTATTTTCAAGGAATTCAATGTATCGGAAAAAAGCCGGAACAAAGGTACACGAAGGTCGCGGAACGCCCTTAAGATATAAGAGTATTCTTTTTTCCAAAACTTTTTAGGTCCTTTAGTCTCCTCTATTTCCTTTTCGATTTTCTTTTTTTTCTCTTTCTCTTTTTCTTTTCCTTTCTCTTTTTCTTTTCCTTTTTCTTTTCCTTTTTCTTTTTCTTTTCCTTTTTCTTTTTCAATCCCCTCTACTTCCTTTTCTGTCCCCCTACCTTTTTCGGTCCATATTTTCTCTTCTTTTTCCTTTTCAATTTCCTTCATTTTCCTTTTTTCTATTTCCTTCTCTTTTTCCCTTTCTATTTCCTTTTTTATTTCAATTTCTGTTTCATCCTTACGTTCACGTTTTTTGCCCTTTTCCGACCGATCTTCAGATTCCTTTTTTTCCGGCCTCTCAATAGAGACCTTACGTGAAAAGAAAAACCACTTAATGGAAAAATTGCCCCTGAATAAGCTTTCTCCTTCCCTGAGCCGGGCTTTCGCATCCAGAGTTAACTCTATAGGCGTTATAAGCACGAACAAAACTAAAAAAAACAATAAGGAAACAACGTATACAGCCAGCATATTCAATAGGTTCGATAAACAAGGAAATTCCGGGCTGCATTCCCGGTATCAAAAATCCTCCCGGTTTATTCCCGGACACGAAACTTATTTTTCAACCTTTTCAATAAAGCCAGGGCTCAGAGGAAGTTATCAGCAGCGTTTTTACTCTTCTTCCCCGCTTACCATAATCTCTTCCGGCTCCCCTTTTTCCGGGCTTTCTCCGGCTCCCCCTTTCTCCCCTTTTTTGCCCTTGTTCCGGACAGCTTTAATTTTTTCCATGATGTCGGGAACGATTTCAGGGACGGCTTCGAGAAATTTCCCAACATCACTCTTCTCCGAAACCCTGAATATCCGGGTATCTTCCTTTGAGACCACAATAAAGGCTATAGGCTCGATTTTTGCACCTGCCCCACCGCCTCCTCCGTACCCGGATTCTTTTTCCTTTTTGCCTTCCCCACCCCCGGCTCCGAAACCCATCGAGATTTTCGAAATAGGAATAATGGTCTTGTCTGCTGCAATTATGGGGTCCCCTACAACAGTTTTAGTGCTTGCAATACGTTCAAGTTCCCCTGCTATTTCTTTAATGGTCTCTTCTACTCCCATGATTATTTCCCTCCAGAAATATGCTTATGAAAAGCTTTTGCTTATGCTCCGGATATATCTTTGGTTCTCAAACCCTATGAAACCTTCTATCAAAAAAGAATTACCTGAAAAACCTTCTATAGAAAAAAGATTGCCCAGGAGATATTTCATCAAAAAAAGGTTACCTGAGAGGTCCTTTACCAAAAAAATCCCGAGAGACCTTTCACCAAAAAAGATTCTCTAATACATTTCATCAAAAAAAGATCCCCCTGGATTTTCCAATAAACCGGTCTGGCCCATATCGAAAGCATGGGGGATATTTTAAGCCGCAATCCCAACAGGATTTTACAATTTTTCCGCAAGGCTGCCCGGGGAAAAACTGCCCGGAGCCGGGGACCCCGAGTCCTTTTTTTCGGCATCGGAACTTTTGATTTTTGAGAAAAAATCGTCAAGGACAGGGCCAACTTCAGCAGGGGCAACATCAAGAAATTCCCGGCTTTCTTCCGGCGGGAAGTACTTGAAGACAGTAAATTTACCCAGTTTTTTCTGCAAAGACCCCTGGTACCTGGCATCAAGCAAAATCCTGACCCCGAAATCCCGGGGGGAGCGGACGACCCTACCCATAGCCTGCCTCACCTTCCGGATAGTGGGCACCTGGACCGCAAATTCCCAGCCTTCCCCACAGCCGAAAACCGTGTCATAGGCAGATTCAACAGCCTTGATCCTGTCATTCAGCGCAGGGTAGCCGACTCCGACCACGATCACGGTCCTTCCCCTGTTATCCCTGAAATCCACGCCTTCACTCAGAGTGCCCCAGAGGTATGTGATGAGTACGGATTTCTCGCCCCTTTCCCCGGATCTGAAAAAGTCCTGCCTGACCTGCTGGGCCGAGACTCCTACTTCGTCCAGGAAAAGGGAGACCGAAAGTTCCGGTTCAAGCAGTTTGGAATAGCGCAGAGCTTCGGAGTAACTCTGGAAATAGATTACCACGTTCCCCGGAGATGCCGAAACAGCCGCAAGCAGAGCCTCTTTTATGCTGTCCAGGGTTTCCGGCATGTCCCGGTTCTTTGCAAAGAGAGGGGGGACCGAGACTGCCAGGCTCAACCTTCTTTCCTGAGGGAAGGTTGTCCCGTAGGTTATTTCCTCCACCTCCCTGGAAATGCCCAGAGTGGCCCTGACCATCTCAAAAGGCCTCAGGGTAGCCGACATTAGCACGCCTGCGAAAATAGAGTCCAGCAGGGGCTGGGTCACATTTTTGGGGATACAGGTAAAAAGCTCAATCCGCCCGTAGACCCTGTCGCTCTTCCAGTCCTTACGCACATTCAGGATGGGGTAGTAGTTCTGCCTGTCGGAAAGCACAAGGTAGGAAGAAAGGAAGTCCGCAACATAGCGAATCTGGGAACGTTTCGGGACGGCAAGAAGCCCATTTTTATAGTTTTCGGCATAGATATCCTCCAGCCTGCCCCCAAACTCCCCGATATCCCGGAGCCGGGTAAGCACGCTTTCTTCATCCGCAAACCCTTCCTTTTTCGCTTCGCGCAAGAAACGGGCTTTCAGCACGTCAAAGCGCTCGTAAGGGTCGCTGATCTGGATGTCCTGCCAGTGTTTCCCTAGCCTGTTTCGCTCCCCGAACTTCAGCTTTGAGTCGTAGGTATCCTTCACGGCCTGCAATAAACAGGAAAAAAGCCTTTTTGCGTGAATCCGGTTCGCATAGTCCCCATCGAGCGGGATACCGTTCCCGCCTCCGAATCCCCCTCCAAACCCCGATGAGTTGTCAGGTTCCGGGACTTCCCCTACTTCCGAAAGGGCTTTTTCGATAGAAAGTTCCGCCAGCGTGATAGAGGAATGGGACCGGGCCGAGGCTTCGACATTGTGCGCCTCGTCAAAAATCAGGATTACGTCTTCAGAATCCCTCTCGAGCCATTTCAGAAGGGTCATGAAAATTTCAGGGTTCAGGACGTGGTGGAAATTACATATAAGGAGTTCGGCATTTTTCAGTTCCTTTTTGAGGAGCTCGTACCCGCACATGTCCCGGTCTGCCGCATACTCCACGACATCTTCAGGGCTCCTGACATTCGAAAAGAGCCAGGAAGAAAACTCGCTTCCCTCGAACCTCAGGACCTCGTAAAGCTTCTGACAGGAATTGTTCCGGAGACCCTGGACTTTTTTCCGGGCGTCCTCAAGTTCCTTTTCAAGCTCATTTCGGAGGGCGTAGAGGGATGGGTCTTTTGTCTTTTTGTACTTCTCAAAAGCGTCCTTGAGTTCCTTTTCTTTCGCGGCAACTTCCCTTTCGAACTCCAGGAGGTCATAGGTGTTTTCCCCCTTAAGCTTGCACTCATCATAATCGAGCTTCTCGGGGCACATCGCCGTCTTTCCTTTGAAGACGATGGTCTTGATGTCGTTGTCCCGGTTGATCTCCCTGACCTCATTGATGAACTGGACCATCTGCTGGTGGACATTGGTAACTATGATCACGATTTTGTTGAGCTTCCTTCCAACATGCAGCGCCGGAGCCAGGGCGCTCAGGGTCTTTCCCGTGCCGCAGGCCCCTTCAAAGAGCACTATTTTTTGCTCCAGGAGGGAGGCATGGATTTTGTCCATGGCTTCTGCCTGGTTAGGGTAGCAGCTCTGTTTTGTAAAATACCGCATGTATCCGTTCTTCTGCATCATGAGGAGTTCCCCGGGACCCGGCAGGTCCGTGAGATTCTCTGCCTGCCCAGCCTTTTTAAAGATTGAATCAAAGTTTTTGCGTAACGTTTATCGTTTTATGTACCTGAAAGCAGGTTAAATAACTTGTGCATCCCCTGAGTGAAAGTACTCCGGAAAAACTCGGGAAGAGCAAAAGAAGAAAAGAGAAGAGAAAGCTGCTCCATACTAACTTTCATATACTTATTCAAGCCCGGAAAATTCATTCCAGAGAACACTGCCGTCCAAGGTACTCACATCCCCACTGGCAGAGGGAATCCAGAACCGGAATCACGGTCTTTCCGAAGGACGTCAGGGAATACTCGACCTTTGGAGGGATTTCAGGGTACATCACCCTCAGGACAAGCCCGTCTTCTTCAAGCTCCCGTAACTGTTTAGTGAGCATTTTCGGTGAAATCCCCGGCATATTCTGCTGCAGCCCGGAAAAACGAAGGGTCTCTTCCCGGAGCTGCCAGAGGATAAGGGGTTTCCATTTTCCCCCAATCACATCAAGAGTCGCTTCCACGGGGCAGTGGTAATTTTTGTTGTTTTTCTTCTCACTTACCATAAGAGCTCATCTTATCCTTTTTCTTATAGTATCCTTTTTCTTATAGTATCCTTTTTCTTACGTATCCATTTTGTTAGTAACTACCTGAATTGTATGTATGGCATATAAGTATAGTTGTTGCAAACTGGATAGCTACAAACGCAGATTGCCAGGCGGCAGCCATACAGGCATCATAACACATTGACATCATAACACATGGATATCATAGCACATGGACATCATAAGGCCGACAAAATTATATGCGGATTAACTATTGTGGTAGCTTTCAGCTCCTATTTAAGAACAATAAAAACCATAACAAGTGAAAAACTCAGAGGAATTTTCAGGTGGACGAAAGAAGCCAGATGCTGGCAAACGAAAATATAGGCAAACTCCTTCTCAAACTCTCGGTACCTGCAACCATCGGGATGCTGGTACAGGCATTTTATAACCTTGTGGACACGGTGTTTGTTGGCAGGGCCTACGGGATAGAAAGTGTCCAGGCAATAGGCGGAATTGCCGTTGCCTTTCCCATCCAGATGATCGGAATGGCTGTGAGCCTTGCCATAGGGATAGGAGGGGCTTCTATCATCTCCCGGCGCCTTGGAGAAAGGGAGCCGGAAAAAGCCAGCAGGACCTTTTCAAACCTGATATTCCTTTCCCTGATGTCCAGTTTCCTGATAACCGTCCTCGGGCTCATATATATAGTGCCGATCCTGAAAATTTTCGGAGCCACTGACACAATCCTGCCCTATTCCCTCGAATACCTGGAAATAATCCTTTACGGCACAGTCCTCTTCTCCCTTGCGATGGTTACAAACAGTGTGGTCCGCTCCGAAGGGAACGCAAAAGTTGCCATGAACGCCATGATGATCGCCGGAGGGCTCAATATCGTGCTTGACCCCATCTTCATTTTCACTTTAGGGATGGGAATCCGGGGAGCAGCAATTGCGACCGTGCTTGCACAGGGTATCGGAGTGCTGTACATTGCCCGCTACTTCCTGAGCGGAAAAAGCACACTTAAGTTCCACCTCAGAGAGCTCAGGCCGGACAGGAAAATCATCGAAGAAGTCCTGGCTATCGGGATGTCCCCCTTTGCCAGGAACGTTTCAAGCAGTTTCATGGTCATAATCCTGAACAACCTCCTTGCCTTTTACGGAGGGGACATAGCGATTGCCGTGTTCGGGATTGTAAACCGTCTCCTGATGTTTACTTTCATGCCCATGTTCGGGATCATCCAGGGCCTGCAGCCAATAGTAGGTTTCAACTACGGGGCAAGGAATTTCGAGCGGGTCAGGGAATCCGTTAAACTTGCCATCCTGATCACCACAGGCATGTCAGTTGCAGGTTTCCTGGTACTCTACCTGTTTCCGGAACAACTCTTTGGAATCTTCAGTGAGGATCTCCAGCTGATAGCGGAAGGAAAAAGTGCTGTAAGAATTATTATACTTGCAACCCCGCTTGTAGGGTTCCAGGTAGTGGGTGGAGCCCTTTACCAGGCCCTGGGCAAGGCAAGACCTTCCCTTTTCCTTTCCATGTGCAGACAGGTGCTTTTCCTTATCCCCTTGGTACTGCTGCTCCCGAGATATCTGGAACTTCCGGGGGTCTGGGCAGCCTTCCCGCTTGCTGACACCCTGGCTTTTGCAGTAACCCTGATAATGGTTATCCGGGAGTTCAGGCTGCTCGCTGAGGCACGGGACAGGACAGTGATTAATGAACAAACAGCAGTTAATTGACCAGGCTAAGGTTAACTGTCCCTCCCCCATTCATCTAGCTTCAGGGGTTAACTGGTCGATCACTGGTTTTTATCAAGAGTTCACTGCCTTCTCAGTCGTTCCGTCCCCCATCCGCAGAAGGGTCAAGGAATTAGCAAGGGCCTTAAACAGTTAAATACGCGGCAGCTTTCTCAGGACAATGATATTGTTTATTTTTTTCCTAACACTTACCATAAGCTCCCGTTGTATCATTTTTGTTAGTGGCTACCCCGTCTGTATGTATGAGATATAAGTATAGTTGTTGCAAATTAGATAGCAACAAGCGTAGATTGCCCAATGCCAATTATATAAACGCCATATACGGACACCATATAAAAATGACATAAATATTGATAACGGGAGAGAATCGCAATGAAAGTCATAGGAATCGTAGGAAGCCCGCGAAAGAACGGAAATACTAACACCCTTGTCCAGCAGGTGCTGGAAGGAGCCTCCGAAGCCGGAGCCGAAACAAAGGCCTTCATCCTGAACGATATGAACTACAGAGGCTGCCAGGCCTGCAACTACTGTAAGGCCAACGATAAGTGCAAGCTTGAAGACGACCTGGTAGAAGTTTTTGAGGAGATCAAAGAAGCAGACGGCATTGTTTTCGGGTCCCCGATTTACTTTGCCCAGTTTACAGGCCAGATGCGGCTTTTCCTGGACCGCTGTTACTCCCTGGTAAACCCTGACTTTTCCTCACGGGTCCCGGCCGGAAAGAAAGCAGTGCTTGTAGGCGCCCAGGGTGAGCCAGACCCCACAGCCTACACCAGAGTCTTCGAGGAATTCGGAGGAGAAATTTCCCGCTTCATGGGCATGGAAGTAAAAGACACCCTCATAGCCGCCGGGTGTGCTGCACCGGGAGACATCAAAGGCAATTCCGAACTTATGGAAAAGGCAAAGAACACCGGCCTGAACCTTTTCAAGTAAAAAAAGGATGAAAACAAAAGGGTGAAAACTAAAGGATGAGGAGGACACCCCAGCCGGGCACTTCCTCACACATAATACCCATATCTTTTACGGAAAAGTAAGAGGAAGCATTAATATGGACACTCTCGAAGCAATCCACAACCGAAGAAGCATACGAAAATACACTGACAGACTCGTCCCCCGGGAACTTGTTAACGAACTGCTCCGGGCTGCCATGTGTGCACCTTCTGCAGTCAACGCCCAGACCTGGGTCTTTATCGTAATCGACGACCGCAAACTGCTCGAAGAGATCCCGACATACAGCCCCTATGCAGGCATGTGCAGGGGAGCTCCCCTTGCAATCCTGGTCTGCGGAGATACGACCCTGGAAAAAGCCCCCGGATTCTGGGTGCAGGACTGCTCGGCAGCTATCCAGAACCTCCTGCTGGCGGCCCATGCCCTTGGCCTCGGTGCAGTCTGGACCGGGATCTATCCCATGGAAGACAGGGTTGAAGGTTTCAGAAAAGCGTTCGGACTTCCGGAGCATATAATCCCCCTGGGACTGGTGCCTATTGGTTATCCTGCCCAGCAGCCCGGACCGCAGGACAGGTACACTGAGGAAAAAGTATTCCACAACAGGTACGGCCGGAAAAAAGAATGAAGCTGTGAAAACTGAGTGTTATTAAAAAATCGGTGATTTTATTGACGGTAAAAGTTGTTGCAAAAAACCGGGTCAAACCTGAGAAAATCGAAGAATTCACAGACCTGTGCAAAACCCTTGTTGAAGAATCGTTGAAAGAAGAAGGCTGCATAGAATACGGGCTGTATCAGGAATTAGAAGAACCAGGACTCCTGACCATGATAGAGGAGTGGAAGGACGAAAAAAGCCTGGAAGAACACTTTAACTCCGTGCATTTTAAGAAAATAGTTCCATTGATTTCAAAATGTCTTGAAAAGGAAGCAGAAGTTAATGCTTACGAGAAAAAGCTGTGATTTTATTTTTTGATTCATAAAAAACACCCCACAGGCATAGTCAAATATGATATAAGACATGGGTCCATAAAATAGACAGGGGGGATAAACAATATCAGAGAAAATCAAGATCAATAGCAACGTATTTGTCTATCCGATGGCCGTAACCCTGCTGGGAGCAAATGTTGAAGGGAAAGCCAATTTCATGGCCCTGGGCTGGGCCACCCGGGTCAATGCAAACCCGCCCATGCTCGGAGTCGGGGTGCATAAATCCCATTACACAGCCAAAGGCATCAAAGAAAACAAGAGCTTCAGTGTCAACTTCCCTGAAGCCGAAATGATAAGAGAAACCGATTACTGCGGCATCGTCACAGGGGAGAAGGTCGACAAGTCCAGCCTGTTTGAAGTATTCTACGGGGAAGTCGAAACCGCACCCATGATAAAGGAGTGCACCCTGAACCTCGAATGCAAACTCGTAGAAACCCTGGAGTTTCCGACGAACTACTTTTTTGTAGGGGAAATCGTGGGAGCCTATTCCGAAGAGCAGTACCTGACCCAGGGAAAGCCGGATATCAAGAAAATGGAACCCCTGCTCCTGACCATGCCCAACAACAGTTACTGGAAAGTCGGAGACTATGGGGGAGAAGCCTGGAAAATAGGAAAAAGCCTGAAAGGAAATGAAAAGTAACCCGGAAAGGGGAGATTGAAGAGGAAATCAGAATGAAGGAAATGGAGGAGTAGAAAAATGAAAGTCGTAGCATTCAACGGAAGCCCTCGAAAAGAGGGAAACACAGCAAAGCTCATAGGACATGTTTTTTCGGAACTGGAAAAGGAAGGAATTGAAACCGAAATGGTGCAGCTTGGAGGAAAGAGCATTCACGGCTGCATAGCCTGCATGAAATGCTTCGAAAACAAGGACAAAAAATGCGTCATTGAAAAGGACATCGTCAACGACTGCATAGCAAAAATGGCTGAAGCCGACGGCATAATCCTGGCCACATCTACATATTTTGCAGACCTGACCCCGGAAATCAAAGCCCTGATAGACCGTGCGGGAATGGTTGCAGTAGCAAATGACGCCCTTTTCAAGCGGAAAGTGGGAGCAGCTGTCGTTGCCGTCAGAAGGGCAGGATCGATACATGCTTTTGACTCAATAAATCATTTCTTCACAATCTCCCAGATGATAATCCCGGGTTCCAGCTACTGGAACATGGGAATAGGGTTCGAAGAAGGGGACGTGGAAAATGATGAAGAAGGCATCCAGACCATGGAGACCCTTGGACAGAACATGGCCTGGCTGCTGAAGAAAATAAATGAATAAAAATTGCGTGGCTAGTGAAGGAAATAGATGCACGAAAATTAAAGAAATGTGCTATAAAACAGAATTAGATAGAAATCAAACATAAAATTCATGGAATTCAAACCGAACCCGGAAGTTTCGAAAGAGTATCAAACTTCCAGGGACCGTTTTTGATTTGCGTTTTCGAGCACTTAATTCGGGTTCCCGCCCCGGTCGTGCTTGCACGACCGGCTTTTCCTTAAAAAACAGGGAAGAACAGAAAATGTATGCAAAAGCCCTGTTTATACTTTAATTTACTTCAAGCCAGGTTCAGACTCTGGTAAAAATTGGAAAAAAGAAAAAAGGAGCATGAAATTCTACGAATAGCAGGCATAAAAAATGAAAATGAACGCCATATTCATGCCAAAGATTAGAAAACGGTTGGCTGAATTGAAATACATGTTTCTATAATTATTTCCTGGAAAAGCCGGCCGCCTTCGGCGCCCGGTGAGAGCCCCGGGACCTTAAGTCTAATCGAAAAAACGCTGTAAGGGATGAAAAAAGGAAGAAAATGTACCTGCGATGGTTCCTTTGATTTTCTTTCCCGTGATTTTCCTTTCTGTGATACTAATTCCTGCGATGCTCATTCAGCCAATAATCCTTCAGACAGTACCCATTCAGGCAATAATCCAGCATTCAGCACTCTTTCCGTCAATTTCTGCAATGCTCTTTTATACCCTCAGGAGAATTTGTATTGGGGGATATAATGAAAATTCTTTACATTTATGCACAACAGGAACCAACGTCCTTTAATGCTGCCCTGAAAAACACTGCTCTTTACGCTTTGAAGGAGAAGGGGCATGAAGTTAAGCTTTCGGACCTCTACGCAATGAACTTCAATCCAGTACTAACCGAGGAAGACTTCACGAAGCGGAAAAAGCCGGACGTTTTCAAGCCTTTCCTTGAGGCAATAAATGCTGTTAAGACCGGGGCTTTTGCGCCCGACATCCTGGCCGAGATGGAGAAGGTAAAATGGGCAGACCTTTTGATCTTCCAGTTCCCGATCTACTTTACGTCCATGCCTGCAATCATGAAAGGCTGGATTGACCGGGTCCTGGCTCCGGGTTTCGGCTTCAACCCGATTACAAACAGTGCTTACGAAACCGGGCTCCTGAAGGGAAAATCCGCAATGATTGTCACAACCACCGGGGCTTCAAAGGAATGGTACTCGGAAGGGGGAGAACACGGGGACCTGAACAAACACCTGGAATCCGTCACTCACTGCGTCTTTGAGTATATGGGGATGCAGGCACTTCCGTCTCATATCATCTACGAAGTCAGCAGAATTTCCAGGGAAAAGGGAGACGAAGAACTCGAAAAGTACAGGAAGAGGCTGCTTGAACTCTGAACTATCCAACTCTGGAGCATTCAACTCCGAGGTATTCAACTTTATATGCCACCAACCTGATGCTTTCAACTCTGAAGCATTCAACTCTGAAGTCCCAGAACTCATGAAAAAATGAGCCGAAGGGATTCAAAAAGATTTTGAAGGAGGCATGGAGCTGATGCCCTGCATCCGGCTAACGACTTCGCCCTCTTCAAGCCGTTCTCGCTCTGGAAAACGGTCTTGAAAACCAGTCTTGAAAGCAAGCTCTTTTTTTCAAAAAACTTTAAAAATCACAATTTTCAGAAATCTCAATTTTGTTGTTACTGCTGCGGCTTCCAGAAGTTATTTTGACATTTTAATTAAAAAATAGTGTCGCTGCAAATTTTTATAAAAATTGAAAGAAAGATTTTAGAATCTCGTGTTTTAATAAAAACCTTTATTAACCGTTATGTATGTTGGAACATAACCATTAAACTCTAAACTGAAAAAGCCCATAAAAACTACAATAAAAACTTATACACTAAAATGAGGTTCCCGGATGAAAAAAGTTTGTACGTTTGTTTTAATTCTGGTCCTGGTTCTAGCTGCATCGGTATCCGGCTGCAGCGAGAAGAAAGCAGCAGGTGCGGAAGGTGCAGCTGCGGAAAACCCGGATATACAGTTCGAAGGAAAAAGCCTGACTGTCTGCTCGGGGGCCGGACTTATCAAGCCCATGAACGAACTGGTCCAGAACTTTGAAAACGAAACAGGAGCCGACGTCCAGGTCCATTACGGCGGAAGTGCCGAGATCTTCGGGATCCTGGCTGCACAGGAATGCGACGTTTTCATCCCTGGAGCCTACTACTATACGGAACAGGCAATGGGCAAGCATTATGTCCTGAACGAAAGTGTCCAGAACGTAACTCTGCACGTCCCTATGATTGCAGTTCCTTCCGGAAACCCGGGAGAAATCTCCGGGATTGAAGACTTTGCAAAACCCGGAATCGAGCTGGCTCTCGGGGACCCGAGCGGGCCTGCCATAGGGAAGGTTGCAAAAAAAATATGTTCGCAAGCAGGCATTCTCCCGGAAGTTGAAAAGAACACGATTGTCCGGACCACAACGGTAAACCAGCTCCTGATCTATGTCGTTACCGGGGAAGTCGATGCAACCTTAATCTGGGAGGATATGGGAAGCTGGGGAGAAGCAAACGGCAAGCTGGAACTGGTCCCGATCCCTGAAGAACAGAATTCCATAAAGACCATACCTACGGCGGTTTCCGTTTATACAAAAGAACCCGAACTTGCAGAGGCCTTTAACAATTATATAGCAGGAGAAGAAGCTGAAGGGACCTGGGAAAAATGGGGCTTTGAGCCATGCAGTCCGTAAGAAAAACCTGCATAAGAAAAACCCTCGAAAGAAATTCCTGCGTAAGGAATTCCTGGTTCAGGAATGCTACCATCGGCATTTCCTGTTTTTTCACCTTTTTGCTTTTCCTGGCTGTGGGGACCCTGCTTCTTGTCCTGAAGCCTTCGGAACTCCTCTCGGCTCTCATGTCGGAAGAGATGCTTTATTCCATGGAGCTTTCGGTACTCACAGCCTCCATTTCGACATTTTCGGTTATGTGTTGTTCCATCCCTACAGCCTATGCCCTTTCACGCTTCTCCTTCCCCGGAAAAAGCCTTGTAAAAACAATTCTCGGCCTTCCCATGGCATTTCCGGAACTCGTTCTCGGGCTTGCCCTGCTGCTCCTCTTTGGGCAGGGCTTTCTGGGACCGTTTCTTGAAACCCTGGGAATAAGAGTGCCCTTCAGCAAGCTCGGAATAGTGGTTGCCCAGTTTTTCATAGCTTTTCCCTATGCGGTCAGGGTCATCTACTCCACGTTCGAGGACATAAACCCCAGGTACGAGCAGGTTTCCAGGAGTTTCGGGTACGGGGAATTCGAGACCTTCAGAAACGTAACCCTTCCGATGGCCAGGAGCGGGCTTTTTGCCTCTGCTGTGATCACCTTTGCCCGCTGCATAGGAGCTTTCGGAGCCGTGCTGATCCTTGCAGGGGGCTCGTACATGCACACCGAAGTCCTGCCAGTCACCCTTTACCTGAACATTTCCTACGGGAACCTGGAAATGGCGATCACAAGCGGGGTCCTGCTGATGTTGATTGCTTTCCTGGCAATCCTGAGTTTCGAACGTTTTGAAGGAGGAAGCCTGTGAGTTTCCTTGAAGTCCGGGACCTTCACCTTAACGTGGGAGGTTTCGAACTGACCGGAATGGGCCTTAATGCCGAAAAAGGGGACTATGTAGCTCTGACAGGCCCCTCGGGCAGCGGAAAATCTCTCCTCCTCGAAACCGTAATAGGGTTTTATTACCCGAAGAAAGGCAGCATATTCCTGGAAGGCAGGGATATTACGGCGCTTCCCCCCGACAAAAGGCAGATCAGCATTGTCTACCAGGACCACATGCTCTTTCCCCACATGGACGTTTTTGAAAATATCGCATACGCCCTCAGGAAAAAGCTCAGGGACAAAAAACAGATAGAAAGCGAAGTCCGGCAAATAGCCGGAATCCTGGGAATTGACGGCCTTCTCCACAGGAAACCCACCACCCTGAGCGGAGGGGAAAAACAAAGAGCAGCCCTTGCAAGGAGCCTGGTCGTCCGCCCGAAACTCCTCCTCCTGGACGAGCCCTTCAGCGCCCTTGATATGAGGAACAGGGAAAATATGAGGGAAGTCCTGAAAAAAGCCATCCGCGAATACCGCACCACCGTCCTCCAGGTGACCCACGACTTTGACGACATCTGGAGCCTCGCAAACAGGGTTGTCATCATAAGACAGGGAGAAGTGATGCAGGAAGGAGACCCAGAATCCGTATTCAGGCAGCCGTCCCCGGATTTCGTTGCGGATTTCCTGGGTACCAACGTGCTGAAGGGAAAGGTCAGGGCTCTCGAAGGAAAACTCACGGTGCTTGAAATCCAAAGCTCGAACGATATCCAGGGTACAAACCAGAGCCAGATATTAGACCATAATCAAAACCAGAACCAGGGCCAGAAACAAAAACAGGTCCAAAGCCAGGCCCAGAGCTTTGAGATCTATTCAGCAGACCCCGCCGAGCCCGGGGAAGAGGTCAGCATTTCCATCCGCCCGGAAGAAATAATCCTCGCCAGGGGAGCCGTGGAAAGTTCTGCCCGAAACACGGTAAAAGGCATAGTTACTGGAATTTCCAAAAAGGAACACCTTGTCCTGGTTGAAATGGAAATAGGGAATTCCGGATCAGAAAATTCCGGATCAGGAAATTCAATGCAGGGGAATTTTGAAACAGGGATTTCAGAGTTAAAAGCCGTTGTGACACCCACATCATGCGAACTGCTGGACCTCGGGATTGGAAAGGAAATTTATGCCGTATTCAAAGCCGCAAATGCCAGAATAATACGCTAATCTGAATTTAAGAATGCTCTAAAAGGAAATTCCGGAACAAGCCAGAAGGAATTAAGAAGCAAAAATAAAATGTCAAGAACAAAGGAGCAAGGAGCCAGACCATGATTGATCTTTTTGAACTGTACTTTTTTGAAGACTGCCCCTATCAGGACGAAAGTGCGGAACTGCTAAAGCTTGAAGGAAAAGGAACTCTCAAAATCCGGACCAGGGAAGCCGGGGTCTGCGCCTGTGCGGACGACCTGGCTGAATACTACGAAAAAAAGGGCCTGAAGGTCCTGAAATACCTGAAGGACGGGGAGAAATTCGAGCCCCAGGAAAGCATATTCGAAGCCGAAGGAGAGCTCAGGACCCTTTTCAAATTCTGGAGGGTTTCCCAGACCTTCCTTACCATCATGTGTGCCATAGCAGGCAAAACCTCAACTTTTGTAAACTCAGCCAGAAAAGAAAACCCGGACGTAATAATCGCAGCAAGCAGGAAAACCCATCCAGGAGCCCGCAGGTTCGAGACAAAAGCCATAAGGGCAGGAGGAGGAGACGTCCACAGGAACTCCCTCAGCGATTCCATCCAGCTCAGCCAGAACCACCTGGAAGTGGCAGGAGAACTGGGAAAACTCCGCGCCCTGAAAAAGATAGAAATCGAGCCCAGGTCCCGGGAAGAAGCCTTCAAATTCGCCGAAATGTCCGACATCATGCTCCTTGACCACCTTTCCCCTGAAGAGCTCAGGGAACTGGGCCCCGAACTCAAGAAACTCAACCCGAAACTCGAACTCGCTGTTGGAGGCATAAAGGCAGATAAGATTCCCGAATACGCGCCTTTCGTGAACATCATAGTCTCAAGTGCCCCGTATTATGCACAGCCCCTTGACTTTACAACGAAGATCGAGAGAATAGGGAACTAAAGTTGAAGGCAGCAGCAAAAGGTGAAAGTTAAAACCAACAGCTAAGGCCAACAGTTAAAACCAATAGCTAAAGCCAATAGATGAAGGAAATAAATAAAACCAACTGATGAAGGTGACCGCATGACAGGCAACGAAAAAAAATATGAAACCGGAGCCGTACCTGCCCTCGTAAACGAACTCAGTCAGAACTTCGGGCCTGCCCTTGAAGATATAAAAGCCGAAGACGTTCGCATAGGCCTTGCCTACACCGGAGTTATGCTCTCGGACGGCTACGGAGGCGTGGCCTGTACCCCAATTTTTGATTTTTCCGGCTGCCCTGCCCTGGGTTTTGCAGGCAGGCTGAAAGGAAGCTCCGCAGACACCCTGCTCGAACTTGCCCTCTCAAAAAACCACCTCGAAGCGGCCGTAGGAATCGCAGCCGCAAACGCCCTATCCCACATGCTCCTGGACCGAAAGCCCGAAAACTTCCCTGCTTCGGGACCTGACACGGAACTTGACGTCCTCGACCTCATCAACCCCGGAGACAGGGTTGCAATGGTGGGATACTTCGCCCCTATGGTCCCGAGCATTTCGAAAAAAGCCAGGAGCCTGACCGTCCTTGAAAAGCGGGAAATCGAATCCCCTAAAGTAAAAACCCTGCCCTCGGAAAAGGCAGATGAAGTCCTCCCCGCATCCGACGTAATCATCCTAAGCGCCAGCACCCTTGCCAACGGTACACTGGACGAGCTCCTGAAATTTGCAACCTCCGGGGAAGCAAGAGAAGTTATACTGCTTGGACCGAGTGCACCCCTGTACCCGAAGCCTTTCTTTGAACGCGGGGTTACGGCAGTAATGGGGACAAAAATCACGGATTCGAAGAATATGCTTACCGTGCTCAGCGAAGCGGGGGGAACCAAGAAGCTACACAGGTGCTGTGGAGAGAAAGTGGCATTCAGGAAAAAGCAGTAAAAAGTCCGCTAACGTTCAGAAAAAGTGACCTGTAAGCCGTTTATTGACTCGGGATTTCAGTCCCCGGGAAAGTTAAATCGTATAGATTTCTGATCCCCACGCTCTCACCGGTCGTCGAAGACGACCGGCTTTTCCAGAAAAAAATTGAAAAAGAAATTGAAAAAATACAGGATAGCCGTATGTTCGAACATAGGCTGGAAGGTAGAAGCAGTAACTGGAAAGCTTCTCCCTGGAAAAAATTACTTCCTTTTTATTTTCACCAAAATCAAAAGCCCTAAAATGACCATTATTGAAGTAAAACCAGGTGTTTGATTAGTTGTTTCATTACCAGCCATTTCTTCTTCATTATTAGAGGAGTTGACATCAGCAGCTTCATAAGCTTCATCCACATCTGATCTGTCGTCTACTGATTCTATTGCTATATCTTCTATTATGTATCCTTCATATTCAAAAACAACTGGTACGTCACTTATGCCTTCCTGTTCGCACTGCTCATCTATTACCTGATAGATTTCATCAATTAATGATTCACTTATTTTTTCTGAACTGTATCCCTGAAAACCTACAGCTAAATATCCATTGATGGAGGTTCCAAAACTGCTCACAGGGCCACCGAATTCAACAAAATATGCGCCAATTCCTGCATCGGGATTAGAAGGACTAGAAAGTGACCGACTACACTGAACAAGCGAATCTGTCCATTCCACTTTTTCACTGGCATCTGTGATTACGGGCATTGTTCCTCGAGCAGCTACGAAACCGGAACTGTTCTCGGCCTTTTCAAAAATTTCTGGACCATAATCAGGTAACGGTAAGTCATCCTCATCCTGTGCCCATACAAAGACCACAGGGATCTCGCTTATACCTCCCTGCTCTTCACAGTAATCCTCAATTTTCTGATACATTTCGTCAATCCGGAGGTCATCCACTTCTCCCTGATAGGCAGAGCCCAATTCGATTATTATTATATCACTGGCAGCAACGCTTTTTATAGAACGGTCAAATTCGGAATATGAAGGTCCCATTCGGGTAAGATTTAGCCAGCAATGTACAATTGAATTTTTCCACTCCTGATCAATTGTTTCCGGCACGGTTCCCCTGTAGGCTATGAACGAGGGATCATTTACAAATTCCGTTATAGAATCAGATATTTCATTATAATCGGAATCGTTAAATTCATCATCAGCGGCACTTGCAGAACCAGAGGATAAAACTAAAACAAATATCATAAGCAGCAGCCATTTGCCAATATTGATTCTTTTGAACATTTGGATCAAACCTTTGTAAGTACTTTACAGTTATAATTATTGGCTATTGTATTAAATGGCAGGTTGTATAAAAGTATATTCAAAGATTATTATTATGTTAAAACTTCGAGGATTCTGTTTAGTTACATAATATATTTTCAGGAAAGGCCGGTTGCTTGCGCAACCGGTGAGTTCCCGGGGTTCGAGATCTATAAAGACAACTGCCTACACTGGGAAGTGAAAAGCCAGAAAGATTACATAGCGGCACTGGAAATTGAAAAGCCAAGAAATCGTATAATGGCGCTGGAAATTGAAAAACCAGAAAAGCAAATAAAAGGAAAACTGAAAACTAGAAAATCAAACCGCTGGGAACTGAAAAGCTAAAAAGAAGAAGTTGAGGGCTTTAATCACCCTCATTTTACCATTCCATAAGTTTATTTCCCACTATTCCTACCTAAAAACCCGCGGGAAACAAAAGCTCTCTTACACCCTTTCCTTGATCTTTGCAAAGAGCTGCTTCAGGGTGTCTTCGTTGCTCTGCGTGAACTCGAAGGGGGAAGTTGTGAAGGGTTCGAAGTGCACGGCAACGTCGTCCAGCCTGTAGAAGGTCCCATCGCATTCCATGGCGTCGATGACTCCGGGGAGTACTACGTCGGATGCGACTGTGGTCGGGCAGGGCGCGATGTCCAGGCAGACCATGGGGATTTCGGCAAGGTAGGAGGCACAGTCGGCGGGGATGTGGCAGACAAGGTCGGCACACATAACCAGGGCTGCGTCCACGTCCTTTTCCCTCAGGAGGTCTACGGTTGTGAATTCTCCGGGGTTGTAGCGGGGGTGGCCCCTCATGAAGTCAAGCCCGAAGGGGTAGCCGTAGAGGTAGGAGGCAATCTGGTTGAAGCCTGCGACGTTGCAGTGGCCGCGGAGAGCACCCAGGGTGAACTTGGTATAGTTGTTCAGTTCCTTAACCAGGTTCATGGCAATCTCGGCATTCCTGTGCTTTCCGATTGAGGAGGAAAGACCAAGGCCTACGGAAACGGCTCCGAACTTGCAGTTCTTCATCATCTCGACCATTTCTTTCATGGTGGAGATAGGGACCCCTGTGATTTCTTCTACCGAGGGATGGGGCTCTTTTCCGTGCAGGATGGTCAGGAGGGCACTTCCGAGTTCGTAGTCGGAATTGGGCTTGAGCTGGATGTGCAGGTCGGAAGCTTCTGCGGTGGGAGTCTTTCTGGGGTCGATGGTGATTATCGTCCGGTCAAAACGCCCGCGCTTTGTCCAGTAGCCTCTGGGGAAGACCCCGTACCTGGACATCTGCCGCGGCATGGACTCAAGAGGGTTGGTCCCCCAGTATACCACAAGGTCAGCCCTGTTTTTCTTCTGCCCTTCGGTTGCTCCGACTTTTCCGGCTTCCTGGATACCCATAGCTGTGGGGCCGTGGCAGATCGTGGCGTTGGAGTCAACAGCCGCCCCCAGGTATTCCCCGATATGGAGCCCTACTTCGTGGGCTTCACAGGAGGTCTCGCTTCCCAGGAAGAGCAGGGGGCGCTTTGCCGAAACCAGGATGTCGGCAGCCTTTTCAAGGGCAGCGTCCCAGGCTGCTGGCGTGGGCTTGCTGTCTCCTTCCTTTTTAATGAGGGGCTCCCTGAGCCTGTGGGAACTTACAACTTCCTTAAACTTGGCACTTCCCATCCTGCATGCATTCTTTACTTCAATCGTTCCGTCCCCGAGCTCGACCTGGATATCATCACAGGCTGCCCCGCAGACAGGACATACTATGTTTTTGGAAACCATATTCACAGCCCTCCGACATAAACTTTCAAAACAACGTCTTCGGCGCTCAGGACCTCGTCTTCCGTGGGCTCGATGTTTACCGGGGCGCCCTTGTACAGGGGGGAACCCGTGGAAAGGGTATCTGGGTCAATGACCACGTTGGACCAGATGGCTCTTGGCATAAACACCTGGCCCTGACGGACCGCATCCGTGCATTTCGTGTTGACTGCAACGGTGTGTTTGCCGTTTCGGCTGGTCACTTTCACCTTTTCGGGAGAGCCGAGCGCTTCAAAATCTTCGGGGGAAATCCAGCAGACCGCACACTCCGCCTGGTATTCGCCGGTCAGCTTGTCTCCTCCCTTGGCAAGTTTGCCTTCCTCAATCGTACTTCCGCTAATGAGTAATACTTCCATTCCTCTCACCTCAGAGCCCCGGGTTTGCGTCCGCAGCCACATAGAGCACTCCTTTTGCCCGCTTGCTGATCGCAAAGTCCCCTGCAAATTTCTTGAACTCGCCCGCGTACTCGAAGTCTCCGAAAGCGGGGCCTGTTTCCGACCCAACGCATTCGAAGCCCGGGGAAAAGCGCTCGATCCGGCCTCCGATGAGCAGGGTTCCCCCACTCATTTCAACTCCGACAGTGCGAAGAGCGCCACCGCGGACAGCAATAAGCCCGCCTGTCTGGCGAATCCCGCAGAAACCTTCCACATTTCCTTCCACGAAGATTTCCCCGCCGTCCATACCGCCTCCGAGCTGGTGCCGTGCCGAGCCTTCTATGACGATGCGCCCGCCTTTCATCCCGTGCCAGGAACCGCGGTAAGCGCAGCCCACATGGTCTCCGGCGTTGCCTTTGATCTGCAAAAGCCCGCCTTCCATTTCCATGCCTGCCCAGGAATCAGCGTCTCCCGAGACCAGGATTTCGCCTCCTTTCATCCCGGCGCCTACATGCATGCCTGCGGAACCTTCGATCTCGATCCTGCCTGCGGTCATGCCTTCCCCGATCTTTTTGACCCGGAGCATGTCCCCTTTTATACGGATCAGGACGTTTTCGGCAGTTTCTCCGGCAAAATCCTCTTCATTTCTTTCCACATCGAAAAACTCGGCAAGGGGATAGGTCTTTGGCCCCTGCCAGATTTCCAGCTTTCCGATTTCCTCGGCACTCTTGCCGGCAAAAGCGTCAGGGGTGATGGCCTCTGCCTCAAGTTTGATATCGATTTCCTTTTTCGGTATAAGCACTACTTCTGCCATTGCCTCACCTCTCTTTGTTTATCTGTATCGGGGTCGGGTTTTCAAGGTATTTTTCAGGAGTCGGGTAGTTGGCAAAGCCGAGAGTGTAGTACCTGAACCACTCCTTGACGTCAACCAGCATCTCTTTTTCCTTTTCGTCTTCCACGTGCACCTCGGAATAGTAAGTCCGCTTTTCGGGCACGGATACGATTTCCCCGTTCTTTGCCACTATTTCTCCCGCCTTGATTGTGTATTCAGCCCGTGCAAAGGCCCGGATGAGTTCCTCGTAGTTGTTTGAATCAAGCTTCTGCGGGTTGAGGTTGTAGACCGTAACATCCCCGTCAGCCCCGAGGCCGAGAGACCCTTTCCTGTGCGCCATACCTATGGTCCGGGCAGTGTTGGCCCTGGTCAGGATTGCAATGTCGTAGAGGGAAAGTTCCCGGTCCACGCCGCCAAGTTCGCTCCTGTCGCTGGCCCATTTGTGGCATTCCGAAAAGGTCTGCTTCCTGGAAGCCTCGGACATGAGCCAGGCCATGACTACGGGATACTTCGTAAACGGCCCGCCGTTCGGGCTGTCCGTGGTCATGATGGTCTTCCAGGGGTCTTTGATAAGGAGAAGAGTCTCAAGCCCCATGGCCCACTGCAAACTGTGCACGGGGTTGGCCTTGAGGTAGGTGAAAGGCAGGACACCGGATCCGCATTCAAGCTCGATGTCAGCGTTCGACCACTTGTTGCCTGTGAGGGTGTAGAGGTCGTGGATTGCAGGCCCGTCTCCGGTCATGACAGTTGCTTCCCCGAAAGGAGTACAGCCGCTGTCGATAACCACATGGTCCTTATTGTTAATGTAATCCGCAACGTCTTTTACTCCGGACTCACAGTCCCCCCAGCTTGTGCCTGCAAAACTGTTGAACATCAGGTGGGTGAGGTAGACAGAGCGGTCCCGCGAAGGGTCCATTTTTGTCTCGGCCCATTCCACGTCCATTTTCTGTTTGGCCTTTATCCCGTCCGGAATTTTCAGGGAATCTTTTGTGATCTCGTAGCAGCCCGGATGCCCGAGGTTGTTGGCATGAAGGTGCAGGGGCATGGGCATTCCCAGCATTTCGTTAACCTCGGCGAGGCCCTTGATCATTTCCCTGGGAGTCATTTCGAAATGGATGTTGGCCTGGTCCAGGTTGTTTACGTTGTCTCCCCAGCCCCAATTCTCGACTCCTGCGGGATTGACACACTTGATCCCGTAGGTCTTGTGGGTTTTCATCATCCAGGCAACATAAGCTGCTGCCCTGTCGAATTCCCCGTCCTTCAGGTAGCGCATCAAAAACCAGTTGTTCCCGAGCACAAGGTAGCCGCCCATATCAAGCAGGGGAGTGGCACGCATTTCCTCATGGGTATGCCGGGCTTCAAGCGGGGGAACTGCGGCTTCAAAGACCGTGGTGTAACCCATTGCTGCGTAATCGTAACCCTGCTTGTAGACCGAAGGGACAGTGTAGCCTGAACCCGAATGTGTAAGTTCGGTCTTATTGATGTTGGTCTTGTAGTGGTCCTCAGGACGCATCTGCCTTCCGGCATTGACCTTTGCCCCTGCTACGTGAGAGTGAGAGTCAACCCCGCCCGCCATGACCGTCATGCCTGTGGCATCGATTACTTTTGCGTCCTGCATTTCAGCAGCGGAAAGTTCCCTTACGACTTTTCCGTCCCTGATAAAGATGTCCATGACGTCCCCGTTGATCTCGTTCAGGGGGTCTAAGACGTACCCGTTCTTGATGGCAATGGTTCCTGCCATTTTATTCCACCTCTCTTTTTACAAGCCTGATAGCGTCTACGGGACAGATAAGGGCGCATGTGCCGTCTCCTCCGCAGAGTTCCTGGTCCACAACTCCTACCTTTCCATCTTTAACCTCGAGGATAGCTTTCTCGTCCAGGTTATTCAGGTGCCCTGCGGCAAGTTCCCTGTCCCCTAAAGCATTTACGGGACAGACAATTACGCAGTTTCCGCAGCCCAGACAGGCTGAGTCGTCAGTTTCCAGGCGGGTGCGAAGCAGGGCTTCCGGGACCGGAGCCTCAACCAGCTTTTTCTCAAGGGCTCCTTTTTTCTCCATTTCCGGCAGGATAGCCGTCTTGCGGACGTCAATGGCGTCCACGGGACAGGACACCGCACAGGCCCCGCAGTAAATGCAGGCATCCGGCCGGTGAGTAATCTTTTCAACCCTTTCCCCGGCAGCCCAGTCTTTATTGAGAAGGGCATTTGCGGGGCAGACTTCCACGCAGGTGTGGCAGGTCTGGCAGGTGTTCTCGTCCCATTCCCAGCGGCCTTCAAAGGGTTTTTCCACGGAAATAGCGTCCGCAGGACAGACCGCCGCACACCAGCCACAGTGCACGCAGCTTTCCGTATCAATGCTGGTCTTTCCAACAAGCTTCAGGCTTCCGTCCTCTGCAAGTTCTTTTGTAACCGTAATGCAGTCTTGCGGGCAGACTTCAGCACAGAGCCCGCAGTGGACACAGTTTTCGTCCACGGAAGTGGGTTTCAGGGCTCCTGAAAGGTAAGAAGCATCTTTCAGGGACTTTCCTTCCTGCCTCAATTCCAGGGCACCTGTGGGGCAAACCCTGGCACAGATCCCGCAGACAATGCAGTCTTCGCCCTTCATTTCAAGAAAATCCGCGTCAAGCAGGCCTCTTGCAACGGCACCCACGGCTCCGATTGCAAGGCTCCCTTTCGGGCAGGCCTGCACACAGGTCCCGCAGCCTATGCATTTTTCAGGCAGGTAGACCAGTTGCTTGTCTTTTTTTTCGGAAAAGACCGACAATCTTCTGTCATCTTGCATTTTATTTACCTCTAAACCGTTATTCTGTGCATTCGCCGCACAGCAGCTCATCATTATACCGAATGAACATCTCACCGCATTTTTCGCAGCGCTGTATCCGTTTTTTACCCTTAACCGGAACTTTGATATCCACGAAGTTCCAGGTGTACACCTTTTCCCCGGCTGCCAGCAGGTCGGGCAGGACCTCGGTATGGGGGAGTTTCGCGGTGTTCAGGTACCAGGCGTGAAGCTTCGGATACGCCTCTGTCTTTTCAGGGTCGAGCATGATGCGGACCCCCTTTGTAGCATCTACACCGTCAGGAACTCGCTTGTTCACGGTTACTGCCATTTTCCCCAGGTCCTTGATCTTCAGCCCGTTGTTCCCGCTGGTTGCCCCGCCCAGGATCTGGAAGGGGTCAGGCACGCAGTTTCGGGTTTCACAGGTCACGTATATACGCTCCCCGTCCCTCACATCGAGCACTTTCCTTGCAATATTGAGCATCTGGAGGCCGATGAAAGCCCCGGAAGTCAGGTAGCCGTGAAAGGGGACGAGCTTCTCGATCTGGGAAAGCAGTTCAGGGTCCTTTATCTGTTCTATAATCGTTTCCATGGGACGCCTCACAGGATCTAAATCCGGAATTCAAATCCGATGTATTTTTTAGAGGGCACCCCGGCATGTCACACCCATTATGCCACATTCATTATGTTGATTCCAACATATCAGGAGTCCATGAGGATGCCCGGTTCGATTGAACAATCACACAAACCTGCCGCCGGCAAAGGAAAGTCCGGAGCAAGAAATTATTTTACAAACAACCATTATGTTAATTTCGACATAACACAAAAAAATATGCTATGCCACATAGATCATTTTTCGAAATAAACGTAGTGAACTTTTATTCACAGCACCAAAGGAACGGAGACAAGGCATTCTACCTGCAGGATTTGTCATAAAGCTCCCAGTAGGTCAGACGAACCCCAAACATCAAATTGATGTACCCCGATATGTTTGATTAAACATATCGGTCGAGACAGAATCTCCATTAAACTTTGAGAATAATATAAGCAGATCAATTATAAAATTATCGATAGGAAATTGATTCCGGATAAAAACAGAAAAATAAAACATTCAATTTTAAGCCTGGCCAATCAAACTGAAAATAGCCCGATTTAGTAAGACAAAAATAGATAGATAGGATATTTAATAAAGCATATTGAGAATATACTTTGATAAAATGTTAATTAAATAAAATTAAATCACATTAGTTGTTACAAAATAGAAAATTATTAATCAAAAGATCTGCATCTCATTTTTAATGTCCATACCGGAAACACGAATCAAAGAACTTGTAGCCCACAGATGGGACCTTGCCTCCGAGACATTCGACACGCACGCCAGCCACGGGATTCAGAGTGAACGGGAAAGGGATTCCTGGGAAAACACTTTCAAAAAAGTATTCCCTGAAGACTGCCTGAAAATCCTGGATGTAGGTTGTGGTACCGGAGAGCTGAGCATACTCTTCGCTGAGATGGGGCATGAGGTGACAGGTATCGATCTTTCGGAGAAAATGCTTGAAAAGGCAAAATCAAAAGCCCATGCCCGCAGAATGGACCTGGTTTTTGAAAAAGGAGATGCCGAATCTCCTGCCTATGGACCTGCTTCTTTTGATGTGGTGATAAACCGCCACCTTCTATGGACGCTTCCTAACCCCCAGCTTGCCATAACTAACTGGAAAAATGTTCTCCGAGAAGGAGGCATGGCCATCATTATTGACGGGATATGGGACGACGGGACGCTCGGCACAAAGCTCCGCAGAGCGACAAGCTGTCTTGGGACTCTGATCATGGAAAGGAAAAATCCGCGAAAAGGACACTGCGGGTACTCGGAGGAACTGAAATCCATGCTCCCGGATGTAAGGGGCCCTCCTCCCGAAAAAGTGGAAGGGTATCTGGAAAATGCAGGTTTTAGCAGCATAGAAAACCTGCCTCTCACAGAGATTCTGGAAATCCAGAAACAGCACATGCCTTTCCGGGAGAGAATTTCCTTCAATTTCCAGTACTACCTGGTCCACGGCAGGAAATGAGACTCAGTGTTGTAAAAAGGAGATTCCGAAAAAAAGGTTCTGAAAAAGGAGATTCCGAAAAAAGAGATTCCGAAAAAAGAGATTCCAAAAAAAGAGATTCTGAAAAAGGAGATTCCGAAAGGAGAGATTCTGAAAAAGGAGATTCCGAAAAAAAAGATTCTGAAAAAAAAGATTCCAAAAAAAGAGATTCTAAAAAAGGAGATTCCGAAAAGAGAGATTCTGAAAAAGGAGATTCCAAAATGAAGGAAAAAAACACTCCCCTATCTATACTTATTATAACCTTACTGGTCTGCGCCTCACTGCTTACCTCCGGATGCACCGGCACGGAAGGAAGCGAGGTAACGGAAGAAAACCCCGGTTCGAATACGCTGGTGCTCGGAGAGATGTGGGAGATCGAATCAATTAACACTGTCGACGGGGACGGGGGCACCCTGATCTGTGAAAAAGCCGCCGTAACCGAGACCCTTGTTGGTGCCAACCAGGACTTTTCCCTGAAACCGGGGCTTGCAACGTCCTGGGAACAACTCGAAGAAAACACCTGGGAATTCAAGCTCAGAAATGACGTATTTTTCCATGATGGAAGTAAAATGACTGCGGAAGAAGTCAAATCCTCCCTGGGAAACGTCATTGCCAAAAACCCAAGGGTAGCTTCCATGCTCAAAATAGCGTCCATGGAAGTTGTCGACGATTACACCCTCAAAATAGAAACCTCGGAACTCAACCCCATCCTTCCCGGAGTTCTCCACTATCCGGATACTGCCGTAATAAGCCCCTCTTCCTTTGACGAAGCCGGAGAATTCGTCAAACCTGTTGGGACAGGCCCGTATAAGTTCGAGTCCTTTGACGAACAGACCCGGATCCTCACCGTCGTGAAGAACGAAAACTGGTGGGGAGGAGAAGTGGGCCTTGACAGGATGGTCCTGAAAGGGATGCCCGACCCAAACACCCGGGCAATGGCAATCGAAAACGGGGAACTGGATTTTACCGTCGACGTGCCCTACAGTGAAACTGACCGGATAAACGAGCTTGATGGCATCAACGTGGAGAAATACAAGACCCCAAGAGTGTACAAAATAGACATAAACCTGGGGCATGAACCGCTGGGAGATGTAAGGGTCAGGCAGGCCATGTCCTATGTAATTGACAGGTACGAAATTGCAGAACACGTCCTCTACAACGTGGGAGAACCTGCAGCAGGTCCTTTCCTCCCCACAATGGTCTGGGCAAACAAGGACCTTCAGCCCTATACAAGGAACCTGGAAAAAGCCGATAAACTCCTCACGGAAGCAGGCTGGGTGGACACGGACGGGGACGGGATAAGGGATAAGGACGGAAAACCCCTCAGGCTTAACCTCATGACCTATTCTGCAAGGCCGGGGCTGCCCCCCATGGCCGAAACCATGGCTGCCCAGCTAAAAGAGGCGGGCATTGATGTGGAAGCTGAAGTCCTCGAGTTCGGGGCTATATACGACAGGAAAGAGAAAGGCAACTGGGACCTTTACCTTGCAGCCTACAACATAGCAATGGTCCCTGACCCCGAATATGTCCTGAGCAACTGGTACATGACCGGAGGGCCTGACAACGGTCCGGGTTATTCCAACCCCGAGGTCGACTCCCTGATCATGGAAGCAAGGAAGCTCACAGACCTTGAAGAGCGCTACCGGAAGTTCAACGAGGTGGAAGCAATCGTGTACGAAGAACAGCCGATGATCCTTGTTGCTTACTACGGCTGTGCCATTGTGAAGAAGGACTATGTGAAGGGTTATGTCTTCGACCCGACCGCCCACGACTACCGCACAAATGCGGACATGTACATCGAAAAGTAAAACTCGAAAAGCAAAATTCGAAAAGTAAAACTGGAAAATTAAAATTTAAAAGAAAATCCGGAGAAGAGGGAAAGAAATTGCGGGCACGAAGTTTCATGCCTTCCTCTTTTTTCAGTCCCCTCCCCGGATAAGAATTCCAAACAGAACTATGCGGGCAGGCAGGGGCGCTGATGCAGCCTGCCGGCCTTGAGGAGGAAGCATGAGATATTTCTTGAAAAGGCTCGGGTTCATGGCGCTAACGGTTTTTGCGGTCTGTGCCCTGACCTTTTTCCTTATGAACGTGATTCCCGGAGGCACCGCCGAACTGATCCTGAAACATACCTTCGTGGGCCTGGAAGAAAGCGCAACCGAAGAACAGCTCAACCAGATCTCAAGCCGCTACAACCTGGACGACCCCCTCTACATCCAGTTTTTCAGGTGGGTGAAGGCCGCTGTCACGGGGGAGGGCATCGGGACTTCCTACGTTTTTAGAAAACCGGTCCTTTACCTCCTGGCCCTGCGCCTGCCGGCAACCATCCAGCTTGCAGGGGCAAGTATGGCAATCGCAGTGCTGGCGGGGGTAAGCCTCGGGATATATTCGGCACTCAGGGAAAACAGGATTTCCGACCACATTCTCAGGGTTGTGACCCTGTTTGGGGTTTCCATGCCCTGTTTCTGGGTCGCCCTGCTTTTAATCCTGGTATTTTCCCTGAAACTGAAACTTGTCCATGTTGCAGGGTACGGAAGCCTGGAAAACCTGTTCCTGCCGGCAGCAGCCCTTTCTCTCCACTCCATGGCAGCGGTTATGAGGGTCACCAGGACAAGCATGCTCGAGACCCTGGGGCAGGAATACATCAGGTTTGCACAGGCCAAGGGGCTTCCCCTGAGGAAGATCATAAGCCGGCATGCCCTGAAAAACGCAATGCTTCCCGTGGTCACGGTGATCGGGTTCCAGATGGGAAACCTGCTTGGGGGAACCATTGTGATCGAGAAGATCTTCGCCTGGCCGGGGATAGGGAGCCTCCTTGTGGACTCGATCTCAGCCAGGGACCTGCCAATGGTACAGGGCTGCGTGCTTGCCATTGTAAGCATGTTCCTCCTCGTGAACTTCCTTGTGGATATGCTCTATACGCATCTCGACCCGCGGATAAGGTACGGTTGATACCATGGATAACGTATTTGCTGACAGATTCAGGAGAGAAGGCTTTTTGCCGCAGCTTGGGGAATACGGCGGCGAGTTTGCAAAAAGGGTCTTTCAAAGGAAGGACATGCTTTTTGCCCTGGCCGCGCTTGTGCTTTTTGCAGGGGTTGCCCTTTTTGCCCCCATGCTCTCTCCTTATGACCCGAACGCAATCGATCTCAAGAACAAGAACCTCGGCCCTTCCGAAGGCCACCTGCTGGGCACGGATTACCTGGGAAGGGACCTCCTGAGCAGGATACTCATAGGGGCCCGGATTTCCCTCTCCATCGCCTTTGGGGTGGTCCTCATTTCCCTGTTCGTGGGAATTGCCGCGGGCTGTGCTGCAGGGTACTACGGGGGGCTTGTGGACGAAAGCATCTCCAGTGTCATAGACATCTTCCTCTCCTTCCCGGGAGTGATCTTTGCCCTGACCATCATGGGGGTGCTCGGAAGCGGGGTTTTTAACCTGGTGCTTGCCCTCTCGGTTGTCCAGTGGGCAAGGTACGCACGGCTGATGAGGGGGCAGGCCCTCTCCCTCAAAAAACAGGAATTTGTCCTTTCCGCCGTGACAAGCGGGGCAGGAGACTTTCACATCATCCGCAAACACATCGTGCCCAATGCCATAGCCCCTCTCCTCGTGCTTGCCACAATCGACCTGGGGCACGTCATCCTTTCCATCGCCACCTTAAGTTTCCTGGGAATAGGCCTGCCTGCCGATGTCCCGGAGTGGGGGGCGATGCTTTCCGCAGGAAAGGAGTTCATGAGGACGGCTCCTCACCAGACCATCTTCCCGGGGCTTGCCATCACCTTCGTTGTTGTAATATTCAGCATCCTGGGAGACGGCATCCGGGACATCCTGGACCCGCACCATGAAGGAGGGGAGATGTATTGAGCCTGCTTGAAATAGGAGAACTCTCCGTGGAATTCCCCGCCGGGGAAGGCAGCGTAAAAGCAGTCTCAAAAGTATCTTTTGACGTCAGGGAAGGGGAAACCTTCGGGATAATCGGGGAGAGCGGATCAGGAAAATCCGTTGTAGGGCTTGCCCTGCTCCGGCTCCTCCCGGCAAATGCCAGGGTTTCCGGAAACGTTTGCTTTGCCGGAAAGGAACTCTTTTCCCTGGAGCCCTCCGAACTCCGGAAAATCCGGGGAAAACGCATCTCCCTGATGCCCCAGAACCCCGCAGGGGCCCTGAACCCGGCTCTTAAAAACGGGCTTCAGATAGGAGAAGTGTTCGAAAGGAGAGGGATTGAGAAAAAAGAGGGAATGAAAAAAGCCCTCGGGCTCATGAAAAAACTCTTTTTGCAGGACCCGGAAAAGCTCTGCGGCCTTTACCCCCACCAGCTTTCGGGAGGGATGAGGCAGAGGCTGCTTGCAGCCATGTCCCTTTCCTTCGAGCCCGAACTTTTGATCGCGGACGAGCCTACAAAAGGGCTGGACCCGGAAGCCAGGGCAGGAGCCGTGGAACTGTTTACTAAAATAAAAAACGAATACGGCAAGACCATGCTCCTGATCACCCACGACCTTGACCTGGCCCATGAGGTCTGCGACAGGGTCGCCGTGATGTACGCAGGGGAGGTCGTGGAACTGGATGAAGCCTCAAAAGTCCTGCATTCCCCGGGACACCCTTACACAAAAGGGCTTATCCGGGCCCATCCCCGAAACGGGCTTGTCCCCCTGAGCGGGCAGAGCCCGAGCCGGATAAGGCTTCCTGAGGGTTGTTTTTTCCATGAACGGTGCAGGTACGCAGCCGTTGAGTGTTCCAGGCGGCATCCGGAAATGCAAAACCATGAAGGAGGGGGGATCAGGTGCCATCTCCGGTCCTTGCAGTAAACGGACTGAAAATGAGCTTTGGGGATGCCGAGGTGTTCAAAAACGTCAGTTTCTCGGTAGCGCCCGGGGAAACCCTGGGACTATTCGGGAAAAGCGGTTCCGGAAAGACCACTATCGGCAGGTGTATAATGGGGCTTGAGAAACCCACGGACGGGGAAATCCTTGTCCACGGGAAAAATATTCTGGGCATGGGGAAAAAAGAGTTCCGGGACCTGCGCCCGAAAATCCAGATGATTTTCCAGCACCCGGAAACGTCCCTTGACCCCAGGATGAAAGCCTTTGACAGCCTGGTAGAACCTCTCAGAGTCCGGGCCGGGCTCAAAAAAACCGAGCTCCTGGAGAGGGTCGAAGAGCTGGCAGAGCTGACCGGGCTTCGCCCGGAACACCTGGCCCGCTACCCGAACCAGCTCAGCGGGGGAGAGATCCAGAGAGTGGTGCTTGCCAGGATTATGTCCTTATCTCCGGATTTTGTGGTTGCGGACGAACCCACGTCCATGCTCGATGTCTCGGTCCAGGCCCAGATCCTGCGCCTTATGCAGAAAGTCCAGAGGGAAACGGGAGTTTCCTACCTGCTGATCTCCCACGACCTCGACGTCCTGAGGAGGGTCTGCCACAGGATAGCTTACCTGGAAAACGGAAACATAGCTTCGATTGAAGATGTCAGGAAAAAAGAGGTATCAAAACATGCCCGTTCAAGAAAATAAGATCAAACAAAACATTGCCCGGATCTGGGACGTTTCATCCGAAACCTACGACAGCCATGAAGGGCACGGGATCCAGACCGAAACAGAAAAAGAAGCCTGGAAACAGCTTTTCAAAAGCCTCCTTCCCCCGGGCAGGCTTGAAGTGCTCGATGTGGGCTGCGGGACCTGCGAGATCGGGTTCCTGTTTGCTGAAATGGGCCACCGTGTAACAGGGCTTGACCTTTCGGATAAAATGCTTGAAAAAGCGAGGGCAAAGGCAACCGGTAAAGGGTTTGACACCACCTTCAGGAAAGGAGATGCCGAAATACCCCCTTTTGAGGCACAAACATTCGACGTAGTTGTCAACCGCCACCTCCTCTGGACCCTTCCTCACCCGGATGTTGCGGTCCGGAACTGGAAACGGGTGCTAAAGGAGGGGGGAGTGCTTCTGGTAGTCGATGGGCTCTGGAACGACGGCTCGCTCGAAACCAAAACGAGGAGGCTTATAAGCGACCTCTGTACCCTGCTGGTCGAGAAGAGAAATCCCCGGAAAGGGTACTACTCAAGGGAGATCAACAGCGAACTTCCCAACCCTCATGGGGCTCCCCCGGAAAAAACGCTTGATTACTTCAGGGCGGCCAGCTTCAAAAATGTCGGGGACCTGGACCTGAAAGAGCTTATCGATCTCCAGAAAAGGAAGATGCCGCTTCGGAAGCGGATAGCCTTCAATTACAAATATCATCTGATCTACGGGGAAAAATAATCCCGGAAGAACTTGAGGAAAAAAGAATTCCGGAAGAGCTTGAGTGAAAAAATAATCCCGGAAGAAATTGAGGAGAAAAAGAATCAGGAAGGATGATTCCATGAAAATAGCGAAAACAGCGAAAACAGGATCTTCAAAAAAAGGGGCTTCAGTCCTTACGCTTATGCTTGTCCTCTTCATCCTGACCGCATCTCTCTGCAGTTCGGGCTGCACGGATTCGCCCGGGGAGGGGGAAGGCGGGGCAGGAGAATCAAAATCCTCACCTTCACCCGAAGCTGAAGGAGAAAAAACCCTTACAATGGGGGTTATGTGGGCAGTCCAGAGCATTGACCCCCTTGTCTGCGAGGAGACAAACGAACTTGTTACCGAGTACCTGGTTAAATGCAATAACGACTTTTCCTTAAAACCCTATCTTGCCACCTCCTGGGAAGCGATTGACAGCAGTACCTGGGAATTCGAATTGAGAAAAGACGTGCTCTTCAGCAACGGAGACCCCTTTACCGCCGAAGACGTGAAGTTTTCCCTGGAATGGGACATCGAGCACAATAACAAACTCGCCCAGCTGACAAAGATCGAAAGTATTGACGCGCTGGACAAGCATACCCTGCAAATCCGCACAACAGATCCAAATCCCGTTCTGCCCGAAACCCTGCACTATTCAAAAGCCGCAATCTTCAGCCCTAAATCCATAGACGAAAACAGGGAAATGGGGGTGCCGATCGGGACAGGACCTTTTAAAATCGAGTCCTATGACGACCGGGACTATACCCTTGTGTTCGTGAAGAACGAAAACTGGTGGGGAGGGGAACCCGGACTTGACAGGGTCATTTTCAGGACAATGGAAGACCCGAATACCCGGGCAATGGCAATCGAAAGCGGGGAAATCGATTACACCCTTGATGTCCCCTACAACGAGGTGGACCGCCTGGACGCCCTTCCCGGGATCACGGTTGAGAGGTTCGACACGGCAAACGAGTACATCCTGGAGATGAATGCAAAGCAAGAAGCCCTTTCCGACAAAAAGGTCAGGCAGGCTCTCTCTTACGGCATAAACAGGGAAGAAATGGTTGAAAACGTACTCTTTGAGGTAGGGAGACCCGCCACAGGAATATTCCTGCCTGAAATGCACTGGGTAAACAGGGATCTTGAACCCTACCCCTACAACCCCGAAAAAGCAAAAGAGCTGCTTTCCGAAGCCGGATGGACCGATTCAGACGGAGATGGGATAAGAGAAAAAGCCGGAGAGAGCCTGACCCTGAGCCTTCTGACCTACCCTAACCGCCCGGGGCTTCCTCCCATTGGAGAAGCAATGGCAGCCCAGTACAGGGAACTTGGAATTGGTGTAAGGTACGAAGTGATGGAATGGGGAGGCATCTCGGACAGGCTGAAGGAAGGCGACTGGGACCTCTTGCTCTCGACCATGGGAGTCTCGAATGTTGCAGACCCGAGCTATGTCTTCAACGACATGTACATGACAGGCGGAGACGGGAACCGGGGAGGGTACTCAAACCCCGAACTTGATGGCATGATCACAGAGGCAAACGGAATCGCAGACCCCGAACTTCGCTATTCGAAATTCGATGAGGTCCAGGCATATGTCCACGAAGAGCAGCCCATCATCCCCGTCTGCTACTACGGCTGCGCAGCGGCCAGGAAAGACTCGATCAAGGGCCTGGTCTTCGATACCACGGTGCATGGATACTTCCTGAACCCTGAAATGTACATCGAAAGCCAGAGTTAAAGGGAACCCTGAGCCACAGAGAAACGTGAAAAACAGTAAACAAACACAGAAAGAAAAACCAGCAAAATGAAACAGCAAAATGAAACAGCAAACAAAACAGTAAACAAAACAGAAAAACGAAAATAAATATGAACACATTTTAAGACGGAGCTCCAGCTCAACAAGATGCCAGGAAAGGAGCTCTGATCTTTTTTCATTAAGACTCAGTCTTTTACAAATTCCACAGCCGCCGTCCTGTCCGCAATAACGTTCCGCCCTTCGCTGTCAATGACCTTTAAGCTAATTTCAGACCCTGCCTTGAAGCCGTAGTTGTCCGAGGTGTTCTTCCCTCCACCAACACTTACTTTGACACTGGAATACGAATCACCTTCCGCACTATCCTGCCCGCAGAGAATTAATCTTTCCCCGACATCCCAGAAACCGTCTTCAAGAGCGGCACCATTTCGGTCCATGTAGTCAGGATTCTTACCTTCCGAACTCAGGTCTTCGTAGTGGACAATGGTGTTCCCTTCTACTCTGCCACTCCCCTTGGTTCCAACAACTCCACGGTAGGAATTTCCATACCCACTAATTCGAATAGAAGTGGTTTTAACAGGTAGTGAGTCCCCCCCTTTATGCTCAAGCATTATCTGGTTTTCTTCAAGCGTGACTCTTTCATCCGTCGGACCAACACCGTAAAGTCCCCCCTCACAGGATTCAAGATCGATTTTTGCCACAGGTGACTGGAAACTTGCGCCCCCCCGAGAGCTATCGAAGAAACTGGACGCAGCTAACCCCACAAGTATAAACAAAATCATCAAAAGAATAAGGGAGCCTATTACAGGAACGGCAGCATCTGACCCCGACTTTGACGAAAAGAAGGATTTTAACCGAACTTGTATCCAGGCTTTCATTAAGATAATTTATAGACATGTCAGGATAAATAGATGAGGGTTGATCAAAAAATAATTAGGAACCTATAAATTTGTGAGGAAAGGAGCTTATTTTCTTTTGCGCTTTTCTTTTTCCTCGTATTCCTTTTCAAGTTCAAAAATTTCCCTGACCTTCAGGAGTTCCTTCTTGCTTCTTGAGTAGTGCACGAAAACCATCACAACCCCGAAAAGAAGGGCAACGATTGCCGCAAAGAAGTACAGAGGAGAAGACTCACGGTAATACTTCACCTGGATAGTCTGCTCCCTTTCATCCATTTCCGAGGCAATCCAGAGAAAGGTCTGCCTGCCTAGCTCATCCTCTTCCACGGCATAAGGCTCTGGCCTGGGTATCCCGAAAACACGGTTGCCCGTGGCATAACCTTCCGGAATTACCACACGGATGAACTCCGAATCAGGCCTCATGATAGCGAGATTCTGGGCTCCCGGCATTTTAAGGGTGTAAGCAATAAAACCCGTTACATTTTCCTCAAAATCCAGGTTTATGACTTTCATATTGCGGCGGTTTTCCCTGGTCAGGGTATAATTGAGGTCCGAAAGCTCACTCCTTTCAGAAAGTTCCTGGAAGGTATCCAGGTCTGCCTCCGTTGCATTCGAAGGCTCTACAAGCAGGACGAGGTTTTCGATGGGAACTTCCTCGGGACTTCCGCCAAAGGATTCGGTGGGGAAAATCTCCAGCTTGCTGGCATCTATGACCATATTGACGACCCGGACTTCCGTATTGTTTCCAAGGGGATAATACGTGGTGGTATTTGCTGGAATTCCGGTCCCGCCTTCATCCACAAAAACTTCAAATTCATAGGAAGAAGCGTTCCCCGACTCATCAAGGACAATTTCTTCCGTTTCTTCGATACAGCCCGATACGAAGACCACCAGAAGGGCCAGGAGCGCAAACAAAGCCTTAGTTCTCATTTTCACGGACAACTTCTCCCATTCAGTTTAGAGTGTGTATATTTTCAACCTGCGGCAATCTCCTGTTCCCCCGGAAAAGAGGACTTTGCAGGGCCAGGGTAAATGTCAGCTTTTATCCTATGCGTCCCCATCTTAATAAACAAAACGGATACCCGGCCTGAATGGGCAGCCTGAAATGAACAGCCAAAACACCTCTCCGAACCCTCCGAAGCAGAAAAGATTACGGAAAAACCCGGAAAACTCAGACCCCGGAATCTCCACCGGAATCCAGATATCGTTCCACCATGGGCCAGTCTATCTTTTTAATATATTTGGCCTGAAGCTTTGAGACATACAGGACGTTGCCTCCGAGAAGAATTTTCAGGTCAGAAGGCTTCGCAGAGACAGATCCAAGCGGCATCAAAACAGGCCCCTCGGGAGAGGTAGAGAGCCTGAAGTCCTGCCCGCTTTTCCGGACATACGCCCTGACTTTTTCATCAATTGCAAATCCCGGAATCATTTAAAACACCAGAGAAGAGATTGTCTGAAAAATATAAATAACTGAAGGTTGTGGGATTCCCGAAGAACCGGTTGAATGTATCCCATGCACAGGAGCTGGGATAACTAGCTAAATTAATTCCATGAACAGGATTCAGAGGGATCATTTGAATTCACACTTTCCAGGACAGCAGGTCCGCCTGCTCTCAGGACCTTTCCGGGGCAGTTTTAAATTTCATGAAAACAATCTAGAAAATAGATAGCGTATGATGATGAAAGACAAGGGAAAACTTGTAATCTGGCCCGTATATATAGACCAGACCAGATCCAGAAGCAACGGAAGAATTATCTCCCGGAAAAGTTCGGTAAAAGAGCCTCAGCTCAATGAAATAAAAAAAGCAGCCCTTGAACTGGGCCTTAACCCTGAAGTTGAACCTGAAAAAGCTTATCCCAAGGCCTGGTGGGAAGTGAGCGGCAGGGTGCTCGTAGACAACAAGGGCCCTAAATCCGTGATTGCAAAACAAATCTCGGCAGGCATAAAAAAGACTCGAACCAGGTAAAGCTCAAAAGTTTAGAGGTCCAAGCCCTTCATCCGTTCCAAACTTATTACCTTTCAAAAAACTGCCCGGTCCGAAATGACCTTACAAAGTTTCCGGAAGGAAAAACAATGTTTATATCAGTTAGGAGTGAAAAAAACACTTATGTCCGAAACCAATAAAAAAATCCTGCCTGTAATAAATCCAACATCCAGTTCAAACCAGCACTCTTCGCCCAGAAAAACACCCTCTAACCCCAACCATGAAATTCAGCTAGGATGCGGATGTTGCTCTACACCCTGTGAGGGTTGCGGGGGAGCCCTGGGAATAAAGGTAGGATCCGAAAAAGACGTCGTATACCGAAACGTTGCCATCTACCTCTCAATTGCAGTTGTGATAATTCTTGGGACTTTTATGGCGCAGAAAATTCTGACTGTGCTTTCAGCAGGGTTAACATAACCTTTCCCGGCGCCTTCCCCCAGGTCACACTTTCTCCCTATCCTTACTGCTATTGCCTTTTTTCCTGGAAGGTTTCAACCCTTTATAGGGATAGCGCATTTCCATTCCGCAGCGCTCGCAGGAGACCACAGTATACCCGCCTTTAAGCCGGTAGCGAGCGTTTACTCCGGGTACCAGGAAAGCATAGCAGTGTTTGCAGATACGGCGTTTTATTTCCCGCGGAACCCTCATCCGGTTTCGCATTGAGATGCTCCGGATAAGCTGAACGTAGCGCTCGCTTCGTTCGGGATGTTCCTTGAACTCCTTTTCCGCAAGCTCAAAGAGCCTCCACATGCGCTGGGTTGCAACGCTTCGGAGCATATTTTTCTGTTTTTTCCTGGGAATTCGCGACATGGTGGGATAGATTCTGCAATTTATCTTATAACCCTTCTCTTTTAACCTGAGCATCCCTTTAAGGTCCTGTAACCTGTTGCAGGAAAAAGGAGAACTCAGGGATCAAAAATAATTACTTCAACGTCGGGATTCTTGCCTTTAACAAGGGCTTTAAACTTTTCCGGGTTTCCGGCCGTCCCCTCAACCTTTCCGTAGTGCATGGGGATTGCAACTTTCGGGGAGATAACCTCAACTGCTCTGGCAGCTTCCTCTTCGTCCATGGTATAGGTCCCCCCTATGGGCAGCAGGACAACGTCAGCCCTGATACCCCCCATTTCCGGGAAAAAGTCGCAGTCCCCAGCATGATAGATGCGCAGCCCTTCAAGTTCGACAATGTACCCTACCCCAAGTCCCCGCGGGTGGTAAGGTTTGTCAGGATTGTAAGCAGGTACGACTTCGATCCTTGTTCCCTTGATCTCAAGCCCCTCAGCCAGGACATCCCCTTCGGCAATCCTCCTGGCGTCCCCTTTGAAGTTAAGAGAACAGGCCTCAGGGACAAGGGTTGTGGAATCGGACCTCCTGACCTTCCGGATATCATCAGGGCTGCAGTGGTCGAAGTGTTCATGGGTGATCAGGAGAATGTCAGCCTTTTCGTCAAACTCGGGCTCTTCCGCAAGCTCGAATGGATCGATATAAATCCTTTTGCCTTCCCCTTCCAGCAAAAAGCCTGCATGCCCGAGCCAGCTTATTTTCACACCTCCGATTGTTGTGCTTTTCATATAATTAAACCTCCAAGGATCTTTTGTGTAATAGAAACGTTGATAAAAATCCGTCAAACTGTCAGGACTGATAAAAGTGGAATTTAATTAAGATCAGAATCCAATATATAAATTAGGGATAGATGAACGACAGATTAGAATTATTAGTATATATTCAAACAAAAATGGACAAATTGTGAAGACATGCCACAATATTTAGAATAGTAGGAGATGAGATAAATTTTCTGCAGTAATCATATGCAGTAATCATATGCAGTAATCATATGCAGTAATCATATGCAGTAATCATATGCAGTAATCATATGCAGTAATCATATGCAGCAATCATACGCAGTAATCATATTCAGTAATCATATACACCATCCCTGCAGCGCTTATTGAGGAGCATCTATTATAAAACTGCCTTCTACAAGCCAGTTATAAATCAACTTCTGCAGGTGGCAGACCACGGGCAGCCTGATTACCACCGCCTCCCTATTGTTTCCGGCCGAATGGACGGCTATGGACTCCTTTCCATCCGCAATCATGAAGCAGTCTTCAGTGTACTGGACTCCATCAATGAACAGGTTCCGGACAAAGTCCCCAAAATCTTTACCGGTCTCCGTGAAGTCGAAGGGCATTCCTCTGAACTTATTAAGATCATCTACAATAAGAATTAGCCGGCAGTTTTTTTCCAGCTTTTTCAGGTCTGATTCAAACTCGCCCAAAAATTCCGGGTTGGTAGAGAAAACTATCAGTTCATCCCTGACATTATAGAGAATCTCACGGACCCTTTTCCGGATACCCCATTCGCTCTGGATGCACCAGACAGGAGAAGACCTTGGAATTTCATAACTCAACTCGTTAAGCTGGTCCAGAGCCTCGATGGCACAGGTGAAAAGTTCGTCCTTGATCCTGCCAATTACATGTTTCGGATCGACCGCCCTGAAATAAACCGGAGAACCCTGCCGAACTTCCACAAAACCTTTTCTGGACAGTGTTTTGAGGATGTCATAAACCTTAGCCCTGGGCACTCCTGTCAGTTCATGGACTTCCCTTGCGGTGGCTTCTTTTAAACTTACCAGCCCGGCATAGGCCTTACCCTCATTTTCGGTAAGCCCCAGCTTCTCAAGATTGCGGACAAGCCCCGGATTTATCGCAGGATACATTTGTTACCCCTAAAGTAACAATAGATTTAAATCTTTTCTTTCAATATACCCTCAATGTAAGAGAACAGTATCAAGTAATTATATAAATGAATAGAAAATAAACCTATCAAATACAAATATTTACAGATTTAAGGTTAAAAACCAGGGTTTACAGTACTGGCCCCCTGAGCCTCAAAAAGCGAGACCCAGCTTCAAAACCTGTTTATGCTCGAGACAATCGAAATGAGGGGAATTCGCCATTAAGAACATTTTTGAAAAACTAGGGATTTTTATCCAGAATAACCGCCTGACCATACTCCTGGTCTTTTTCCTTTTCGTAATCATAGCAATGCAGGGCGCACAGAAAATAGAAATGGCATCAGGCACCGAAACCTTTGTCGGGAAAGACTCACGAATGTATCAGGATTTCGACCACCTTTTCCTGAACATTTTCCAGACAGAGTCTATTGTAGTAATGGTGGAGGGAAATGACGTAAAAACGTCAGAACTCATGAAGGCCGTGGACCGACTGGACCACCAGCTCTATTCCACGGAAGGAGTGATCGAAACCACAAGCCCGGCATCGATTATTAAAGGTATAAACTACCAGATGACCGGCAGATACGTGATCCCGGACACCGATGAAGAAATCAGAGCCATAATAGACAGCAGCCCGGACACTTTTGAGATGCTTACCCCTGACGATACACACATGCTCATATCGGTGGTAATGGCGGGCTCGACCACGGACGCAAAACGAGAGGAGATCCTGTACGCAACCGAAGAAGCAATCTCATTTTCGGATTTTCCCCCCTCATACAACATCATAGTTACCGGAGACCCGGCTTTCCAGATTTCAATGAACGATGAAATGAATTCAAGCATGGGTCCTCTTCTCGGGATTTCCGCCTTTTTTATGCTCATTGTGCTAAACCTTGTTTTCCGGCACGTCCGCTGGAGACTACTGCCTTTACCTATTGTCCTGATTGGAATAATATTCACTTTTGGAGCTATGGGATACCTTGGAATTCCCCTTTCCATGGTTTCCATGGCCGCTTTCCCGGTGTTGATAGGACTTGGCATAGATTATGCCATCCAGTTTCATAACAGGATAGAAGAAGAACTACAGGAAAACAAAAACAAAACCCACGCAATTGTGGCTACCGTAAAAAATACAGGCCCTGCGGTCCTTGTCGCCCTCGGGATGACAGCTCTTGGCTTTGTGTCCCTGTTCACCTCCTCAGTCCCCATGATAAGGGATTTCGGAAAACTCCTCCTGGTAGGGATAATCATGTGCTATCTCGCAGCCATATTTGTAGGCATCATCACAATATCCCTCTTTGACGGAGTTTCGGAAAAGAACCTGTTCGGGAAAATGAAAAGCAAAATAAGATCTGGCCGGGTGAAAACAGGGAGAAAACCGGAAGGACACGCGAAAACCCAGAAAGTTGAAAATGGCCTGAACAAACTTACCGACTTTACAATAAAATACGACGTGATTGTGCTCGGGATTGCAGCACTTCTCTGTCTCGGGGGCATTTATGCCGACCAGTCCGTGGGCATCCAGACTGACGTTACAACCTTTGTCCCCCAGGACATGCCCGCACTTGTCGACCTGGAACACATGGGCGACATAATGGGTGGGGACGAACAGCTGAACATCATTATAAAAGTAAAAGATACTGCCAACCCTGAGATCCTGAAGTGGATCGACGAGTTCAGCGAACATGAGGTGAGCGGAAGAGGACATATATACAGTGCATCGAGCATCGTACCCCTCGTAAAAGAGCTAAACGACGGTACAATCCCGGACAGTTCCCAGGAAATTGAGGCAATCTACGAAGAAATCCCGGACTACCAGAAAGACCGCTACATGTACGGGAAAAATATGCTTCTCCTGAACTTTAACATCGGAAACGCCGTTTCTGACATAAAAGTAACAGGGATCAAAGAGCTTACCAACATCGTAAGAGAGGATATCCGGTGGATGCAGGCGCCCCCCGGCACATCTGTCACAATTACGGGAAACAACGTGGTCTTCATAGAAGTCATAACCGCGCTTACAAGCGGCAGGGTGCAGATGACTTTCCTCGGGCTTTTCCTGGTCCTTGCCGGGCTTTTCATAGTCTACAGGGACTGGCTAAAAGCCCTGACTCCGGTCATTCCCATGTTTATCGTGATCGGCTGGTCCGGCGGGGTTATGGATTACCTGAACCTTGACTACAACCCCATGACCGCAACCCTCGGGGCTCTGATCCTGGGAGTTGGGTCCGAGTACGCAATTCTCATGATGGAGCGCTACTTCGAAGAAAAAGAAGCAGGTGCAAGCCCAATAGAAGCCATCCATAAAGCAAGCACAAAAATAGGAACTGCAATTGTTGCCTCCGGGGCCACAACGGTCTTCGGTTTCTCAGCCCTGATGGCGTCCCCATTTGGCATGATAAGTGACTTCGGGATCGTGACGGTCATCGATGTCCTGCTTGCCCTGGTTGCTACATTTGTAGTATTCCCGCCCCTTATTGTCGTTCTGGACACCTGGCGAGATAAAAGAAGAGGCGCACAAACAATACAAAACCAACCCAACAAACAAGTTCGAGGGGCTGATATCTAATGAAAGAGCCCAGAAATCAAGCTACACAGAAGATAATAAAAACATTCGCTATAATCGCAGTACTCTTTGCAGTTATCTCAATAACCGCAGCTCCGGCCCTTGGAAACGATAATAATGATGATGAAGTGAACTTCATTATTCCGGAGCACGGGTACACCGTGGACTACTACCGGAGCTACGGGGAACCGATCATACAGGCATCTATTGTCGGAGACCCCGAATTCAAGAGGGGAGAGATTGCAGGTCTTCAGGTAAAAATAGTGAACAAGGGATATATAGAAGGTTTCAAAAGGCTGAATGGAGACCAGGGAGGAGACAACTCCACTGAGGAACTGCTGGCACTTGCAGAACTGGAAGAAGAAGAGGAATGCACAACCACAAAAGACCTCAAAGCCACCCTTGTCTCGGAAACGGAGTATATAGAAGTCGACCCCGTAACCAGCGTCCAGGATGTGGAAGAGATTGAAACCGGGCACACACAAACCCTCCGGTTCACGATAAAAATCGATGGAGACACGCCTGCAGGAAACTACGAACTCCTCCTGCCCGTGAGCTACGAGTACCAGGCAAATGTAAGAACAGTAACTCCTGAAGTAATTAACCTTGGCCTGACCAATACGGAATTCACACGAGAATATAAAACAAAAAACACAGTCCTCAGCTTACCCGTCTCTATTGAGAGCGAACCGAAATTTGAGGTGACTGAAGTTTCCGGGAACCTTAAACAGGGAGAAACACAAGTCGTTGAGGTAAGCTACACAAACACCCGGGAAATCACAGCAGAAGATGCTATGGCCCGCATCATAGTCATGAGCCCCCTTAGCACGGAAAAGTCCATAGTCAGACTCGGGGACATCGGGCCTGGAGAAAGCAAAACCGCCCTGTTTGAAATTTCAGCAGACCAGGATGCAGTTGTGAAAAAATACGGGATTGACAGTGAAATAAAGTACATTGACGAAGAAGGAGAAACCTCTTTTTCAGAAAACCTGAAAGTAAATGTGCCCCTTGAAGCATCCGAGAAAAAAATCAGCATAACGGGCATAGCAATTGTACTGATAATCCTTATCGCTCTATACCAGATCATAAACATGCACCGGAAAAGGAATCAAAATAATGAGAATTCATCAGGTGATGATAATGAATAAAAAAGGAATTTTTGCTGCAGTCACTACCCTTCTTATCCTGGGTCTTGCAGCCCTGCCAGCACAGGCAGCCATACCTGAAAATTTTGACATCAGTAACAATTACTACACCGTCTACGGAGGTCCGGACCTCAGCGCCACCCTGCTCGGGGACAACGAGTTTTCCAGAGGGGACACGGTGACCCTCAGCATCGATATGATGAACAAAGGTGCAATTTCCGGCTTCAAGTCCGAAGACGAAGCAGATGATGAAAAAGAAACCGTACTTCAAAAAACTGAGATGCAGTACGAAGCCCAGAGCGTGACTGCGATTGGCATCCTTGCTACCCTTACGTCCGACGACCCGAACATCAAGGTAAAATCCGGATCCCAGGAAGCAGGAACCCTGAAACAGGGAAAGGACAGCTCAAGCCCCACAAAGTTCACCATCGAAATCAACAAGAACGCACCTGCAGGAACGTACCCCTTAACCCTCGAGCTTTCATACAAATACCAGAATAATGTGCAGGTAGGCGGGGATGAATACTACAAAGAAACACAGCTGGTAACAAACCAGGAAGTAGGCATCTGGTATGAAAACAAAACCCAGACCCAGACAATCGAAGTAGTGATCAAAAAAGAGCCCTACTTTGAAGTGACGGAAGTTAAAGGGGAACTCTACCCCGATGAAGGCGGCATGCTCTACGTCACTTATAAAAACGTAGGGGAAGACCCCGCAAAAGACGCCACGGTAAGGGTCAGTGCCGGCGACCCCTTCAGTACCACGGACGATCAGGCATATCTCGGCACCCTGAACCCGGGAGAAAGCTCAGTTGCCGTCTTTGACATGGACGTGGACAAAGACGCAAACCCCAAGCCATACTCCATTAACAGCGAGATCCTTTACGAAGACACCGACGGGCATGACCAGATCTCGGACAGCGTCAAGATCAACACGGAAGTCCTGTCCGCAGAAAAAAGCCTCCCTGGATACCAGATTGGTGCAGGAATGGGTTTCATGGCCCTTGCAGCCTGTTTCGTCCTATACAGGAAAAGACAGCAGGAATAAAGGAAAGGCCTTATGAAAGGTAAGACCTGGAACAGAAAAAACCCAAAAGAAAAAGGTTCAAAAAGCCAGATCTAAAAAAACCCGACGTAACCATACCATTTGAGGATTTAACTCAACCAGGAATGGTTACACTTTTTTTGTAACACATCTTCTTCTGATTCATCCGGACCTGATTGATTTATCCAATGGGGTAAAACGATTGATCGATCTGATTGAATGGACAGATTAAAGAAAAGTAAGAAAGAGAGGAGAGAAGAAGAAGAAGAAGGGCAAAACGGTTTATTTACCGGGTATTAAAAAGGATTATTTTCTTAATTCTTTTTTTCAGGCTGCTTTTCTTTCGATTTATTAACTTTCAATTTCTTATCTTCAGGTTTATTTTCTTCAGGTTTATTTTCTTCAGAACACTCGGGCTCCGGCCTCTTTGCAACCATCACTTCCGTGGACTTAATGACAGCATATATCCGGTCTCCGGGCTTTATGTCGAGTTGCTCCACGGCCTCTTCGGTGACAACTGAGGTAAGGATTGAAGGTTCAATTTCAATCGTAATCTTCGAAACCAGCCCGCCTTTCTCGACTTCAAGGACCTTTCCCGGAAGCCTGTTCCGGGCTGAGATTTTAAAGCCAACGTTTTCCCAGGCGGTTTCGTCTCCCACAGCCTCCTTGATAAGCTGCCTGCTGGTTTCATATTCGGCCAGCATTTTTCGACCCACTTCCGTTAGGAAGGTCCCCTGGTTTTTCCCCCCGCGCACTGTGACCACTGCGGGATCTCCGAGCCTTTCGTTCATTTTTTTCAACATGAGCCAGGCATGTTTATAGGAAATCCCCAGTTTCTCGCAGGCTTTCCGGAGGGACTTTTCCTCATCAATAGCTTTGAGCAAACTGGCTTTTCCGGCCCCCATCACGGGCTTTCCGTCTTCTGTAAACCAGAGCTTTGTTTTCGCTTTCACAAATTTCCACCTCATCGGAGCACATGGATAGAAGAAGCTTTGAACTGGGCATAAACAGGCACCCCGGGAGCTAGCTCCATTTCTTCGGCAGACTGCCGGGTTACCAGTGCGTTCAGGAGGAGCCCGCAATCCATCCGCACCCGCACAAGTGCGCCCAGGCTCTGAACCTCTATCACCGTGCCTTTCAGTGAGTTCCTGATGCTGGATTGCGTGAAGGTCTTACTTAAAACTATGTTTTCCGGTCTCAAGCCGACATGTACCATGTTCCCGACCTCCACCTCCCCGGCAGCTTCAAGCACCGTTCCTTCGGCTTCGATCCGGAGGAGGCCCTCTTCACAGGAAAGTACCCTGCCTTTCAGGACATTCTCGAAACCTACGAAATCAGCGATCATGTCGTTTGCAGGTTTTTCAAAGACTTCTTCCGGCGTACCCACCTGTACAAGCTTTCCGTCCATAACCACCGCAATCTTATCTGCCATGATCCGGGCTTCGGTCTGGTCGTGGGTAATGTGGAGCACGGTCAGCTTACCCTTCCGGTGCACATTCAAAAGCATCTCCCGGGCACTATCCTGTGTCCTCGGATCAAGGGCACTCAAGGGCTCGTCCAGCATGAGGATTTCAGGATCTGTAACGAGAGCCCGGGCAAGGGACACCCGCTGCTGTTCCCCCCCGGAAAGGTTTAGAGGATGCCTTTCCAGCAGGTGGGAAATATTAAGGTATTCCGAAATTTCCATTAACTTTTCGGGAGCTTTGAGTTTTTTCATCTTCAGCCCGAATTCGATGTTCTTTTTAACGGTCATGTGGGGAAAAAGGGAATAGTCCTGGTACACAAAAGCCAGGTTGCGTTTTTCCGGAGATAAGTCCGTAACGTCCTTTTCATTGATCAGGATTTTTCCAGAATCCGGGCGGTGGAAACCTGCTATAAGTTCAAGGAGCAAGGTTTTTCCGGAACCTGTGGGCCCGAGGATAACGAAATACTCTCCGTCCCGGATAGTCAGGTCCAGGGAATCCAGGGCAAAAGTTTTCCATTTTCGGGAAAGGGCTTTAATCTCTATCATATATGCTCCAGCCTGCGGAAAGTATTCTGATTACTATAAAGATTGTGAGGGTTATAAGGATAAGGAGAACTGCAATTGGCCTTGATGCCGAAAGCCCATATGATATGTAGCGCTCGTAGATCAGGGTTGGTCCTATCATCGGATAGTAGGCAATGATTACAACAGCCCCGAACTCACTGATAGCCCTGGCCCAGGTCATGATAGCTCCCACAAGAAGGTGCCTGGCCGAGAGGGGAAGAGTTACAAGGAAAAAGGCTTTCCAGAGAGGAGCACCCAGAGAACGGGCCGCTTTTTCAAGCCTGGGATTAACACTTTTGAAGCCTTCCCTTGCGGAATTGGCAAGGTAGGGCACGGACACGAAAAGCATTGCAACCACTATGCCTGGAAGAGCATCCCTAAACTGGACATAAGGTTCGAGCGGGCCGCCTATAAGCCCGCGGGACCCGAAAACCGTCAGGAGCGCAATCCCGGCAACCGTATGCGGGACTACAACAGGAACATCGATGATACTCTCAACAAGGCGTTTTCCAGGGAAATCAAACCTTGCCAGGATGTAGCCCGTGGGAGCCCCGAGAAAGAGGGCTATAAGAGTAGCAAGAAAACCTGCATAAAGAGAGAGAAAAATTGAGCTCATAACCGAACTGTTTTTTGCAGTTCTGACCAGGCCAGGAAAATCGTTCAGTAACTGCCCAATGATCATGTTTGCAAGGGTAACGGAAATAAAAAGGAAAAGAACAAGCAGTAAAAAGGAAAAAACGGAAATCAAAGGCTCGAGTTTTTTAGACTTCCGGGCTACGGGTTTCATATTTATCCTTTTTACTGTCGTTTTGCTTGTTATGGGTTTCCCCGCGATTCACTTTTTGCAATGAACTGCACTATTACATGCATTCACACAAAAATGCATTCATGCAAACAAGCATACACAAATATGCATGCAAAAATATGCATGCACACAACAATTCGTCTTTATTCTACAAGTGCCTGGAGAGCAGGAGGCATGGCTTCTTTTCCACCGGCAACTGCGGGCACGATCGGAGGCTGACCATTCTCGACAAAGATCTGCTGTCCGGTCTCTTCAAGCAGAAGTTCAACGAATTCAGTTGCAAGCTCAGAGTTCTCGGCATTCGTCGGAATTGTGACTCCGTAAACAATCGGGGCGCCAGTCGCAATTTCCCCGCTAGCCCTTTCAACCTGCACTTTGCCATAGTTGTCCGCGTACTCAATAGAACTAAGGTCGATTTCCTCAGGGAGTTCAACGAAGTTGAAACCGTGCTGGACAGCGACACTCCGGTAGATGTAGAAGTAATCAATCTCCCCCATTTCCAGGGCTGAAGAAAGTTCCACTTCCATGCTCCGGAGCATGATCTTAGAGGTATCTGGATCGATTGCTTCGGATTCGGGGACATGCACTGTATAAATACCGTTTTCCTCAGTAACGGTCATTCCTGTCAAATCAATGATAAGGTCATCATAGATCCGGTCATCCTCATATTGGAGTTCCGCAAGCTGGGTTACCATCTGGGTCCTGTACCCGCAGGGGTCATCGTTAGGGTTGGAAAAACCGTAGCGTACATCCGGTCTCCTGAGAATTTCATACCAGTTGTCAGCATTTATCTCATCACTATACTTACTATCATTCGTGTAAGCGATAACTATCTGGTTCTTGGCAAAGGCTGTATACCAGTCTGCATACTCGGGCATCATCATCGTAGGGATCAGGTTGTAGTCAGCTGATGCCAGGATATCGGCGTTTTTCCCGAGTTCGGTGATTTTTCGGACACATTTTGCGCTACCTGCAGCTTCCCTCTGGACATCCACGCCCGGATTCTGTGCTTCAAACTCCTGTTCAAGTTCCTCGAAAGGCACTCCCAGGCTTCCGGCATGGAAAACTTTAAGGATGGAGGATTCTTCAGCAGGACCTGCGCCTGTACCGTTTTCCTCTGCCTCACCGGCTTCGTCGGAGGAGGAATCAACACAGCCAAGTCCGAAAAAAGTAACAGAAAGGACTGTAAAAATTACCAGCAATTTGTAGATATCTCTTCTGGATGACATTGATATGTCATCATGAATACAACGGTTAATAAACTTTTTGCGCAAATATAAAGGAACCTCCTGCAGAATACCCCAAATGCTACCGGAAACTTATGACAGCAGAAGGAAAACAAAAAAGTCGGATAAAAACAAACGAAAAAAGAAGAAAAACGCAAATTTGCTTGAAAAATAAACAAAAAAATGGGAACGGGAGACAAAAAGGAATAAATAAATAAGATGATATAAGTAAAAGTTCACTTACATAGAAAGTTACATAAAGATAATATTAAAGTGTATATATCACAGACTATTAAAAAGTGTACATTTGTGGACTTTCATATAAGCACACAAGCACATAGCAACTATACATACAACTATACACAATCAACCCCACACATTAAGTTTTTATTTTGAAGGTATCATTATGGACAGTTATCAGATCTTCTTGGCGCTGCTCACGGTCTATTTAGCAGGACTTGTGAGCATTGGCTGGTACTTCAATAAAAAACAGAAATCCGTCACTGACTTTTGGCTCGCTGGGCGCCGAATCGGGCCCACAGGAGTCGGGTTTTCAGCAGCTGCATCCTGGATCACCGCAGGTGGGATTCTTGCAGTCATTGGTTTTTACATGCTGCTGGGGATGGGCTCGATCTGGGGTTTTGTGGCCCCGAATATCATTGCTCTCCTGCTAATTGCATTGCTTGTGGGTAAGATAAAAAATCTCCCCGCAATCACCCAGCCCGAACTCCTCGAACAGCGTTATGGAAGTTCGATCAGGATGCCTATCGCCCTGGTCATTGCAGTTGTTATGATCCTTTTTGCAGTAGCTGATGTCCAGGGACTTGCTATGGTCCTGCAGATATTCTACGGGCTTGACAAAATATATGCCGTGGCTTTAATCGCTGTTGTGGTTTCGATTTATGTCACCCTGGGAGGACTTTCGGCCGTTGTCTGGACAGATGTAATCCAGTTTACTATCCTTGCGATCTTTACCATAGCAATGGCTTTTGCCGCCGTGGGTACGGTGGCCGACGGAGGCCTGGGAACCACTGCAATAAGCAACTCCGAGCTTTTCGGAAACGTGCCTGACGGCTGGTGGAACCCTTTCTCAATCGGGCTGCCGCTGGTCCTTATTTATATCCTGGCCATCATTCCGGGATGGATTTCCGAGCAGGACCCCTGGCAAAAGGTCTGGGCTGCAAGGGATGAAAAATCCGCACGTAAGGGAATGATCCTGGGAGCTTTCATGATCCTGGTGGTCTTCGGGTCCTGCGCAGTGATTGCAATCGCACTCAATGCCATATACCCCGAAATCGCAGCTATGGGCTTTCCTGCAGGCATGGCACTTGCCGAACCTGCCCTTCTAACCTTCATTAACGAACGATTTGCCGCATCTCCCCTCCTGATCACCCTCAGCGCGATCGGACTTACCGCTGCTGCCATGTCCAATGCTGACACTTTCGCAACCTCCGGTGGCTCAAACCTTTCCCGGGACATCTACCAGAGGTACATAAAACCGGATGCCACCATGAAGGAGATGCTGGTCGTAAACCGTATTAGCGTGCTCATAATCGTGCTTGGGGCGTGTGCGGGCACTTTCTACATACAGGGCATCATCGAAGCAATTCACATCGCAACCTTCATTGCCAGCGCTTCTTACTTCTTCCCCCTCATGGGAGGGCTTTACTGGAAGAGAGCAACAAGGCAAGGCGCTCTAGTATCCATGGTAGTCGGAGGAGTGTCTCAAATAGGGCTTGTACTCCTTGACTACACAATGGAAGCCCCACCCATGGCAGCCACCTATCTTGAAGGCGTCCACCCGGCCCTCATGAGCCACGGAGTCATCCTGGGCATGTCATTGAGCGCTGTCGCTTTCTTCGGAGTTTCTTTGATGACAAAGCCCTCAAGCAGAGTCAACCTCGCCCCCTTCTTCGAGGAGGAAGCCCAGGCCCTTGCTCGCTACGAAGCCAGGGAAATCAATGAAATGGATCCTGTATACAGCTCCTTCCTCGGGAACGTCGAAGAAAAAGTCACAGGTGAACGCTCCCATCTTCAGTTGAACCTCCGGGTCTCTGACACCCTCAGCTGGAAAGAACTCGTTGAAAAGCTGAAATCCGTTTCTCCAGCCTGGGTCACTCCCACAGGACAGGACTCGGTATACAGGCTGACCCACGGGGATATGCTCTCCTGTGTTACAGTAACAAGGGGCAGCGGCGACAGAGACATATGGCTCAAAGCCGAACCCAGACTTGAGACCGTGGGCAGGCAGAAAAAAGAGCTGTTTACGGCTTATGAAGAATTGAAAAACGTTATGGGCCAGAAAGGAGTCTCCCTGGACTTCTATTAAGGCACCTGAAAAAAGAGCCGCAATCGGCTCTTAACCTATTTTATTCATAACTTGTATTTTCTCTGAACTTATTTTCTCTGAACTTATTTTCTCTGAACTTATTTTCTCTGAACTTATTTTCTCTGAACTTATTTTATAATAGTAGATATCTGTTAAAATCGGGATCCCTATCTTATTCCGGAAAGGCAATTCAGAGCTTCAGGACATTTTCCAGAGTCTTTTTTCCCTGAAGGACATCTTCCATTGAAAAAACTTCAAAGTTGTAGACACCTTTATACCCGGAAAGCAGGTTCAGCACGGAGAAGTCTATACAGCCGTTTCCGGGAGCCATGTGCTCATCCCCATCATACGTTTCCGTCCACTGGCCCCCATTATCATGTACGTGGAGGTGGACGATATGTTCTTTCAGGGTTTCCACAAAACTCAGGAGTTTTTCAGGGTCCCCCCCGCAGGTGAGATTTGCGTGCCCTATATCGAAAGTAGCTTTCAGGGACCCGGAATTTACGGCCTCAACCGCACGTGCAAGTTCTTCGGCTTTGCAGCAGAGGTTGTAAGGGTCCGTACCTTCCTTATTTTCCAGCCCCAGCATGACCCCCTGGTCCTCGGCAGTGGAAGCGAGCACCTTGAGGTTTTCTACCATTGAAGAAAAGGCAATTTCCCTGTCCTGTCCAATTCTTCCGGGATGCAGTACAACAACCCCGGCCCCGATCCGGTTTGCAAGGGCTATGGACTCATCCATGAGGGAAAACTCCCGTTTTCCCATGCAGGCAGTATCTACCTGGAGGGAACCGGGATAGTTAGGGTCCGGCGCAAAATAAGGAGCATGAATGGTGCTTGCAAATTCGTATACTGATAGCTCGTCAAGTATCAGGTTCAACTTTTCATTTTCCAGCTTCCTGCCGGAATAAACCCCGAGCTTAGGGATATACAGTTCTATTGAATTCACATTTCCCTTTAGTTCAACAGGGGTAGCTGCAAAGGATGAGGCTCCGAGAATCACAGAAAAAGAAGGAAAATAAAATATAATAATATTTTTGCCCGGCCCTGACCCGGACATTTGAGAGTGAAGACTCTGGAGGGATTCCAACTAAACATAAAAAGATTACAAAATGCCGCATGATTCCACCCGGGCAACAGGGCAGACCCATGGAAAAGTCACAGAAAAAACATAGAATAACCACAAGAAAAACATACAAAAAGGTCTACTTGCAAAAATTTACCACTAGCAACGTATTTATATATAATAAAGTGTTACCCCGCAAACAGATGAAAATAATATATAGATATATTTAAAAAAAGTATATATATTTACAGGGGAAATCTTGAGAAATATATATCAACAATGCAACATATATTACATAGTATGGCATGTGGTAAATACATTTGATCTTGACGCACAGTAAGCATAAGAGTCTAAGAAAAAACATAAAGTTGGGAATAATTATAAGAGAGGAATATATAAAAAAATAAAAGCTCGGAAGAAACTGTTTTAAATAAAAATGAAAATTATATAACTTGTATTAAAAAAATGGATTGGCCCATATCAATATCGCAATCTTTATATGATATTGAAAGGAGTATAATATGTTTTTTTATATATATTTAACATTTAGTGCACTTTTCCTGCTACATACATCATATAAAAATGATTGTATATTATATAATCCTATAATAATATTTTAAATGCCTACATATTTCGAAAGGTTTATGAATGATTCTCTCTAATCCCAAAAATAACGCTAGTCATCATCATTTTTCTTTGCAATGATATGGCCAACGATTCCAAAAAAAAGTACAGCGTTTTTTTGAATCCAACTTATTAACATGTTAATAAAATTAAAGGAGGAAAATGAATGGAACCACTCATAGGCATGGGAGTACTGGCACTTATGGGCGTAGCTGCAACCATTGCAGGTGCCTCAGAAGACCTCGAATCCGATGTAGGGTCCCAGAGTAACCCGAACTCGCAGGTCCAGTTAGCTCCCCAAATGATGTTTCCGCATCGAATCTATAACAAAGCTGTTTCTGGTGAACCACCATCAAACGCACTAATGAGTGCAATTGGTGCAACCGGCGCTGTAGTATTAATGGGTGAATTCAATCTGTCTCCGCTCTTTGCACTGGTTATCGGTGCCCTCATTGCAGCATGTGTCCACGGCACCTACGCCATGACCTCTACAATGGGCAGGGCTGCAAGTCAGAGCCGTTTCAAGCAGCCGGTATACCTGGACATGATCCGGAGCCACACCCCTGTAATCATGGCATATGCGTTCATAACGACGTTCTGTGTCCTGATCATTTCGTACATGATGAACGTTGTCCTCGGACACCCCTTCCCTCTGCCCCTGCTAGCCTTTATCTGGGGAATCACGATAGGTGCAATAGGGTCATCCACCGGTGACGTCCACTACGGCGCAGAGCGTGAATTCCAGCAGTTCGAATTCGGTTCAGGTTTGAACGCTTCGAACTCCGGTAACATTGTAAGGTTTGCAGAATCCGGCCTCAGGAACGGGTACGATAACTCCTGGTTCTGTGCAAAGTTCGGTGGACCTGTAACAGGTATCGCTTTTGGTATGACCGTTTTCCTGGGCAGCTGGGTAACAACTGTTTTTGATCCCGCAGTAAGCATCGCACAGGGCTGGCTCTCAGCTGTTGCAGGGATTATCATTGTCTTTATCTTAATTATCTGGAACAGGAAAATTGAAGTTGCTGCCCGCAACAACTATGGACCGTACAAGGAAGACAAGCCTGAAGAGGAGGCAGCAGCATGATTGACCTCGCAGCAAACCTCGTATGGATGTTCCTGGTCGTTATCGGCGGCGTGCTGATTTCCTGGAGCGTCCACTTTGTGCCTGTGGGCGGTGCGCCTGCAGCTATGGCACAGGCAACCGGTATCGGAACCGGTACAGTGCAGCTGGCAGCCGGAGCAGGACTTACCGGGCTTATCAGTGCCGGGTACATGATGAACGTGGTCGACAACCTTCCCCTGATTCTCGCCTCTGGCACAGTCGGTGCCATGATCATGATCTCAGTTACCATGATCGTAGGGACCTGGGTTTACGTATATGGTGTAGGCTGTGTGCCTTCTTCCGCAAAGGTCAAGGAAGACCCAATAACCCATGACCGTCAGGACCTTTATGTGTCCCAGGGAACTGAAGGACACGGACTCCCAACAGTCTCTTTTGTTAGTGGAGTTATCGGTGGGGCTCTTGGTGGCTTTGGTGGATCCCTCGTCTACTACGCCCTCCTGAAGGTCGGCATGGGAGTCGCCGAAGTCGATGCAAATATGATCGGACTTGTGGCAATTTTCGCAGTAGGTATCTTCTTCGTGAATGCTGTAATCCCCTCATACAACATTGGAGGTACCATCGAAGGATTCCATGACCCGAAATGGAAGAAGTGGCCGAAAGCGGTAATTTCATCCTTTGTCGCAACGATTTTCTGCGCACTCGTGGCAGTAATCGCAATTTCACAGCTTGGAGGTCTCTAAAATGTCTGCAGGTGGAGCCGGAGGAGAAGCCAAAGGCGGCTTACCTCCAAACACAATAATAGGAATCGGTGCTGCAGGCGGACTCATAGGAATTTACCTGGCACACTTCCTGCCCGCAACATTCTCCTTCTTCGGAGGTATCGCGGCAATCTGTGCCATCGTCTGGGGTGCTGACGCGGTCCGCCGTGTTGCAAGCTACGGGCTTGGTACCGGAGTTCCGTCCATCGGGATGATCTCCCTTGGCATGGGTATTGTCACAGCCCTCTTCGGACTTTCGATAGGAGGCGTCGCAGGCCCAATAGTATCCTTTATCGCAGCAGCAGTCATCGGTGCTATAATCGGTGTGCTTGCTAACAAGGTAATAGGAATGGGAATCCCGATCATGGAACGGGCAATGGTTGAAATTGCAGGTGCAGGGACCCTGGCAATCATCGGACTTAGCACCGTCATTGCCGGAACCTTCGAATACGGAGCCGTACTTGATACTGTAGTCTCAACCGGGTTTATCGCAATGATCTTCATCGTCGGCGGTATGGGAATCCTTCACCCCTTCAACGCAAACCTCGGACCCGATGAGAAACAGGACAGGACCCTTATAGTTGGTGTTGAGAAGGCAGCCCTTGCAATGGTTGTTGCAGGTCTCGCATCCTCAATCAACGAAGGTCTTGGACCTGCCTTTGTCACAGTTCTTGTGGGGCTCACTATCTGGTACCTGGCATTCAACAAGTACTACGGATTCGTCAAGAGAGACGCATACGCAGTGATTGGAACCGGCCTTCTGCCCAGTGAGGAGGAACTACAATGAGCATGATTCGTATAGCCCCCGAAGTACACCTGGTTCTGGACCCCGACACCGCCCTTGTGGCAGAAGAAAGGTCGGACTCAATTGCGTATTCCATGGAACCGGTCTTTGAGAGGCTTGACAAACTGGAAGCAATTTCAGAGGACCTCGTGAACTCCCTCTCTCCCAGCATGCCGCTCCTGAACACCTGGCCCGGACGTGAGAACACCTCTTACCTGGCTGGAATCTACGGGAACTCCTTCTACGGAATTATCGTGGGTCTTGCATTCAGCGGACTGCTGGCATTGATAATATATATATACAGCCTGATGGGAGGGGTGATCTAAAATGGTAGATAAAAGAGAACCAGCCCCAGGATGGCCAATCCTTAAAGGTGAATACGAAGTCGGCGATGTGAAGGGCTGTGTTGCAGTAATTACCTGCGCATCACACCTTCCAGGCAAGCCTGTTCTCGATGCAGGAGCAGCAATAACAGGATCCTGTAAAACCGAGAACCTTGGTATTGAAAAGGTCGTTGCCCACGTAATTTCAAACCCTAACATCAGATACCTGGTTGTAACAGGAGCAGAAGTTAAAGGGCATATTACGGGACAGGCAGCGATCAGCCTGCACGCAAACGGTGTGAAGGACAACAGGATCGTAGGCGCAATCGGAGCCATTCCGTACGTCGAAAACCTGAATCCCGAAGCAGTTGAACGCTTCCAGGCACAGGTCGAGACCGTCGAACTGCTGAACACCGAAGATATGGGTACCATCACTGCCAAGGTAAAAGAACTCGTTTCAAAGGATCCAGGAGCCTTCGATGCCGAACCCCTGGTCGTAGAGATCAGCGAGGAAGGCGAAGGCGAAGAAGATGTAGGTGTTGTAAGGCCGGTTTCCGGAGAAATCGCAACAATCCGCAGCCGGTTGAAGGGCATTGAAGCCCGGATGCTTGACATCGGAAACCTGAACAAGTTCCACTCAGGGATTCACGCCGGCAAGGTTGAAGGTGCCATGATCGGACTGACTGTAACCATATCCCTGCTTGGGTTATTACTTCTCGGGAGGTAATGAAAATGGCAGAAGAAGGACAAGGCGTCCCAATGGTGCTTCCCCCCCAGATGGGTGCAATTGATGCTACTGTTGAGAGCATCCGGTACAGAGCGCAGTTGATTGCGAGGAACCAGAAGCTGGACTCCGGAGTCATGTCCACCGGGCTTATCGGCTTCGCACTGGGTTTCCTCTTTTCACTGGTGATGGTAATCATACTCCCGTTAATCATCTGGGGTCTCTAAATTGAGAGGTGAATAAAATGGATGGAAAAGCACCAGCCGCATTTGTAGATCCAGATGAGTTTAGCGAAGTATTGAAGAGGCTTGACCTGATCGATGAAAAGGTCGAGTTCGTCAACAGTGAAGTTGCGCAGAGAATCGGAAAGAAGGTAGGAAGAGACATTGGGATCCTCTACGGTGCAGTGATCGGACTGCTTCTCTTCCTGATCTATGTCTCGGTATCATCAATGTTCTTATAAGTGAGGGATCAAAATGTTCAAGTTTGATAAGAAACAGGAAGTTTTTGAAATTGGCGGAGTCAAGTTCGGCGGCCAGCCGGGTGAGTACCCGACCGTGTTAGTCAGTACCATGTTCTACGCAAGGCACAAGATCGTGACCGACGAGGACAAGGGACTATTCGACGTAGCAGCCGCAGAAACCCTGTGGAACACCCAGGTAGAACTGAGTGACGCTACAGGAAACCCCTACGTGAACCAGATTGTGGGAGAAACCCCCGAGTCCATCAAGAAATACATCGACTGGTTCGTTGGAATCGATGACAGGACCCCCTTCCTGATCGACTCTTCAGCCGGTGAAGTACGCGCAGCCGCTGCCCAGTACTGTACCGAAATCGGTGTCGCTGACAGGGCAATCCACAACTCCATCAACGCTAGTATCGAACAGGACGAAATTGACGTCCTCACGGAAAGCGATGTGGAAGCTGCCATCGTGCTGGCCTTCAACGCAACCGACCCAAGCGTTAAAGGTAAACTCGACATTCTTGAAGTCGGCGGTTCCGGACAGGACAAGGGTATGCTCCAGATAGCCGAGGAATGTGGGATCACGGTTCCCCTGATCGACGTTGCAGCAATGCCTCTTGGTGCCGGCTCAGGCGCAACAATCCGCTCAGTCCCCACCATCAAGGGAAAGCTCGGCCTGCCTGTAGGCGGTGGATACCACAACATGGCATCCGCATGGGACTGGCTCAGGAAGTTCAAGAAGACTCAGCCCGACCCGAAGTCGATCTACATGCCCTCTGACATCGGGACAAACCTGGTGGCCCAGATCGCTGGTTCTGACTTCCTGCTCTACGGTCCGATCGAAAACGTCGAGAAGGTCTTCCCGGCTGTCGCAATGGTCGACATCATGCTCGGAGAAACCGCAAAAGAACTCGACATAGAGATCGCTGTGGAGAACCACCCGGTCAACCAGTTGACATAAGCTCAAAAAAGTTATCTTAAAAACGGATGGAAACATCCGGAAAGCAAAGCGGAATGTTTTCCCTTTGCTTTTTCTTTTGTTTTTGCCTCTTTTCTTGCTTTCTGCAGGTTGCTTGCATATTCTGAATAATTTTTCACGATACCGTTTTTCGCCTTATTTCAGAAATTACATCCAATGTCTGTAGATTCCATACACATACTCATAGTTATATATGGACCGAGATACCAAGTATATGTAAACGTTATCAAATGATTTCAGTTAGAGATTATTAATTCAAAAACGGCATCATGAGATATGTCTAAATTATTATGTCGACCTGCCGAATATAAGTCTTTTTAAGTTTATTTTATATTCTGTTACTATGTTGTGTAGAATTTTATGTGGAATTCTTACGATACATTTTATGGAGAATTCTTGAGATAGCGTTTAGTGTGGAATTCTGGCGTGAACATCTTTATGTTATCTTTTGTGAATTTCCAGTTTCTGTATGATCAATATCCTCTTCATTCACAAAGTTTGAGACGAACATATAGAAAGCATCAGAAATTGGTTGATAAGAGAAAGATAATAAAAGTATAAATGTTTTATAAAAATTAAAATTCAAAAAATTATGAAAATTCAAAAAAGATTGGGAAAAGAAGAAGAAGAAAAAGAAGAAGACCGATCAATTTTTGGAACCCGCTTTTCCCGGAGAGTATAGAGACGTATTTGAAAACAGCAGAGCAGGGACAATTTAAGGTAATGTATGACCTGACCGAGTGCTGACCGGAAAATCGCCAGCATCCGGCCAGGAATTGTGCGAATCCACTCCCAAACCCGCTGTTTACGTAAGGGCCAAGCTCCATTGTCCGAGGAATTTTACGAACAACAAAGAATTGAGGCACACTTAAAGAAGGGAAGAAACCTATACCCCACTTCTGCAAAGGTATGCAAACGTATGTTCACACTCCTTACAACCCCATTCATTCAGACCCCACGTCCACTTCATTCAACTGGAATGCGAACCCCAATTCACATTCCAGTTTTGTATTTATTCACAAGAGATAGACTATCATAACACACATAAATAGTAAATTGTGAATTTGATATCAAACATTTTTTCAAGTGTCACAAATAATATATTCAAAGGTTTTGATAGTACAGAAGTCACAAGAATTAATATTCCGGCTTACAACAAAATGGAAAGAAGAGAAGGAGATTTGGCCTTTGCAGTAAAAACGCAGGCTAGATTAGGACCAATTTTATCAATAATGCCTTTTGGTAAAAGTTCTCAAAAAATAGCACTAAATAGAAAGATTTAATATTCAATAACACTTCACCAATATTAGAGGGAAAAAGCAAAAGATTTTTAGGAGCACATAAATATATTTTGGAACAACTGGTTCTTTAAATCCAGTGTCCGGATCGAATTAATTAAAAGCTAACGCAGATTCGTTCAGGACATTAGTTGTGGACCGCAACATAAGGTATCAAAACACTACATATTGATTTATAGAGGACCAAAAGCTGCATTATTGTGTTGGGTGGTAAAATGCTGATTCGAAAAAATATATCCCTTGATGACAAATATCTTAAAAAATTACAGCCACTTCTGGACGCCAATGACGGGAACCTGAGTGCTGCAATAAGGGATACCATTGCGGTTGCCGATACTGCGCTTATATATCATAACAGCATTGACGAGGCAATCAAATTTTTGAAAGAAGCTCCGTCGAGAGAAGGGATAAACGACACAATCCAGAGTGGAGAAAATATTGTTATAAACAAGACAATGCTCGAATGGCTCTTCAGGTACACTAAAGGCAGGCTTACGGAAGAAGAACTGGTAAATGAACTGATAAATCCTTTTGAAGTTCAGAATATGAAAGAACTTGAAGGGTATCTCAACCGGGCTGCTCGGAGCTACCAATGGCCCATCAGGACTTCAATCAAATGTGAAAACATCAATGACCCTGACTCCGCCCTTGTCATTTTTTCAAACTCCACGGTAAACAACCGGGAATTTTTTGCCCAGCTTGTGGCCCATTTCCTGGCAAAATGGGTGCAACTCGATGTAGAACACATTTTCCGGAGAGCTAATTCTACCCAGATCTCTTTCAAAAAGAACCTCTCTGTTTCCCCGAGTGAAACCATGCCCGGGATCAGGAAGCACTTCGGGTACCTTGATATCGTGTGCAAAGAGCTCGATGACAATACCGAGTTCTGGACACAGCTCATGTATACCTACAACGTGGAAAGATATAACCTCGTTACCCTGCACAGGAACCAGTTTGAAACCTTTGCCGCAGGGGATGCTCCGAACCCCACTAAAATCCTGGAACGCCTGTGCAAACAGTCCTTAAACGAAATGACCCTACCCGACCTGCTTATTGCATTCAAAAGAATGTACCTGGCAACCCAGCTTGTCAAGAACATAGAACTCTACCTGGAACCCGGGAAGGAATCCGTGACGATCTTCCACGACTTTAAAAATGAAAAGGTAATCTCCAACCTTGTGGAATATTTCTCCAACATATTCAAAGAAAAAGGAATTCCTTTTGAACCTGCATCTTATGCCAGCATGATAGTGTTCAGGTTCAACGAAGAATCCGGACCTATCAATGGTTCTGACTCCCAAAAATTATCTTAAACCCAAAACAATCCAGAAAATTATCTTAAACCCAAAACAATCCAGAAAATTATCTTAAACCCAAAAAACAATCCAGAAAATTATCTTAAACCCAAAAAATGATCCCAAAAAAGGGAAACTTCGCCCGAAGCAGGAAGTTCCCCCCAAAACCCTATCTAAAAAAACCACCTTTAAGACCGGATCAGTCCAAAGGATTCCCGCATAGGAGAGGGATTAGCCTTTTGCCACCCCGAGAGGCAGAACACGTGCAACCTTCCGGGCAATCCCGAGTTCATGCACTACATTTACCACCTCACTACTCGACTTGTAAACGTCGGGGGCTTCTTCTGCAATAACGGACGGATGTGTGGCCCTTACCGTAATCCCCATGGCTTCAAGTTTCTCCTTTATGCCCTCTCCCCTGAATTCCTTCTTGGCGTGCGCCCGGCTCATGACCCTGCCAGCCCCGTGACAGGCGCTTCCGAAAGAGATATCCATCGCCTCTTTCGTACCACAGAGAATGTAGGATGAAGTCCCCATGCTGCCAGGGATCAAAACAGGTTGCCCGACATCCCTAAACACTGCAGGGACCTCCGGATGACCAGGGGGAAAGGCCCGGGTAGCTCCTTTCCTGTGCACATACACTTCCTTTTTCCTGCCTTCGATAAGATGTTCCTCGAGTTTTGCCACGTTATGGGCAACATCATAGAGCAGTTCCATTCCAAGCTCATCGGAGTCCCTGCCAAAAACCTGTTCAAAAGTTTCCCTTGTCCAGTGAGTGATAACCTGCCGGTTCGCCCAAGCATAATTTGCGGCACAGAGCATTGCCTTGAAGTAGGACTGAGCTTCCTTTGACTGCGCAGGGGCGCAGGCAAGCTGCTTATCAGGGATCTGTATGCCGTACTTCTTCACAGCCTGGGACAAGGTCTGAAGGTGGTCCGTGCAGATCTGGTGCCCGGCACCTCTAGACCCGCAGTGAACCATGACAGTGACCTGCCCTTCCTCAAGCCCGAAAGCCGAAGCCACCTCCCGATCATAAATCTCGTCCACATACTGGACTTCCAGGAAATGGTTCCCACTTCCCAGAGTACCGAACTGGGGTTTCCCTCGCTTCCGGGCTTTATCGCTAACATATGCAGGATCTGCCCCTTCAAGGAACCCATTCCCTTCACAGTGCTCGGTGTCGGCTTCCACACCATACCCTGATTCCACCGCCCACTTTGCCCCATGCAGGAAAGCATCATCCAGCTCGTTATCAGAAGCCCTGATCCGGCTTTTTGACCCGACTCCAGAGGGGACGTTTCTGAAAAGGCCGTCCGTAAGCTCCTTAATATGAGGGACCACATCCTCCTTTTGCAGGTTCGTCTTTATCAAACGGACTCCGCAGTTAATGTCAAAACCCACTCCGCCGGGACTGATAATCCCCTCTTCACTATCAAAGGCCGCGACCCCGCCGATGGCAAAGCCGTATCCCAGGTGAGCATCCGGCATAGCCATAGAATATTTCTGAATTCCAGGAAGAGTTGACACATTTGCAATCTGGTCAATTGTGCCCGGATCAATGCTTGCAAGCAGTTTTTCGGACACAAAAAGGCGCCCCGGGACTTGCATTCCGGGAGTGTGCCCAACAGGGATTTCCCAGCTGTTTTCGGAAAGCTTCCGGACCATGCCCCTCACACTCGTAAGCATACTTTCCGGGCCTGCACTTTCTGTCCCTTCACTTTGCGAACCCGCGCTCTCCAATCCTCCATATTCCGATCCTGTCTCCTCATTTGCTTTCATATTTATAATCCACCTCTCCTCTGGCTTTTATAATTATGCTTCCCTGGACTTGCGTCTCTGGAATTCTTCTGCCCACACCCGGACTGCCTGCAGCCAGCTCCCATGACAGATTTCTCAAAGGGGCCTGGGAGCTCAGGTTCCATAGTCCAATAATCCATGAGACAATGATTTTAACCTGCAATTCGAAATTCCATGAGGCAATGATTCTACCCTGAGGTTCAATAATTCCATAATACAATGATTTTAACCTGCAATTCAAAATTCCATGAGACAATGATTTTGTAGTACAGTCATTCATAAGGACATTTTCCGTACAATAATTCTCAGATCAATGGTTTGTTCCTTAATACAATGATTCTAAGACGTAATGATAATGATTTACATAAGGAAAATATGAATATGGTGCTGTATGAAAGAAACCTGAACAAAAAAATGGACAAAAAAGTGGGTAGAAAAGTGGACAATCCAGGATTACCAGGGGCTTCATTCATCCATGAACCGGATAAGGCATTATCAAACCTCTGGAACCTTAAGAAGCCGCCAGTTAAAGGTCCACAACCACCTGAGCCATCCAACCCCCAGGCGTCTTTTCAAGTTCGAGCTGGTTGTAGGTAACCGCCTTGATCTCGGTTTCAAAGGGATGGATTTCAAGGTTCCATTTATCCCCCAATGCCCGGGCTTTCAGAGAGTATTCACCGTCCGCTTCCCTGATCTCCTCTACCCTGAATTCTCCGAAGATGGTTTCCTCCACTTCAAATAGAAAAAGAAGTTCGGAAAGCCAGTCAATAAGCAGGGTGTCCAGGCCCGGGGATTTGAGGGAAACTTCCAGCGAGGTCTCTACAAGGACCTTTTTAGTGTCAATCATCACGTTGAACATGGCAAGAGCGGCATTTTCAAAGACTTCTTCCAGGGTTTTTCCATACGCCCTGAATTTCGCATCTGCCGTATGTTCAAGGTATTCGTACTGCTCAGGTTGAGGCGGCATAGTCCTGTATTGGGTTTTGTGTTACATTAAGTTTATCCGCCTCATGAGCCTGTTTTTACTCAGGGTGGAAATATCCATTCCCGGAAAAGTTTCCGGAAGAACTGAAAAGAGACCTTAGTTTACAGCCTGTTCCAGATGTAATGTATTCTCTGAAAAGCCGTGATGTGACTGGTCAATGCAATCAGGGTAACTGCCCAGCCCAGGATAGAAAAGCCAGCGATGGTAGCCGGGTAGGCAAAATTTACAAAGGCAGAGAGGATGATAACCACCAGACGGTCAGCCCTGCCCATGATCCCTCCGTAGTACCTTCCAAGAGAAAGGGCCTGAGCCTGGGTCCCCAGGTAGCTTGTCAGCAGCACACCCACGATTGCCGCAACCCCGATCTGCCAGGGCACGTAACCTGCAAAAAAGATGCTGCAGATAATAAAGACATCCGAATAGCGGTCGATAACATGATCCAGGAAATCTCCCCTGGCAGTGGCCTTATTTGACTTCCGAGCAACCGCCCCGTCCAGGGCGTCCAAGACAGAATTCAGCACAACGAAGATACCCGCCAGAAGGACGAGACCCCGGGCTGCCGGGGAGTAGTAAAAGCAGAGCCCCGCAATAAAGGCACAGATAAGGGAAGCTATGGAAACCACATCAGGAGAGATACCCTTCCGGATGAAAAGGTCTGCCAGCGGTTCAATAACTTTTGAGGCGAAGGGTCTCAGTGCATCGAACGTCATGGTACTCAGAAATCTTTTTTATTTTTTAATATCCGTGATGGAAAGCTGCCACAGGAAAAAATACGCAACATTCCTATTTTCGTATGCCGATCTGGATAGTTTTGACATGTGATGTTTCTGTCTTTACCTATCTTGTTATATTTATACTTACGTTTACATCCAGAAGAATGTACACTTTATATAAACAACACAAGCAAACATTGTACAGAAAACTATAGGCGACGTAGACGATATACAGGAGTGCACAAGATATCGACGGAGTAGACGATGTATAGGTATGCACAAGATATCGACGAGATAGACGATGTAGAGGACATACACGGGTGTAAATAATTACAAACAAGTGTACTTTTTTTATCCCCTGACCCTGCAATTCCCGGGCTTATCCACTGCAAGTTCATAGAGATACTTCACCCTGCACGAATGCTCAAGCTGCGTGGTCACGACGTAAGCCTCACTGAGAACTCTTCCCACAGCAAAAGTCCCATGACTGTAGACCACAAGACCCCTGTGCTTTGAAAGCGCTTCCGCCGTGTTTTCCGCAAGCTCCCTGCTTCCGATACCCCCCTTAACCACAGGGATTTCTCCCAGAAAGTACTGTCCCTCGCTGTCTACAGGCTCTATTGCCCCGCCTGCTCCCACCAGCAGGGACTCCACCACCGCATAAGGGCAGTGGGCGTGAATAATTGCAAGGGCAGAAGTCCTCCGATAAATCTCCCGGTGCACCACCGTCTCCGAGGACGCTATCAGGTCCAGGGAAGAGGTCTCCTCGATCCCAACCTCTACAACACTGTCTTCCGTAATCTCATCAAGGGCAGATCCACTCCTGGTAATAATCATCCGGTCTCCCGCCCTGACACTAATGTTCCCGAAATGGGACTCTACAAGCCCGTGTTCCACCAACTTGCGTCCGTATTTTGCAATTTCATGCCACATCTTAGGCAAAGTATAGTGGAAGAGTGCCATAAGTTTTATGCGCCGCACCCAACCCTATAAGATAGAAACCTGAAAAGAAACAGGGAAAAAATAAAAGAAAAAAAGGCAGGAAAAGGAAAAGAAGCGCGGTAAACAAAGAATACAGGAAACAGGGAAAAGCTAAGAGCAGAAAATACTGGGGACAGAGCAGCGGAAATCTGCCATAAGATTTATCTGTGAGTATTGTATTTAGATAAGTCTGCAAGCGCTTTCATCGTGCCTCGTTGGCTCAGCCCGGTAGAGCGAGTGACTTGTAATCACTAGGTCGCGAGTTCGAATCTCGCACGGGGCTTGCATTTGCTTTTTGTTTGAAGCCTTCCGGCTTCTTTCATTCTTATTTTATTCATACAAGAAATGCTCATTTTTATTCCAGACATTTTTCCTGTCAACCTCTTTAATTTTCAATTTTTTTCAATCCTTGTTTTTCTGCGGCTTTATTTCCGGAAGCTTTTTCCGTTCAGGCCTGGATTCCCTATCAATCGCATCAAACAACGTGACCAGAGCCCTGCGAAGTCTTCGGGACTCGGTTTCCCAGACATTCTTTTCAACCTGACGACTACCTCCTGCCTTCACGGCTGCCATCCAGGAGTATTTTCCGGCTACTTTTTTATTGCCCAGAGGGCAGCCAAAAGCTTTACCGGTTTTCTGGGTGCTGTATTTTTCGTTGAGAAGAAATTCGTAAATTTCCAGGACACGCATGAACAATTCTTCCTCGGCGTCCTCGTCCAAAGAGCCAAACACAGCGAGGTTCCAGAGACGGAACTGGACTTCCCGGCGTTCTACCCCCAGTTTTTCCGAGTTTGCGGTTTCCAGTACCTTCCTGAATTCAAGAAAAATGTCCGTTTCCCCAAAACCTGCCGGCAGGATTTTCCCGAGAGCAATCATGACGTGAATGCATTCGTGAAAGAGGATTCTGGCAATAAGGTACTCAAGCCGTTCCTGAATATTCCAGAACTTGCTGACCAGTTCTTCTTCCCAGAGTTCGTAAGGATTCACCAGGATAAGGGATTTGTACACAATCCTTTTTTCGGCTTTGAGCACTTTGCGCTTCGGATAAATGGTAACCCCCTGCATTTTTCCAAAAAACTCGACCCTAACTGCCAGGTCCCAGCAACACACCCATCCGGCGGATTTTACACATTTTACCTGGTAGTACTTTCCATCAAAACGGACATCCTGCAGCAACCGGTACATATCTTTACTGCGTTTTTTTATGAGAGATTTTACCCCTGCCTCCCGGAAAATACTGAGATCAAGGTAGGGAACTCCCGGGGGAAAAGAACAGGAAGCAGAGGAACTTGCCGGAACGATGCCATAAGAATCCTGAACATTCAAACCGGGATTGTCTCTTGGGCAATTACTTTTCTGCCCAACTTTCCGAGCATTCGGCTTCATCCAACATACCCCCAATGAGATATATCGACCGTAATATATAAAATTAGTTGACCTGCCGAAAAAAGAATTTACAAAAACTCCCCGACATAATTCATTTACTTGAGCTCAGTTAATTATCCAGTATTAGTCTTTCACCAAACCAGTTTAGAATCCAATATCGGTTCTTTGGTTTAGATAGTATCTTCACCTGAGATCACTTTCCGGAATTTCGCCCATCTGTCCGCCGCAGACCGGACAATTATTCCTTTTTGCAAGCTTGATCTCGGTTAAAGAACAGAAGAGGCCGTCCCACATCAAAAGACGCCCTTCAAGAAGCTTTCCCTGTCCGGTTATATACTTAATAGCTTCATTCGCCTGAATCGAACCTATTATTCCGGGAGTTGTCCCGACCGCAGGGAACATCTCCTTTCCGGAAACCCCGGGGAAAATGCAGTAAAGGCAGGGGGTTTTTCCAGGGATTATTGTCGTCGCCTGCCCCGTATACCCGGAAATTGCCCCATGGATGAGAGGGATCTTTCTTTTTACCGCAAGCCTGTTCAGAATATGCCTTGCCTCAAAGTTATCAAGGGCATCTATGATAAGGTCGCAACTAGGAACCATTGAATCTGCGTTTTCTTCGGTTAGTTTTTCTCTTATGACCTCTATTTCGACTCCAGGGTTCATAGCCAGGAGCTTTTCCTTTGCGGATTCTACCTTCTCCCTGCCGATGTCCTTCTCATGATGAAGGAACTGCCTGTTCAGGTTACTTGCTTCCACGCAGTCAAAGTCCGCAATTATTATTTTACCAATCCCTGAAATTGCCAGATATGTGGAAACCGGAGATCCAAGCCCGCCTACCCCGGCAATGAACACCTTTGCATTTTTCAGCTTTTCCTGACCCTCTTCCCCGAAAAGGAGAATCTGCCGGCTGTATTTTTCACGTTCAAAATCATCCATGTAAAGCCACCTTTAAGATTGATTTTTACCTGCCTTTTACGAGATATGAAATTCATCCCGGTTCAGGACCTTTTTCACATAATCATTGATAGCTTTCCTCATAGATTCTTCGGCAGAAGAGGAAGTATAGAAGGGAGAATTGAGATTGGAACGTTGAGAGGAAGCAATTGGAAAGTTAAGAAGGAATATTGAAAGTGAAGTGTTGGGAGGCCAATAAAAATAGAGAGAAAGTTAAAAAATATTACATCGGGACTGCAAAAGAACCGAAACTGTAGAAGATATGAAAAATCTAAACATTTTTTTGGAAAAATTAATTAAGGTCAGGCTCATAAAAAAGGTAGAATCCAACTTCAAGCCCTCTCCAGTTTCATACACAAGCATCAAACCAGGTTCATACACAAGCATCAAACCAGGTTCATACACAAGCATCAAACCAGGTTCATACACAAGCATCAAACCAGGTTCATACACAAGCATCAAACCAGTTTCATGCTCAAGCATTAAACCAGTTTCATACTCAAGCATCAAAACCAATTTCAGGCTCAAGCCGTACCGGTAACATGAGTGTCACATAAAAACCAAAGCTAACTTCACATTCAAGCATCGGATTGGATTCAATATCAGATCAGTTTCAATATCAGAGATCCAGGTTGGTTACTTTCGTGCTTACGTAACCTGTGGGTGTTTCAACGTCAGCTTAATTTCAATATCAACTTTGAGTTCAATATTAAATCCAATCTTAATATCAAAATCAGTTTTGACAGGGGACTTAAAAAATCCCCAACTTCAACACCTTTCCCTAAAGCCAAAAACGGGATATTCAAAACAAAGATGAAGGTTTCTGATTTGAAAAACACCATACTTGACATTAAACAGGAATTCTCAACATACTTCAAGGAACGGGATGCCGAAATAAACGGCTCTTTGCTGGCTCTGCTTTCTGGGGAGCACGTCTTACTCCTGGGGCCGCCGGGAACTGCAAAGACCCTGCTTGCCAACAAAATCTGCGAGACTATCACAGGGGGAAATTTCTTCCACTACCTCCTGACCCGTTTTTCCACTCCGGAAGAAGTTTTCGGCCCCCTTTCCCTGAAGGCGCTCGAAAGGGACGAGTTCAGCAGGAAGATCGAGGGCTACCTCCCCACAGCCCATATTGCCCTCCTGGATGAAATCTTCAAGGCGAACAGCTCCATTTTGAACAGCCTGCTCACCATCCTTAATGAACGCAAGTACCACAACGGAAAAGTGGTCCTTGAAGTGCCACTCTTTTCAGTATTCGGGGCGTCCAATGAACTGCCCGAAGAGGACGAAAGCCTGGAGGCTCTTTATGACCGATTCCTTTTCAGGTACAGTGTTGACTACATCCAGCATGATGAAAACCTGGAAGACCTGATTTTCGAAAACCTGGAAGACTTCTCCCCCTTGACAAAACTGGCAGTAGGAGATATAAGGGAAATCCGGAAAAAATCCCGGCACCTGCCCGTTGACCCCGAGATCAGGACCATTATCAAAGGGCTCAGGCGGGAGCTGAAAAACTCCAGCATCTTCATCTCGGACAGACGCTGGAAGAAAATCGTAAACGTTCTCAGGGTCGCCTCTGCCGCGAACGGACACCAGAGTGTCAGCAGGATGACGGTAGTCCTGCTCCAGCACATGCTCTGGGACCTGCCCGAACAAAAAGAAACGATAAGGAAACTGATCCTGGATAGGGTGGTCTCGGGAGGCACGGATACCGGGAAACTGAAGCAGGACGTGCTCGACCTGAAAAGCGCCATTTACGGCTGCCTGAAACAGGAACTTCCGGACCTCGTATCCTGCACCAAGTGTTACGAAGAGGAGAAAAAAGCAGCCAGCACCGCAAGGCATTCCAGGTTTACCGGGATGAAAAGCCAGAAGAGCCTCACATTTTCCAGCACCCTTGACTTCCTAAATCACTATCTCGAATTCCCGAACCATACATACGGGGTGGGGCTTGATTACAACAACCTTAACAGTTCCCTGAACTTCGACTCGGTAGTGGAGCTCCTGCGCAGGAAATATGCATTTGAGTTCAAACTCAGCCTGGACTACGGGGAAAAGAAACTGTATGAGAAAGAGTACGAGAACCTGGAAGAAAGGCTTGATTATTTCAGGCGGCAGGTACAGGCAGAGGAGCGGGCTCTGGAAGAAACCCTGGAAGAGAACATCTGGGTCTCAGCCCAGGACAGCAGGGAAATCCTGATGAAATACCGCTCCAAGAATACGGACATCTATGAAATCGCAAACCACCTGAAAGAAATCAGGGCAGTCCTGGAAAAGCCGAAGGTCTTTGACATCGAACTGGAAACTGTGGGAGAAGCAGCCTGAACCTTGCCTGTCAGAAAAGTCCGGGAAGAAGTGAAAGCCATGCAGGAAACAGGAAACAGAGGGAGAATTTACTCAAAGCTTTCCGGCTCGGAATCCTTTTTCAAATCGGAATCCTCCTTCAGATTTGAACGGGACTTCAACCCCGCAAAAGTCCTGAACACCGAACTGAGAGTATTCCTTTCAACACCGAGACAGGTCCCCCGTCCCCTCAGAGAGGATATTGCAGAGGTCCTTGTTTACGAGATTTTTTCAGGGAAAGAGTACGAAATAAAGGACGAAAAACGCTTTATGGAAAAGTTCGGGGTGTTTTACCCCCTTCTTCTGAGCATGAGAAACTTCCGGGTATGGGAAGACCTCAAAGCCCTTGCAGGCAGTAATCATATGGCCGGACTTCTTGTCCTGAAAACCCTCCTTGATGGGATTTTCACCCTTATAGGGGACTATGAGGAAATCGAGGAAGAAATTACAAAAAGTCTTCAAAAAAACCTGGAGAAAGCCCTGAAAGCCCTGAAAGCCCTGATCGAAGAAACCTGCTCCACCTGGGACGAACGGAACAGTCGGCAAAACCCGGAATACAGGGAAAGCTCGGGGAGCGAAAATCTGGAATCCATGACCCGAAAGTTCATGGAAAATGAAAAAACGGGGCAGGCATTGGACATCGTTGTTGAAGAAAGGATAGCTGTCCCGCTTGAGGAGTTTATTTCAACCCTTGAAGACCACCTGGAAATTCTGGAGATGCTTTCCATGCTCTTTCCAGGCAGGATGTGGAGCGACTCCCTGCAAGCCCTCCACAGGGAATATTTCGGAAACCTCGAAAAATACGCCTCCCTCCTTAGAAAGAGTTCCGACCTCAGGAAAATCCTGGAGCAGGTGGGAAGGATCGAGCTCGAATACGGATCAAAAAAACTTATCCTCTCTCCCCACAGCAAAAGTGAGGTTCATGCGGTCACCTTTTCAAACGAAATCCAGACCATGCTCCCTGTAGAAGCCGTAAAACTCAAAAACCCCCTCCTGAAGCGTAAGTTCTATGCTGATATGTTCGAGGGAAAACTCCTGACCTACCAGCTAAGGGGGAAAAACTGGAACTCCGACGCTGCAGGGAAAAAGAGGAGGGGACCTGTCGTTGCCCTGGTGGACACCTCGGCCTCCATGCGAGGAAGTCCCGAGATCCTTGCCAAATCCGTCGTCCTTGCAGTGACGAGGAGAATGCTCAAAGAAGGCAGGGACGTAAAGGTAATCCTCTTTGCTTCGAAATGGCAGAGCTTCGAAATCGAAATGACAAACAAAAAGAGGATGGGAGCAGAGTTCCTGGGCTTCCTCCGCCATACCTTCGGAGGCGGCACGGACTTCAATACCGCACTCAGATCCGGCCTGAAAGTCATGAAAGAGGAAAACGCCTTCAGGGGAGCGGACCTCCTCTTCCTCACCGACGGCTACTCCGAACTTTCGGAACAGCCCCTGATCCGGGAATGGAACGAAATAAAAAAAGAACGAAATGCCCGAATCTTTTCCCTAATCATCGGAAACGACAACGCTGGCGGGCTCGAACAGGTCTCGGACCACACCTATATCATCAGGAATACTGAAAACTGGGGGGTGTGGGAAAGCCCGGCCAGGTTTGTAAAAGCAATCGGAGCACCGGTTTACAGGTGAAAACGCTAGTATCAGTGCGATTTCCAAAAATGAAATTATGATAGATGAATCGGGGGTTACTGTCAATGAAGCCGGGTCAAGCCCTGCGCTTTAATAACTTGCTTATGCCTTTTACAAGTTTCTCGACCTCTTCCCTGCTCAGGATAGAGTTACTCAGGCTCTGCAGCAGGAGCAGGAAGGCAGGATTTTTACCAAGGGTCGGCTTTTTGAGGACTATAACCTGCAGCAGGAACATCAAAATCATTTTGCGTTCCTCGGGGCTGGAATATCTCAACCTGCAATAAATCTTCTCGGAAACTTCCTTTACGGAATCCTTATTGTCATATGCCAGTCTGGAAGCTTTTGAAGTTGCACTCTTCGAAACTTCTTTTATCCGGGAACCTTCCCTCGAGGCTATCCGGGACAAATTTTCAAAAACATTTTTTGAGATTACCCTGATCCTTTCCTTTTTTTCTCCGCGCCTCCCTGCCCCCGAACCCTTCGGGCACTCGCTTCCTGCACCTTTGCGCTCCATTATTAGAAGAAGTTCATCAAAGATATCGGAGAGTTCTTCACTTGAGCAGGCTTTCAGGTATTCAATCAGGTTTTCTACAGACTCCCCGTCTTCAGACTTACTATCGGCAGATTCACCACCAGCAGATTCGCGTTTACCTTTTCCTATTCCCAGGAGCAGCTCATCAGGAAGCTCTTTATTCACCTCAACAAAATCGGCGTCAATGACCTGAATATTTCCTATAAAAGCATCGCTTGAGGAGGTATTTCTTTTTTTATATTTTCTTTTGACTCTGTATCCGGCATGCGAAAGCCTGTCGAGTATATCCCCTTTGTTTTTGAGCAAGAGATCCACACTCATTATATTGTTTTAAGCATATACAGAACGATTTGATTTCAGCTATTCTGGTCGCAAGGCAATTCCAGTGATAATTTCATTATGTCTATCCTACTATCAAGTGTTATTTTAGAACTATGACTCGAAATTTAAAAATTCTTTCTATCCATATTCAAATCAACGAGACAGAAAAAACCTTCAAAGCACTGAAAAGACGATTTATTTTAAGCCACCTTTTTTTTCAGCGGACTATTTTATCCTGCCTGCTTCACGCAGGTCCAAATTACACAATACGAAGGAACCCGGATAGTCCAGAAACGGTATCATTAATACTGATATTCTAACCCAATATTATTATACTCGGCATTATATAATTGTTATACTATCATTTTCCATAACATCATTAGCGGGGGTTTCTGAGTGGAGGAAGTGAAGAGTGGACTTGAAAACGTAGTCGTCCTTGAAACGGGTGTCAGTTCCATAGACGGGACTGAAGGTGTTTTGAGGTATAGGGGATTCGATATCAACGATCTGGTTTACCTACCATATGATGCCGTATCCTATCTGCTCATCCGGGGCAAATTGCCGGATGATAATGAACTTGCCGTTTATTCTGCCACGCTGAATGAAAAAAGGGAACTAGGAGAATACGTCCAGAACGTCGTCCGGGCCTGCAACTTCAATATCGAAGCCATGGATGCCCTGCGTACAACCATTTCCTACATGTCCCACTGCGACCCGGACCTCAACGACAATTCCGAGGAAGCGAACCTGCGAAAAGCCACAAACCTGATAGCAAAATTCCCCACGATTGTTGCGGCTTTCAGCAGGATATTAAAGGGGGAAACCCCGGTTTCTCCGGACCCGACACTTTCCCATGGGGCAAATTTCCTCTACATGCTGCGCGGAAGCAAGCCGACAGAGATCGAGGCTGAAGCCATGGAAAAGGATTTCATCCTCAGTGCGGAGCACGAACTCAACGCATCCAGTTTTGCTTCAAGAATCACGGCTTCCACTTGCTCTGACCTGTACTCGGCCATAATCACCGGGATCTGCACCCTGAAAGGCCCCCTGCACGGAGGAGCAAGGATGGAGGTCATGAACATGCTTGACGAAATCCCGGCTCCTGAAGCTGCAGAAGCATACGTGCTGGAGAAGATTGCAAATAAAGAGAAAATAATGGGCTTCGGGCACAGAGTCTACATGACCCAGGACCCGCGGACCATAATATTTAAAGTACTGGCAAAGCAGCTTGCGGAATCGAAAGGCGAAACTCAGTGGTACAGGACCGCAGAAAACATAGAAAACACACTCTTCGCGGAGTTTATGGGAAAGAGAGGAAAACCACTTTATCCGAACGTGGATTTCTATTCAGGAGTTGTGTACAAATACCTTGAAATCCCTCCCCGGCTTGCAACCGCGGTCTTTGCTGCAGGCAGGATCTCTGGATGGATTGCCCACTGCATGGAACAGTACTCCGATAACAGGGTTATTCGTCCGCGGGCAAAATATGTTAAACCTGCAAAAACCCTCAAAGCCTGAACTCGCCAGGCCGCACTTCGCAAGAAAATAAACACAAAAGTTAACATTTTTTAAGTTCATTTTACTTCAAGTTTACACTTTTGCTGGAGGAAAAGAAATGAGAGAAGGTCCGGATCCCTTTGGTGTACGAGACAGTATTGAGACTGCTTCCGGAGAAGCGACGATTTACCGCCTGAACAAACTGGAAGAACAGGATTTCGAAGAGATTTCCCTGCTCCCCTATTCAATCAGGATTTTGCTGGAATCCCTGCTGCGGCATGCGGACACTGACAGGCACGTTATAACAATAGAAGACGTGGAAGCCCTGGCCCGCTGGGACCCAGAAAACATTCAGAGAAGAGATATCCCTTTCATCCCTTCCAGGGTTGTCTTACAGGATTTTACAGGCGTCCCTGCCGTGGTGGACCTTGCAGCACTCCGCTCGGCCACGCAGCGCCTGGGAGGCAATCCGGGGGAGATAAACCCGGTTATCCCTGCAGACCTTGTCATTGACCACTCCGTGCAGGTGGATTACTACGGGACGGCATACTCCCTGAAAGAAAACGAAGAAAAGGAGTTTGAGCGCAACAGGGAACGGTATTCGGTCCTGCGCTGGGCCCAGGAAGCCTTTGATAACTTCAGGGTGGTCCCCCCGGGAAGAGGGATCATCCATCAGGTGAACCTCGAGTACCTGGCTCCCCTGGTGCACCTGAAAGAAAAGGAGGGGGAGCTTTTCGCATTCCCGGACACCCTGGTTGGGACCGATTCCCACACCACAATGATCAACGGGATAGGGGTACTTGGATGGGGTGTGGGAGGCATAGAAGCCGAAGCCGTGATGCTCGGGCAGCCCTATTACATGCAAGTCCCGGAAGTGGTGGGTTTCAAGCTCTACGGAAAACTGGAACCCGGGGTCACGGCAACCGACCTTGTCCTGACCGTAACCAAACTGCTCAGGGAACACGGGGTTGTGGGCAAATTCGTGGAATTTTACGGGCCCGGCCTGAGTTCACTCAGTCTTCCGGATAGGGCAACGCTTTCCAACATGGCCCCCGAATACGGGGCAACCCTGGGGATCTTCCCCCCGGATGCCGAAACCCTGGACTACCTCCGGAGGACCGGCAGAAGCGAAGAACAGCTAGACCTTGTGCAAAAATACCTTGAAGCCCAGGACCTTCTCTACTCGATCCACAAACCCGAACCCGTCTTCAGCAGCAACCTGGAACTGGACATGAGCACGATCAAGCCCTGCCTTGCAGGTCCAAAAAGACCGCAGGACAGGATCTTCCTCGGCGAGATGCCCGATAATTTCCACGAGACCATGCGGAAGGCTTTTGCCCGGAAGAAAGAAGCCGGGATTGAGCTTACCCGGGACTCTGCGTACCAGCGCTGGAGCGGGGAAGGCGGGGACCGGCTGGAGGGAGAGAAAGTCAGGCACGACAGGGCAGATTATGAGAGGTATGCAAAGAAGGAACTCAAAGTCACTCACGGCTCCGTGGTTATTGCAGCCATTACTTCCTGCACTAACACCTCGAACCCCTCGGTCCTCATAGGAGCCGGACTGCTCGCAAAAAAAGCCGTGGAGAGGGGCCTGAACGTAAAACCCTATGTCAAAACAAGCCTCTCCCCCGGGTCCAGGGTAGTCACGGAATACCTGGGAGCAGCCGGACTCCTACCTTACCTGGAAGCCCTCGGTTTCCACCAGGTGGGCTACGGCTGCACGACCTGCATAGGAAACAGCGGCCCTCTGCCCGAATACATTGCAAAGGAAGTTGAAGAAAAGGACCTGACCGTAGCGGCAGTCCTCAGTGGGAACAGGAACTTTGAAGGCAGGATCAATCCCCTTATCAAAGCCAATTACCTGGCTTCCCCCCCTCTGGTGCTTGCCTATGCAATAGCTGGAACTGTGAACATCAACCTGGAAACCGAACCTCTGGCGTATGACCCAAACGGACAGCCAGTCTACCTCAAGGACATCTGGCCTGGAGAAGAGGAGATAAGAGAGGTCATAAAGCATACGATTAAACCGGCAATGTTCGAAAAAGAGTATTCAGGAGTCATGGAGGGCACCGAACTCTGGAAAGAACTGGACGTACCGGAAGGCACCCTTTATGCCTGGAACGAGAAATCAACCTACATCCAGGAGCCGCCTTATTTCATGGACTTCCCCCTGACCCCTCAGGTGCCCGGGGACATCAGGGACGCAAGGGTCTTGGGCCTTTTCGGGGACAGCATCACCACAGACCACATTTCCCCGGCAGGTGCAATTCCGGAAGAAGGGCCTGCGGGCAAGTACCTGCTTTCCTGGGGGGTCGACTCTGCGGACTTCAATTCCTACGGCTCCCGCAGGGGCAACCACGAGGTGATGATGCGCGGGACTTTCGGGAACATACGGCTCAGGAACAGGCTGGTGGACAGGGAAGGAGGCTGGACTGACTATCACCTCCACGAAGAGACTGTCCCGCCGGAACTGCCCGAGGAGATGACAATCTACGATGCCGCAATGCTGTATGCGGAGAACAGGGTCCCCCTTATTGTAATCGCGGGCAGGGAATACGGGACAGGCAGTTCGCGGGACTGGGCCGCCAAAGGCACTTTCCTCCTGGGGGTAAAAGCCGTGCTTGCGGAGTCTTACGAGCGCATTCACCGGAGCAACCTGGTGGGCATGGGAGTTCTTCCCCTTCAGTTCAAAGAAGGCGAGAACGCAGACAGTTTCGGGCTCATGGGCAGGGAGACATACGATATCCTGGGTATAGGAAACATGGAGCCCGGAGGGGAACTTACCGTAAGAGTAAGGGACGAGAGAGGAGGAGAAACCGACTTCAAGGTAATTGTGAGGCTGGATTCGATCGTGGAGCTGGAATATTACAGAAACGGAGGGATTTTGCATAAGTTCCTGAGAGATATGGTGACCAAAAAGTAAACGCAGAAGTGGAAATCTTCGGATTATCCACTTTTACCAATTTATAAATCAATATTTGTGAATTTAAGGATGTGTAGTGAAAATATGTAATCAAGTAATCCCAATATATATCCCGGTTGAGATAATATAAACATTTTTTGTATTAATTTATAGTAATTAATAATTAATAGTAATTTATTATAATTTATCGTAATTTATCGTAATTTTATTGAGTTAACTTTTTTCTTTAAAAACGTAGACCGAAAAACCGAAAGTCTCATGAAAGATCTCAGGGTAAATCCCCTTTCATTTAGGAAGCAAAAACCCGGACAACCAAAAGAAAGAGGGCCAACACAAAGATTTTAGTTATATAGTTGAGCGCAGTATTCAACAAATTTAATATACTTATTCGTCAATAATAGAAGTGCATTATTATCCTAATTTTTGGGCCTTGATGAGAGAGGTCCTTTCCCCATACGCTTTTTGCGTATAAGCAGAGGATTCCCCAGTTGTAAAATTTTTTGGAATACTCTAGGCAAACTGTGAGGTATAAAATGAGTAAGAGCATATGTTTCATAGACGGGTTGGAGGGCATTCTGAAATACAGGGAAATAGACATCAACAAGTTAGTTGGTCTACCCTACGATGCCGTTTCCTATCTGCTTATCCAGGGCGAACTCCCCAATGAAGAGGAGCTTGCCGATTTTTCAGCCCGCCTGAGGGGGGAGCGGGAAATAGAAAAGGGGGTAATTGATATAATTCGCATGTGCAACCTCAATATCGATTCGATGGAAGCACTGCGGACCATAGTTTCTTATATGTCGCAATTTGATCCGGATCTGGAAGACGAGTCCCTGGAAGGGAATACAAAAAAAGCCATACGTTTAATATCCGGGATCCCGACCATAGTTGCAGCATATCACAGGATATCAAACGGGAAAGACCCGATATCTCCGGACCCGGCACTTTCCCACGGAGCAAATTTCCTTTACATGCTCAGGGGTAGTCAGCCTACAGAGCTGGAAGCTGAAGTTATGGAAAAGGACTTTATCCTCAGTGCGGAGCACGAGCTTAACGCTTCCACATTTTCTTCAAGAATCACGGCATCCACCTGCTCGGACCTTTACTCTGCAATTGTTTCCGGGCTCTGCACTCTCAAGGGCCCACTGCACGGAGGGGCCAGGCTGAAAGTCATGGATATGCTTGAGGAAGTTTCCAGCCCTGAAAACGCAGAGGAATTCGTCCTCAAGAAGATTGAAAATAAAGAAAAAATAATGGGCTTCGGGCATAGGGTCTACAAAACCTATGACCCCAGGGGTATACTTTTCAAGGAACTTGCAAAGCAACTGGCAGAAACAAATGGGGACATGATATGGTACGAGACTGCAGAAGAGCTTGAAAAAACGGTCCTTCGCGAACTCGTAGAAAAGAAAGGAAAACCCATCTACCCGAACGTTGACTTCTATTCGGGAGTTATATACAAGTACCTGGAAATCCCCCCACACCTTGCAACCTCGATTTTTGCCATCGGCAGGGTTTCAGGCTGGATCGCTCACTGCTTTGATCAGTATTCCAAGAAGAGAATTATCAGGCCCCGCGCCTTTATGCTGGACGAGCTTTGAAGCAAATCACAAACAAAAATCACAGATAAATTCCGTGGCGCAGGGAGAAAAAAATCCCTGCTCATGCTTATTTACACCTTTTTTCTGATCTGACTGTGCCCTTGTTTCGGATCTTAATTTAAAAAGGCCTTTTTCTGCTTTCCAGTAAACATAACTTTTCCCGGTCTACCTACCCCCGGTTCCATACGTAGCTGAAAGGTATCATCTACCCGGCTCCTTTTCAAGTTCCGCAACCATCAGATCCAGCTCGTGTCCTATACGTAGCTGAAAGGTATCTATCTATCTATCTGGCTCCCACATATTCTATGTGCCCCAAAAATGTAAAAGCCGGATAATCTTTTTATCATCTAACAGCTTTTTGATAGCCAGATACCCATGATTTTTAGAGATTTCATTGACCAGTTGAAAACGAGCGGAAAACTGGTAGAAATTCAACATCCCGTTTCTCCCGAATTTGAAGCTTCGAGAATTGCAAAGCAAACAAAAGCCCCCATTCTTTTCCACGACATTTCAGGCTCGAAAGTCATTATGAACCTCCTGGGATCAAGAGAAGAACTGGCTTCCATGCTGGGGGTACCTAAAGAAGAGATCATCCGGAAACTTTCGGAAGTATCCCCCAAAGGAGAGGTTAAACTCGTATCAGACTCCCCTACCCTTGAAGTTGTGGAAGAGGAAGTGGACCTGACAAAACTTCCCATTCTCACCCATTTTGAAAAAGACGGTGCCCCTTACATCACAGCAGGAATAGTTGTTTCCGAATATGAAGGCAGCATGAACGCTTCTATCCACCGGCTCATGCTGGCAGGAAAAGACAAACTCGCAGCCCGTCTTGTCCCACCAAGGCATACCTATCTCCTGCATAAGAAAGCCGCGGAAAAAGGTGAACCCCTGCCTGTTGCAATCGTGCTTGGCTGTGACCCTGCAATCATTTACGCTACATCCACAAGGGTGCCCGTTGGAAAGGAGTTTGAGTACGCCTCGGCTCTGAAAGGAGAGGCCGTAGAACTATTTGAATGCGAAAACGGGGTAAAGGTTCCTCACTCCGAAATCGTGCTCGAAGGCTACATCGACCCTGTGGAAAGGGTAGACGAAGGCCCCTTCGTGGACATCACCGGGACCTACGACCTTGTCCGGAAGGAGCCGGTAATCCGCATCACTCGAGTCATCCACAGGAAAGACCCCGTCTACCATGGGATCCTCCCCGCAGGGCCGGAACACCTTCTTATGATGGGTGTGCCCTATGAACCCCGGATTTACAGGGCAGTAGGAGAAGTAACCACTGTCAAAAACGTGGTGCTTACCGAAGGAGGCTGCTGCTACCTCCATGCCGTGGTGCAGATCGAAAAGCAGACCGAAGGCGACGGGAAAAATGCCATCATGGCTGCCTTTGCCGCCCACACCAGCCTCAAGCACGTAGTCGTGGTAGACGAGGACATCAACATCTTTGACCCGAACGATGTGGAATTCGCAGTAGCCACGCGGGTCAAAGGAGACATTGACATCCTGACCATCCCCAACGTCCGCGGCAGTTCCCTGGACCCACGGGGAGCCCCGGACGGGACTACCACCAAAGTAGGGATCGACGCCACGAAGGTCCTGGTTGAAAAAGAGAATTTCGAAAGGGCAGTGATCCCCGGAGAATAATTCAAAAAAAGTATACAGATCACAGATAAGTGAATTTCCATGCACCTTACGAAAGAAGAAGAACGGATCCTTAATGGAGAAGCCGGGGAGACCCTGAGAAAAGCCCTGGAAATCCTGACAGCCCTGGGAGATATCTACGGCGCGGACAGGCTGATTCCCATCAAGAGCGCCCAGATAGCCGGAGTTTCCTACAAGACCATAGGGGACGCCGGGCTGGAATGGATTTCGGACCTTGAAGGAAAAGTGAAAGTCCCCTCAATCCTGAACCCTGCCGGAATGGACCTGGAAAGGTGGGACAGACTCGACATCTCCCCTGACTTTGCGGAAAAACAAAAGGAAATCGTTAAGGCTTACAAAAAACTCGGGGTCAGCTGTGAGTGTACCTGCACCCCCTATACCCTCGAAGGCTTCTCGGTAAGCTACGGTGACCACCTGGCCTGGAGCGAATCTTCGGCTGTTTCATATGCAAACTCCGTGCTCGGAGCGCGGACTAACCGGGAAGGGGGACCCTCAGCCCTTTCGGCGGCTCTCCTCGGAAAGACCGCAAACTACGGGTTCCACCTGGACGAGAACAGGGTTCCGACAGTTTCGATTACAGTGGAATGTTCCCTGAATAGGTCCGATTACGGAGCACTGGGCTATGTGGCCGGAAAACTCGTGGGGAGCAGGGTTCCCCTCCTGCACCTGCAAAATACCCCGAAAACGGACGAACTAAAAGCCCTCGGAGCGGCAATGGCAGCGTCGGGGGCAGTTGCTCTTTACCACGTGGAAGGAGTTACCCCCGATGCCTGCAGGCAGGACTTCGAACCCCCGGAGGAAAAAATCATAATCGAAAAAAGCCAGCTTGACGAAGTTTACGAGAGGCACTGTGGTGCCGGGAGGGAACCAGAACTTATCACAGTCGGCTGCCCTCACTGCTCGGCCGCAGAACTCAAAGAAGCAGCTGGACTTTTGAAAGGAAAAACCGTTTCAAAAGAGATCTGGGTCTTTACTTCCAGGGAACTTGCAAACCGCTTCCCCGAATACATGGAAACCATTGAAAAGAGCGGGGCAAAAGTGGTCTGCGACACATGCATGGTGGTCTCCCCCGCAACCAACAGGTATTCCTGCGTCATGGTAAACTCAGGGAAAGCCTTTGCTTACGTGCCGGGGATGTGCGGGGCTGAAACGGTTTTCGGGAGCATGGAAGCCTGCATAGAAGAAGCTCTTGGAGGAAAGGAGAGAAAAGAGAAAAAGGAAATGGAAGAGGAAAAATGGGAAAATAAAAGGCCTGAGAAAGAGAAAAAGGAAGGTGGTTCCCATTAAACTGAACGGCCGGACGATTGCCCGGGGCTCTGCGGAAGGAGAAGTGCTGCTTTCCAGGGATCCGATATCTTTCCTGGGCAGTGTGGACCCTCAGACAGGGATTGTTGTTGAAGAAGGTCACGCCCTTGAAGGAAAATCCATAAGGGGAAAAGTCCTTGTCTTCCCCCACGGGAAAGGTTCAACCGTGGGTTCATACGTAATGTACCAGCTAAAGAAAAACGGGGCTGCCCCTGTTGCGATCATCAACCTCGAAACCGAACCCATTGTAGCCGTGGGCGCAATAATTTCGGAAATCCCTCTTGTGGACATGCTGGAAAAGGACCCCTACGAAGTCTTAAAAGATGGGGACGTGGTCCGCGTGAATGGGAGCAACGGGTGTGTGGAAACCCTTGAATAAAAAGTTCAAACTGAAAATTAAAGTCAAATGAAGCATTATATTCAAGCTTGAAACCAGCAAACCAGAAAAAAGCTTCAAACTTACATATAAGAGACTCACAATGAACCAGGCAGATAAAAACCGCCGGAAGCACAAGCAAAATTTCGACGCCGAAGAAATAGTTTCACGCATATACCCTTTCATTATCAGGGTCTTTGAAGTATACGAGATCCAGAATTCAGGAGAAGCCCTCTATTTCTACGGGACCCCGAAAACCGACGCTGAACACATTACACAGGAACTCTGGCCCCCCCTCCAGCAGCGGAAGCTTGAGTTTTCCCTGAAATACGAACTTGGGGAACATGTCCTGGTTATCGCCCCTGAAAAGACTGCCCGGGAAAAACCCTGGGTGAACCTTGGCCTCCTTGTTGCGACGATTTTTACCACCATGATTTCAGGAGCCGTGATGTTCGGGGTAGACCTTGGAAACGAACCTCTGGAATTTATCCGAGGACTTCCCTTCACCCTTGCCATCATGGCCGTGCTCGGTTCCCATGAGATGGCACACTATGTGGCAGCCAAGTACCACGGGATGAGGACTTCCCTTCCTTATTTTATTCCATTTCCAACTTTCATCGGCACAATGGGAGCGGTCATTAAGTACAGGGGCCCCATCCCTAGCCGGAAGGCCCTCTTTGATGTGGGGATAGCAGGACCCATAGTAGGGCTTCTGGTCTCAATCGCGGTTACTTTCATAGGGCTCTCCCTGGAAGTTCCCAGAGTAGACCCACTGCCAAACGTCCTGATGCTCGACCTGGGCCTGCCCCCGCTTTTCATAATCATCCAGAAGCTTCTGGGCGTAACCGGAGATAGCCTGCACCCTGTGGCCTTTGCAGGCTGGGTGGGGATGTTCGTAACCCTCATGAACCTGCTCCCCGCAGGGCAACTCGACGGCGGGCACGTGCTCAGGGCGATGCTCGGGAAAAAGGCAGCCTACGTCTCAACAGCCATGCCCTTTGTTCTTCTAAGCACAGGGCTTTATGTAAGTTACTGGTTGAAGGAGGACGGGTTAATCTGGATCTTCTGGGCGCTATTCCTTTCGCTCTTTGCAGCCGCAGGACATCCATCTCCCCTCCACGACAAAGTGGAACTTGACAAAAAACGTATCCTGATAGGGGTCATAACCTTTATTATGGGGATGCTCTGCTTTACCCTGGTTCCGTTCAAATTTATGGGCTGAAGTTCTATGCACCATAATTAAGCTGCCTATACACTACTTTGTTTGGGAGTGTGTGAAGCGCAAACAGCCCATAAGTGGCTGAAAAATTCATGATTTTTCACTTTACGCAAGTAAAGTGTTATGGTATACTGTTACGCAGGAAAAATTTATATTCCCCTGTGAATTTGGAATATGGACAGGACGAGTAAATATTATATTTTCTAAAAGGATGAGGCAGGATGAAAAAAAGTGCCGAAATTGTGGGAATCGCTTGCGTCATATCATCGGTAGCAGTACTGATCTCAGCTGTAAATATGCTTATTTGCGCAATGAATGGCATGCCGCTGGGTTATTCCATTGCTATCTTTTGTTGTATGATTGCAGTATTTTCCGCAAATCTCGGAAATTATTTAGTACAAAAGAAAAAAATGATGACGGCACAAAATGACCAATTTACCTATTGACCGTATCCCTCATCGAATTTCAAGGGTAATCAGATAATTTCCATCAGAGTAGAAAAATCCCCATAGCACTTTTTACCGTGCTATGGGATTTGTTCTTCACAGGTTTGTTTAGGATATAATCTCTCAGCCGATTTACTTGACAGCTTTGAATTTACTTGTTTTTCTAAAACTTCCCTATGATACCCACCCTTTCCTTTGAAAGCCCTGTAAAAAAGGTGAAAGTAATGGATGTGAATTTCCGCTATAGCAAGAAAAATTCATACAGCTTTGCAGTTCTCTCCCCCATGCTGCCGGAAGCAGGTTTTACTGACATGCCCCGAAAAGGGATCGTGATCTACAGTTTTACCACACGCCAGGCAGCAAATGTATTCAAAGAAGTAAAAAATGCAGGTACAAACTCCATCTTCATTGCAGGAGGCCCTCACCCCTCGGGGGCTCCCGAAGAAACCCTGGAATATTTTGATTACGTTGTGCTCGGGGAAGGAGAAGAGACCCTTCCCGAACTGGTAAAGGTCCTACAGGAAAAAGGAGACCAGGGAAAGGTCCGGGGAATAGCATACAAAGACCCCGGAACCGGGAAAATCGTCAAAACCCCGGAAAGGCCCCACGTAAACCTGGACAATTACCCCTGCTTTAACCCGAAGAAGCTCCGAGCCCCGATCGAGATCAGCCGGGGCTGCCCCTGGGGATGCAAATACTGCCAGACTCCGAGGCTTTTCGGGAGGGAAGTCAGGCACCGGAGCATTGACACTATAGTCCGGAATGCCAGGCACTACGATGACCTCAGATTCATAGCTTCCAATGCCTTTGCTTACGGGAGTGACGGGATCCACCCCAGGCTGGATAAGGTTGAGAAACTGCTTTCGACCCTGCACGAAATGCCCGGAAAAAAGATTTATTTCGGGACTTTCCCTTCCGAGGTGCGCCCCGAATTTGTGAACGACATGTCCGTGGAACTTGTCCGCGAATACTGCGCAAACCAGAGCCTGAGCCTGGGAGCCCAGTCGGGAAGCGAGCGCATCTTAAAAGAAATCCGAAGAGGGCATACCGTAGAAGACAGCATCAGTGCCGTAGAATGCTGCCTGGAACACGAAATAGTCCCTGCAGTAGACTTTATCTTCGGCTTTCCCACCGAAACCGAGGAAGACCAGGAAAAAAGCCTGGACCTTGTCCGCTGGATCTGCAAAAAGGGAGGGACTGTCCGGGCTCATTACCTTACCCCTCTGCCCGGAACCCCATACTCATCAGTTGCCCCTAACGAAATCAGCGACAAAGTCCGGCGCGAACTCGGGAAACTGGCCCTCCACGGAAAATTAACCGGGTACTGGGAGAAACACTGAGAGAAAAACCATAATTATCGGAATTTAGATCAAAAAAATAAAAATATGTGGTAAACTGGACTGTAAAACACATCTTCCTCAAGGAAGAATATGCAAAGATGGAAGAGGAGCTAAAGGAAGATTAGGGAAAGGGGATTTGAGGGGAAAGGAAGTAAAGCAGGGGAAACAAGATAGGGAAAGTTGAATAGATAAGATTGAGAAGAGATTAGAGTGAGTGCCGGCAGGTGCTCATTTAAAAGCCGGCTTTGCGGTCTAATCCCTATTCTTTTTAGGCTATGTGTTTGAGTAAATGCTTCTTTTTCAGGTCTTATTTCGTTCCAGGTTTATTTTCCGACTTTAACTTACCGTTTTTACCAGCTATTTCCTTTATGACCAAAGTTCGTCTTTGATCCTGTAGTTTTTAATGGCGTTTTAATAGACATCTGTTCGCTAATGATGTCTATTCGTTAATTAGGTCTGTCCTCTGATCTTGTATTTTCAGGTATGTCCTTTCGATCATATGACCTTTTGAGCTTTCTGATTCATTTTTAATTTAGGAGGCGCTCATACCGGCATACTTGATCTGTATGGACACCTAGTCCCAATAAGTAATAAAGTGTTCAATGTATTTATAATTTATTGTTATTTATATGAAAATAATACACACTAAATGATACAAATAAGACAATCCAAGATTAAACATGACCCACAATCATCTGATTTCCTGCAGAAAGAAACAGAAAGTCAAAAAATATCCGAGAAAAATGAAAACGAGGCAGAGGTTATCGGAACCCTCATAAGGTTTTGAGCCCATACAAAAGTAGGGGGATACGAAATGGAGTTAGCCATTAGAATAGCTCTTTTAGCCATCATGATAATCATCCTCTTGCTCTGGATTGCAGGCGTCAATTACGCCAAATTTGCCTGGTTTGCCGCAGCAGGGGTGTTCATACTTTATACCTTTTATTCTATGATAAAAAAGTTAAGCCTCATACGCTCCAAATGAACTACACCTCCTTGTTTCCTTCAAAGTCGAGGAGGGGGCCTTTCCACCTGCTGAGATAAAGGATTGAGAGGTGGAAGAAAGAAAAGAAGGGAGAGAAAGAGAAGAGGAGAAGAAATTCAGCTTTCTTCAGCCTTTCGAACAAGTTCCAGACCCCGGTTCATCAGTTCTTCAGCCCTTGCTTCGGTCTTTGCTTCCGCAAAGATTCGGAAAATAGGTTCGGTGCCCGAAGGCCGGATCAGGACCCAACCGTCTTCATAATAGAGCTTGACTCCGTCGATGGTATCCATTTTGACCCCGCTGCCTGCAACTTCGGCTTTCACCTTTTCCAGGGTAGCCTGAAGGTCCCCAACTGGTACTTTCGTCTTTGCATTGAAGTATTCCGGCACGGTCTTCGTAAGTTCGGACAGCTTCTTTCCCCCGACCATAATTTCAAGGAGTTTTGCACAGGCCATGGCCCCATCCCGGCAGTACTGGTGCTCAGGGAAAATTAACCCACCATTTCCCTCCCCCCCGAAAACCGCATCTATTTCCATCATTTTGCGGGCGACGTTGATGGACCCGACTGCAGTCCAGTGCAGTTCGACCCCTGCTTCCGCCGCAACATCAGCCATGCGCTGAGAAGAGCTAACCGGGGTCACAACAGGCCCTTTTTTCTGTTCGAGCACGTACTTTGCCATCATTGAAAGCAGGACTTCCTCGTTGACAAAAGCCCCGTTTTCATCCATGAAGACTATGCGGTCAGCGTCTCCGTCATGAGCTGCCCCGAAATCTGCCCCGGTCTTCTTCACAAGTTCGGAAAGCTCGGTCAGGGCGTCGGGGGTGGGCTCGGGGTTCCTCCAGGGAAAAGTCCCGTCAACCTGGGCGCCCAGGGTCAGCACCTCACAGCCAAGTTCTTTGAGCAGGAAAGGGAGGGTTAGGGCACCTGCCCCGCAGCCCGTGTCCACCACAACCCTGAACCTGCGTTTCCGGATAGCTTCGGTATCCACGGAGCGGATGACGTTCCGGAGGTAATATTCATTCACCCCGGGATCGGTTTTGAAGTCCCCTGTCTTTTCCCAGGAAACGGGGGAATATTCCCCTGAAAAGTAGATTTTCTCAATATCCCTTTCCCCATCCCGGGGGAATTCCGAACCGTCTCCGGCAATCAGTTTGATCCCGTTATCCTCCCGCGGGTTATGGGAAGCCGTAATCACGATCCCGGCATCGGCAAAATCACGGACATAGTACTGGATGGAAGGGGTAGGAGCCATTCCCACGTCAATGACGCTAAGACCCATGGAAAGAGCCCCGGCGATTGCGGCGGACTTGAGCATCTGGCCCGAAATGCGGGTATCGCTCCCTATCGCAACCGTACCCTTCGAGCCCATGTAAGTCCCCAGGCTCCGCGCCACATTGACTGCCATTTCGGGGGTTATGTATTCATTGGCGGTACCACGTACACCATTTGTTCCGAATAATGCCATCTAAGGTCTCCATCTTCAGGTGATTTGCCGGCAAACCCTGTTTGTGTCGGCGAATTATTTTATTGGAATTTCTGTCTATAATCGATAATACCTTTCTTAAGGGTGGCAAATACATATAGCTTATTAGTCAAAATCAGTAACCAAAGGGGAACTATAGTCAAATACCCAAATTCCTTCACCAACCTCAAGTGAAAGTTTAACCACAGAAAGCACGGAAAACACGGAATAAAAGAAATAGGGGCACAATCCTTCAGTGCTTTCTGTGTCTTCCGCGGTTATAATATAAGTGCAAATATTTACGATCCGGACTATGATTGTATAACTAATGGTGTAACCAATGGCCATTGAGAAGATCGAAAAGATAAAAAAGGCAATCAAAGCCAGAGAAAGCGCGGTTGTTGCCTTTTCCGGAGGAGTGGACAGTACAGCTCTTGCAGCCCTGGCCTATGAAGTGCTGGGGGACAGAGCTCTTGCCGTGACCCTCGACTCCCCACTCTTTCCAAAGAGGCAGCTTGAAACTGCCGTTGAGACAGCCTGTGAGATAGGAATTCCTCACAGGATACTTCCTTTTTCCAACCTGAGCGCTCCCTACTTTACTGCAAATTCAATCAACAGGTGCTATTTCTGTAAAAAATCCCTGCTGGACACCCTGATCGAACTTGCGGAAGAAAATGGATACAACATCGTGCTTGAGGGGACAAATGCTTCGGAAATCAAAGGTGAAAACCGCCCGGGATACAGGGCAATCCGGGAAGCCGGAGATAAGGTCCTATCTCCCTTCGCGGAATTCGATGTCACAAAAGATGAAATAAGGCAAATAGCCTCAATCTATTCCCTTTCAGCAGCCCACAGGCCTTCCATGGCCTGCCTTGCAACCCGTTTTCCATACGGGCAGCCGATAACGGCAGAAGCTCTTAGGAAAATTGAAAAAGCCGAAGAATACCTTTTCTCCCTGGGCTTCACCCAGTTTAGGGTTCGGATGCACTCCAATATGGCACGGATTGAAGTCCCGCCGGAAGATTTCCCGGAAATCCTGCGCCATAGTGTGCAGATTTCTGAAAACCTGAAGGATACCGGTTTCGACTACGTAACCCTCGACCTTGAAGGCTTCCGAAGCGGGAGCATGGATGAACCTTTTCTCCGAAAAAAAGCTAAAGAAGGAGAGGGAGAAGAAAAAATACAGAACCTGGATAAATAAAAACACAGGATCCGGAAAAATAAAACATAAGACCAGGGAAAATAAAACAACTGATAGAAAATGACAGCAATTTTTATACGAAAAGCCGAGAAATCCGACCTCCCGGCAATTCAGAGGCTTCTATCAACCTATTTTCTGGATATGGAAGAACTCAAAGCAGAAGATTTCGTGCTTGCGGAGGGGGAAGGGAAAGTTCTGGGCTGTGCTGCCCTTATCCGAAGCGGTTTTTCCGAAAAAGAGTTTCTTGAAATCCATTCCATTGCGATCCACCCTAACTTCCGGGGGAAGGGGATAGGCAGCAGGCTTGTGGACCGGGTTATTTCAACATCAGTGGGGCAGGATGCCGAACTTTACGTAAAAACTACTGCTCCGGGCTTTTTTGAAAAACTCGGTTTTGTGAGAATCCCGGATTCCGAAAAACTCCGGCTATGGGAAGACTGCAAAAGCTGCGAACATTTCGGGAACTGCTCCCAGCATGCGCTGAAATACCGGAAAAGCCGGAGGTAAAGGGTGCAGGTAAACCCAGGCAAGTATAATAATTGAGAAGCGAATAACTGATAAATGACGGCAGCTTTTTAACGAAACATTATTTTACGAAAAAGCCCAATGAGGCACCTTATGCTCACCCTCGGAATCGTGAATACTTACGACAAGATCAAGGTCCTTGACGCGCACTACCGGGCAATCGCAAGAGCCGCACCCATCTGCCATGCTTTTGGCTTCCACCTGGCCCTTTTTGACTTTCCTTTCAAAATGACAGCCGAAGAGCTGGTAGCTTTCGTTATGGACAAGACCACAATCGGGGAGTCGGGAAGTTACCTTAAGACCCTTTACGAGACCAACCACCTCTCGGTCTTCGACCTGCCAAAGAAAGGGTTCCAGGCCCAGTTCGGGGAAATCGTTATAACCACTTCGAAACCCGACCCGAAAAAAAAGATCATGCCTGTGCAGATTGCCGAAGAAGCGCTCCGGAACAGGTCATTTCTTTTCCTTGTGGGGCTCGGGAGAAAAGGGCTTCCAAAAGAGCTTTTCGGGAGAGGAAAGTACCATCTGGACATAACCTGCAAGGGGCTCTCCCTTGAGACCTGCACGGCAATCGGGGCGATTCCTGCTAACCTCTCCGGGCTTATGGCAAACCTGGAAACAAAAAAGTAAGTTCCAAAAACCTTTCTGGGCTGTTCATTCAAAATTTTTCCGGAATTATTATATATCATTATGACCAAGTAATATTGTACTTTGGGAAACAGAAATGAAGTTTGCCATGTTCGTGTGGGGTTTTGTTTCAGGAATGAGTAATATATTCTTTTCAGAAACAAATGAAATTTTGACCCTTCGAGCTTGGCGTGTAACATTGAAGAGACAGGAGGGATTTAATGAGTGAATTAAATCCGGAATATAGAAAACGCAAAGAATATAGAAAAGAAAATTGTATGAACAGCAGCTACCATACTGTTGTAAAAGGCTGTACTGACAGCCTGGACACAGATGAATTAGACCTTTACCGCTTTATGATAGGCGGGATGCAGGGAAAATAAACCTGCACAAACTTTTTTTATTTAATCTTACCTAGAAAAAAGCATGTACGATGTATATGCGGTTCGCAAAGATTTCCCTGTTTTAAAAGAAGTCGTGTACCTCGATAGTACGGCGACCACGCAGACCCCGGTACCTGCGGTTGAAGCCATGAATGAATTCTTCTATAGATACGCAGGCAATCACGGGAGGGGAGCCCACCGCCTGGCCCGCGAGACCACAAACCACTATGAAGACGCGAGGGAAACGGTAGCCCGTTTCCTGAATAGCGAACCCTCAAAGACCGTTTTTACAAAAAACACCACGGAAGGGATAAACCTCGTGGCAAATAGCTGCCCCTGGGAAGCAGGGGACCACATCATCACAACCCTAATAGAACACCATTCCAACCTTCTGCCCTGGCTACGCCTGCAAAAGTTCGGGGTAAACATAACGGTCGTACACCCTGACAGGGAAGGCAGGATCGATCCGGCTGTCATAGAAACTGCCATCACCGACAGGACGAAGCTTATTGCGGTAACCCAGGCCTCAAACGTCTTTGGCTCCGTCCAGGATGTGGAACGGATTACGAAAATTGCCCACAGGCATGGCATAAAGATCCTGATTGACGGCGCCCAGTCCGCAGGACACATGCCAGTTGATCTCTCCACACTTGGCTGCGACTTTTTTGCGACCGCAGGCCATAAGGGCCTCCTCGGTCCCCAGGGCACGGGGGTCCTGTACATAAAGGAGCCGGACGAGCTCGAAAGTGCCTCCGTTGGAGGTGGGGCTGTCTCGGAAGTAAGCGGGCTCTCTTTTGTCCTGGAACCTTCCCCGGCCTGCTTTGAAGCCGGAACCCCAAACATCCCCGGTGTAATCGGGCTTGGAAGGGCAGTTGAATATGTAAAGGAGATCGGAGTTTCCGAAATAGAAAAGCAGGAAATTATGCTTGCACGAGAGACGGCAAGAAGGCTTTCCGAACTTGAACATGTGGAGGTTTACGGCCCCGAAAATAGGGCTGGGGTCGTGCCCTTCAACGTCCGTGGGCTGCACGCCCATGACGTTGCCCTGATCCTGGACCAGAGCAGGAAAATCTGCGTCCGAAGCGGCCATCACTGCGCAATCCCCAGCGTCCGCTTTCTGGAAGTGGATAGTACGGTAAGGGCATCCTTTGCACTGTACAATACCGAAGAAGAAGTAGACATTCTGGTAAACGCGGTCAACGAACTCAAAGCCCTGGTTGGCTGAGTCCCTTTCACCCGGGGACTGAATCCCTGCTACTCCGGGATACAGGCTATAGTTAATATAGGAAATTTGTATAGAAGTTCCATACACATTAGAGCAAGAAGTCAACTACCCCGGGGCTAAAAGTTCAGGGGTTCCCTGATAAGGCAATATAAAAGATTTTAAAAAAATCAAGCTTCGGAGCACGAAACATGGAGCGAATAACAAGCGGAATCGAGGACCTGAACCCCTACCTGGGAGGCGGGTACCCTGAAGGAAAAGGAATCCTCATCACAGGACCCACAGGTTCCGGAAAAACAATCTTCGGGATACATTTTTTGTACAGTAACTGCAGCGCCGGAAAGAAAGGGCTTTTGATCCTGACCAGAGGACTTCTGGAAGACCTGATCCTGCAGTCGAAAGACCTGGGAATGGACCTTGAACCCTTTATAGATTCAGGAACACTTGTGGTAGAAAATGTTTTTGAGAACCGAATCCGGGAAACAATTTCTTCTTCGCGTCTGGGAAAAGGGCTTGAAATCAGGGAAAAAGACAGGATATCACAAATAAAAATCCTCTCAAAAGATGTTGAAGTTGTTGTTCAGGACAGCCTTGGGGCATTCACAAGTACGCAGGGCTGTGTTGGAGGGGACCCCTTCAAAAAGTTTGACCCAATCTACAGAATCCTGGCAGAACACGGGTGCACATCCCTTTTCCTCATGGACGACCGTGCTCACCGGCAGCTTAAGGGTTTTGCAGACTACCTGGTCTTTGGGAAAATCGAACTGAACCTCAGGGAAGATGCCTTAAGTGGAAAATTTTCACGCTACCTTTCGGTAGCAAAGATGCGCGCTACAGAGCTTTCCCTTGAAAACGTCCAGTTTGAGTTGACCTCGTCCGGGATCAGGATAAAATAAAGCCCGGGACCCAGAGGTTTCAAACTTTTTTGATTTATTTTTGGTTCCGCAGCCGATTATGAAGCAGTTTCAGTATTAAATATTTATGAAGATATATGTCCAGATATTATCTATTTCAATATTAATTCAGAAAAAGAATAAACATTAAATTGGTAACAGAAATATTTAATCGATAACATGCGCAATAGGTGGCTAGAAGGATAAAAATATATAGATATTAACAAAGAAAAAAAGGATAAAAATTAGATAAAATAGGACAGAGTGATAGAAAGTTTTTATAAGATGTTAATCTCTATATAATTTGATGGAGATGCCTCGAGATTCGCAAGAAATAGCTCAAGATTTGGAGGAAACAACTCCAGAGCTAGGGGAAACAACTCAGGAGCTAGAGGAAACAACTCAGGAGCTAGAGGAAACAACTCTGGAGCTAGAGGAAACAACTCTGGAGCTAGAAGAAACAACTCTGGAGCTAGGGGAGACAACTCCGGAGCCAGGGGAAACTGCTCAGGAGTTAGAGGAAACAACTCAGGAGTTAGGGGAGACTGCTCAGGAGTCAGAAGAAATAACACTGGAATTAGGGGGAACTGCTCAGGGATTAGAGGGAACAACTAAGGAGTTAGAGGAAACAACGCTGGAGTTAGGGGAGACTACTCAGGAACTGGAAGAGAAAATTCCAGATTTGGGGGGAACAACCGAAGCCGCAAAAAAGGGAAGCGGTAAAAAAATATCAGGAAAATATGGCTTTATTTCCGAGTTGATTGAAAATAATGAATTTATAGCGGAAATAATGGAAAAGGCAAAAAGCCTTTTTGAAAAACCTCTGCGTACCCTTCCGGATTACAAACCTGAAATAGATGGCCCACTCATTTCGTTTGAAGTGCCCGAGGGATTAAAGGAAGTAGAAAGGTACTGGATTCAGGAGCCATATGCGTTTATATCAATTCTTGAAGATAAGAGAACCAGGTATTACAAGCTGGTTGAACCTGCCCTGACGAAATTCGAAAAAGAACTGCTAGAACGGATCTATGAAGACTTCCAGGACATCCTGGTCCTGAACCCCACCACTTCCAGATTCGAAAAGGAAACGCTCCTGATTGACAGAACTCTTTACCTGCTTGAACGCTACAGGGCCGAACTTTCAACATCAACCCTTTACAGGATTATGTATTACCTTCGAAGGAACCTGCTTGGTTACGAAAAAATCAATCCTCTTCTTTATGACCCTTATATTGAAGACATTTCATGTGACGGGGTGGGGGTTCCCGTTTACATTTACCACACCAGGTATTTTAACATCGAAAGCAACATTTCCTTTGAAGAAGAAGAGCTTGATTCTCTGGTAATCAAGATGTGCCAGCTGAATAACAAGCATATCTCCGTGAGCCAGCCTATCGTGGACGCGACAATCCTTGACGGGTCAAGGCTCCAGGCAATGCTCGGCAGGGAGATCACACCCCGCGGGAGTACCTTTACCATCCGTAAGTTCAGGAAAGACCCTATCACTCCTATCGACCTGCTCAATTTCAAGACATGTGACCTGGAAATGCTAATCTATCTCTGGCTTGTCATTGAAAACGGCTATAACATTCTTTTTGCAGGCGGAACTGCTTCAGGGAAGACTTCAATGCTTAACGCGACCTCCCTTTTCATGCCTTCCACCGCAAAGATCGTTTCCATCGAAGACACCAGGGAACTTTTACTCTACCACAACAACTGGATTTCCGGAATCTCAAGAGAAAGCTTCACCTCCGACAGTGCCGGCGAAGTTTCCATGTACGACCTTTTGAGGGCTTCCCTCAGGCAGCGCCCGGATTATATCATAGTGGGTGAAGTGAGAGGCAATGAAGCCCTTACTTTATTCCAGGCGATGTCTACGGGACACGCGACCAGTTCGACCATGCACGCAGGGGACGTCCAGACCGTCATAAACAGGCTTACCCACGAACCAATCAACGTGCCTCACCTTATGCTGCAGTCCCTGGACGTGCTCTGTATCCAGGAGCAGGTATACATAGAAGAGGAAAGAGTGAGGAGGAGCCGGAGCCTCGTGGAAGTCCTTAACGTGGACCCGGAAACCGAAGACCTGAGCATAAACGAACTTTTCAACTGGGAACCTTCAGGGGATTGCTTTGCCAAGGTAGGGGACTCTTACCTCCTTCAGGACATCATGCATGTGCGGGGCTGGGATACCAGCCGACTGCGGCAGGAAATTGAAAACAGGATGAAAATCCTGACCTACATGTACGAGAAGGACATGAGGGATTACATCCAGGTGTCCCTGGTGGTGCAGGCATATCAGAGCTATCCGAAGATGGTCATGGAATACATAGAAAATGACAACCTGAAGGATATGATCGAAACTATGGTGAGTTGAAGGGGGGAGCATATGACTTTTACACCTGTGGACGAGCTAGCGTATCAGGCTTTCGGGGATTATCTTTATAAAAATAAAGAGAGCTTCAAAGAGCTCAGGGTAAAGATACGCCAATCGCACATTTCCACGCCCGTGGACCAGTACCTGGCTTCGACCTTATTTTATTCACTGCTCTCGGGTTTCATCGGAGGGTTTTTCGGGCTATGGCTGGGCTTTAAGACATTTGCAGATCCCGGGGCACGCCTCAGTCTCTTTGCGGACTCCGTGCGGGTCGGCTTTGCAGGGGACCACCTATACTTCCTCGCAATTTTAAGCGCCATCGTTTTCTTTTTGCTGGGGTTTCTGTTCATCTTCGGCCTTGCATATATCTACCCCTATCTTCAGGCGGATATCCGCAATGCCTGTATAGAAAAATCCATGCTCCCGGCAGTAACCTACATTTATGCCCTGACAAAAGGGGGCATGTCTCTCTTTGACGTATTCAGGTCTTTAAGCTCCTATACACATATCTTTGGGGCAAGTGCCGAGGAAATATCCTATATCGTGAGGGATATGGACTACCTGGGCAAAGATTTCATAACCGCCCTTAAAGATGCCAAGGAACGGACCCCTTCGGAACGCTTCAAGGATTTTATAGAAGGATTGATCCTTGTTTCAAGCAGCGGGAGCGTGACGGAATACATTAAAAATAAAGCCGAACAGTATCAGGATATGGCCGAACTGGCAAACCGGAACCTGTTAAAGAGGCTTGACGTCCTGGCTGAAGTTTATGTGACAGTGCTGGTAGCAGGCCCCCTTTTCATAATGACAACCCTTGTCGTGCTTCAATTCTTCCGGCCGGCTTCGGCTCAGATCCTCTACATGCTCATTTACGTGATAATCCCCCTGTCAAGCATGCTTTTCCTTGTGCTCCTGGACACCATAGGAGAACTTGGCCTGAACCCTGAAAAAGCCAAGGTTTCCGGCTTTTCCCTGAACCTTTCCGATATTCCCGAGATCGATTCCGGCCTGAGTGAAGAGGAAGAGGTAGAGCGGAAGAAAAAGTTCCGCCTATACAGGCAGCTTTTCAATATAAGGGAAATCATATTCAACCCTTACAGGTCTATCAGGGACGAGCCCAGATACACTTTCGTTTTCGGAATCCCTCTGGGGTTATTCTATCTTGCCCGGCTCCCGAGTACAATTCCGAATATGGATTTAGGCTTCCACTGGAACCCCAACTTTGCCCACATCAGCAGCAACAGCATTGAACTGTTCACCGGGCTTGATGATTACATTGTAATTTTCCTTTCCGTAGCCCTGATTCCCTTCATTATTTTTTACGAGATCAGGGCCTGGAGGATACGGAAGATTGACGAGAGGATGCCCGAATTCCTGAGGAGCCTTTCCAGCATGAATGACTCGGGAATCCTGCTTTCCAATTCCCTGAAAATCATGGCAGACTCCAAAATGGGAATCCTGAGCAAAGAACTCAAGAAACTGAAGGAAGACATCTCCTGGGGAACTTCCACTTCAAGAGCCCTGATGAAACTTGAAAATAGTATCAGGACCGCCGTGTCAACACGGATCCTTCATACCCTCATAAAGGCGAATGAATCCACAAGCGACCTGAAAAACGTACTTTACATCACTTCGGAACAGGTCAAGAGCGAGGAAAGGCTGAAGAAAGAACGCTCATCGGAAATGGTGATCTACATTTTCACCATCTACGTGGCTTTCTTTGTCTTCCTCTTCATCGTCTACATCCTGAGCGTGTACTTCTTCCCCGAAAGCGCCTCATTTAAAAACTCGGCCAACGGAGGCGGGTACGGAGGGGTTGGGAACAGCTTCTTCAATATCGAGGAGTACACGATGCTCATGTTCCACTCGGCCCTGGTCCAGGGCTTCACTTCGGGACTGGTTGCCGGGAAGATGGGGCACGGCTCGGCATACATGGGCCTGAAGTACAGCGTCAGCATGATGATAGTCACGTATCTGCTGTTCACATTCTTTGTCTGAGGCAGTGAAAAGGGGAGATCAGGTGCCTGAGAGAAAAACTATCATGAAAAATGACCGGGCTGTATCGGAAACAATGGGGGTGGCGCTCCTCATAGGCATTGTAGTCATCATGCTCAGCGTCGAGGGAGCGTTCGTATTTTCCCGGGGAGGCCCGGAAGACTTCCCCCATGCCAGCCTGCAGGAGTGGATGGACACCTCGGAAGATACCATCTACCTCAAGCACTGCTCCGGAGAAGCGATAAGTACCGACGAACTGGAAATAGTAGCCAATATCAACGGGGTGAGATATGTCCATACATCCCCTGAAATTTACGAAGACCTGGGCAACAAAAGCCACTGGGATCTCGGGGAAGTTCTGACCATCAATGCGAGCAGCGAATGGGGGCTTGATCTCAAGGACTACGACCAGATAGACCTCTATATTGTTGACACTCCCACAAAAGAGCTGATCCAGAAAGTCAAGCTTACGACAGATTTCCGGAAAACTCCATATGAAATTGGATGGATCACCCCAATAGGAGGAGCACGTGACACCTCACCCGGTGGCTCAGCAGAACTCTACCATGTCCAGTTTGAAGAGAATAGTGATGATGAAGGTACATATACTGTGTATCATACCCCGGAGAGGGAGGGGAACGAAACGATCCCGACGATATACCAGGAATTCGATTTCGGGGTTAATCCCTGCATGTACGGATACAGACCTGGAGACAGCCTCTCAAATGTAACGCTCAAAATAGTCTACAGGACAAACGACAACTCTATCCTGAAAATACAATTAAGATTCTATGACATAGACAATTCTTCAAATTGGTATTACAGAAATGTAACACTTCCAGAGAGAAACGCCTTCACTGCCGAATATATAGACCTTACAGACCACATCAACACTACCGAAGACCTGGCTAATTTCACGGTAAGGCTTGAAGCCGTAACTAACGCTGATGAACATTCTCAAAAAGAAGTAAACATCGATTATCTGGGATTATGGATCGAGTAAGGAACTGAAAAAATCAAAAGAAAAAGCTGAAAAATTTTACCTACCCAAGCCCAGAGAGCGGAAAAAATTACATTGAGGAAAAAAGTTGATAAAGAGAGGAATCCTTTTGCCTGATTTAAAAAAAATCATAAGAAACCGTTCTGCTGTTTCGGAGGTTATGGGAGAGGTCCTCCTTACGACCATAGCAGTCCTTCTTGTAAGTTTTATTGCCATATTCATATCCACATATGACGGAGCTACTGACATTCCCCACACCCAGGTAAAAGAATGGATGGATGCGGATGCCGATAAGATCTACCTGGAACACAGCGGAGGAGAATTTCTCGAAACCGACGCCCTTGAAATAGCTGCAAGCATCAACGGAGAAAGGTATGTGTATAACTCATCCGAAATTTACACAAACCTCGGAAACAAGAGTAGCTGGCAACTGGGAGATATAATAGAGATTGATACGGATAGTGCATGGGAGCGTGGCATTACGAATGAAGACGAAGTCAAGGTCTTCCTGATAGATAAAACTTCAAGACAGGTTATCCAATTCCTGACTCTTTCTCTGGGGGAAACCAGTTCCGACTGGGTAACTCCCCAGGGAGCAGTGACAGATACGTCAGTCAACGGCTCCGCGACCCCCTTCGATGTTTTTGAAACCGGTGATATGTATCATACTAACTATTGCCCACCTAACCCAGAAGATTCTAATATATACGAAGAGTTTAATTTTGGAGTGCACCCATCCTTATGGGGTATCGGACCTGGGGGCAATGTTACGAATGTGAACCTCACTATTGTTTACAGAGTGAACGATCACTCATGCAGAGACTTAAAACTGCAGATATGGGATCAGGACCCCTCCAGGGAGTGGCATGAAGAAAGTCTCCCGGAACACAATTCATTTACGTCCGAATCAAAGGACCTATCTGCCTACATAAACTGTACTGAGGATGTGGCGAATTTTAAAGTTCGGCTACTGGCAACAGCAAATACAGGTGATAATGAAAAAAGCCTGAATGTAGACTATATAGCAATATATGTAAGTTAATAAAGTAAAATGAAGCCGGAAGGGAAGAACATGAAAAATAGGGGCTTTAAAACAATTTCCTCTTTTTGCAGATCCGAGTCCGGGGTATCCACCGCCGTTGCCGCAGCCCTGCTTATCGGTGTCCTGGTTGCCTTTATGACTACAGTCCAGATAAATTACATGCCTGTCTGGAAAGAAGACGCAGAATACGCCCACATGTCCGATGTTTGGCAGGACATGTCAAGGCTCAAGTCAAACATTGATATCCTGACCGCAGGGCTAGTAATTAACGAGGATGCC